>CAYZEZ010000258.1:0-6754 GCA_964477295.1 uncultured Bacteroides sp. | reverse complement strand
CTGCATTAATGCTTGCATCATCGCTGACAACCGGATTTTTCATACTTTTATATTTGGCCGGCACTTCCCATGGCTCCTGCATTGTAAATGCCATGGAGATCAAAAATAATGCAATACTTGCCAAAACTGTAAAAGCTGCTAACATTCGATTTCTTTTATTCATGTCTTTTCTCCTTTAATGATTAATAATTTCAAAAAAAAATACTTATTTATACCACTATAATTGTGCCAAATTTATTCTTTATTCAGATTTTTTCCTAATCTCTTTATCTTTATCAGCTGAATAATAACAAATATATAATGGGACCAAACGCCAACAAGCATAATGGATAGGGTAACAATCATCCATATAGGTGCAATCTGGGTCCATAATGCACGATAGGATTTAGGAATTTCATGTTTTGTTGGCATTCCCCATTGAACTCTCTGCCGTTTTTCAACCGTTCCGAAGAGATAATGCTGGTCAAAACGAACTACCACTTCAAGGTAACCATCTGCGTCGCCAGGTATATCATCCGGGAATTCAATGGTCACTTGTCCGTCTTCATCCAGGAAATCCTCACCAACCGAAAGATCACTGAACATCCTGGGTACGAAGAAATATATATCCTCATCGGCAACAGGGATCTTCTCTCCTTCCGACTTATAGAATGCAATGGCCTGGATAGTTTTGACAGAATCAATCAGCTCCAGAACAATTTGCAGATTAACATCTTTAATATACAGGTCCATCTCCGTTGGGATAATCGAGTCATTTCCCTCATATTCAGCAAAATACCTGACAACCCCATCCATATCTTCAGCTTGTTCAGGGTAATTTAATATTTGTAATTGCGCTACTCCTTCCCTGTCTGTTTTAGCTTCACCCAGGAGAATCATTGAATCCTCACCGGCATAAAATTTAACAAGTTGATCTTTCAGGCTAATGGGTTGCCTGTCGACATAATATACCAGGGTTGCCTTAAGCCACATCTGATCCTCTGTGTTTTTTTTGTAGAATAGTTCCAGTACCGGATCTATTGGATCACCGGGTTCCCGTGTCGCTCCCCGAACATACTCCGGAACAATAACTACCAGTATAAAAGCTATTATCAAATATTTTTTCATCTTATTCAATATTAGTTCAATATGGTCTCTTTTTTTTCATCCTCCACG
Source organism: uncultured Bacteroides sp. (assembly GCA_964477295.1). Lineage (GTDB taxonomy): Bacteria > Bacteroidota > Bacteroidia > Bacteroidales > SM23-62 > CAYZEZ01. The sequence goes on along the minus strand of CAYZEZ010000258.1, from coordinate 5,599 downwards.
GTCATTTCAGAAATAGAAATAATTGGCACCAGTTTACTGATAACCATATAAAACATGCAAAAGACTGCAATACCAGCCAGGGTTAATGAAATTTCAACCCAGGTTGGAGAATAATTCAGCCAATCGGGACGACTGTCCTGTATAGGCAGAAACGGGGTTTCCAGTGTTGGGACAACAATTATATACCTGTTCACCCAAAGAGCTGCAACAGCAATAACCGAAGCTATAGTTATGTTGCGTGCAGTCCTGAACCGTTTAATTCCGACAATTATTATTGGAATGAGTATGCCAACATAATTGGCGAAGATAAACATCCAGTAAAATTCTGAGAACAGTTTATCTATCAGCACAGTATCCATTTTCACGGATCCATACCATTTGGTCAGATAATCGCTAAATGTGAAATAACCATAAAAGGCAGAAATGATCAGTAGTAAAACCCCTACATTAATAAAATGCTTCTCGGTAATGTACTCATACAGGTTGAATACTTTTCTAAAAATATACATCAGGATGATAAGCAATCCGGTTCCTGAGAAAATGGCAGCAATCACAAAATAGGGTCCAAAAATGGTACTGTTCCAGCCGGGCTGGAGGGTTACACCGAAGATCCAGGCTAGTACAGAGTAAACGATGATGGCGATGGCAATGATCATAGCGGCCATTATAGTTCTTGAAATCCTTACCAGTCTTTTTTGTTCGGGAGTAGCACGGTAACCCAATGCAAGGAATTTATACATTTTTCTCTTCCATTTGGGCATTTGAAAGCTTTGCTGATCTCTGAGCAGGGCAAAGTCTTCCAGAAACGACAGGTATAGAAATATAAAACAGCCAAACAGGTCGGTGGATATGCCAATTACGTCCCAGGTAATCGGCGATTGTATCCTCGGGTGGATAAACAGAAAGTACAATCTATCCAGCCGGCCAATACAGAAGAAGATGAAAAATGGTCCTATTACAAGAGAAACGACAGTAATGATTTCTGCCATCCGCATTATAGGCTTCCTCCACTCCGATTTGAAAAGGTGAAGAACGCCGGAGATCAGGGCGCCGGCATAGCTTAAACCCATAAAAAAAATAAAATTAACGATGTAAACTCCCCAGACAACATTATCCCTCATCCCGGTAACAATATGTCCCCCGGTAATCTGCCTGACGAGACCGGCTATACCAATGAAAAATATAATAAGCATTACCCCAAAGACGATGTACCATCTTGCACTTGTTTTTGTAAGATAACCCTTGAAAGTGTTTAATAACCCTTCCTGGCTGTAATTATTCATCATTTTGTGATTTTAGGATCAATATGATCTTCATATCTTTTTAATAGCTCCTCATCCAGTTTTTCCAAACCCCGTTCCACAGGGAATATCCTGTTGACAGGTGGCAGGTAATACACAGAAGGATGTGTTCCCAGGTCTTCCCTGTACCTGTATGCGGCCCTATCTTTAACCAGTTCGCTGAATCTTAAAGTTTCCACACCATTGGTTACTGCATCCTCCACAAGATCTCCAAAGTAGATCACTCCCATAGGACACGCTGTTACACAACGCGGCAATTTTCCTTTTCTAAGGAGATCGGCGCACCAGACACATTTTCCGACGGTACCCTCTTCAGCAGGAAAATTGGTTTCGGGAGAATATTCCACATCAGGTTGCTCCACCTCAGGTTTCTTCCAGTGAAATACCCTGGCAGAATAGGGGCAACCGGTCATACAAAATTTACATCCGATGCATCGTTTGGCATCCACCAATACAATTCCGTCGTGGCGTTTATAGGTTGCTCCTACCGGACAAACACTTACGCACATTGGATTGTCACAATGGAAACATGGTTTTGGAAACCAGTATGGAGCCTCATTCGGGGCATCTTTCATGTAATAGAGTTTCATCCATTCATGGTCCTTATCCAGGTAGTGTCCCTCCTGGCAGGCTTCCACACACTTTCTGGCGTTGGTACATTTAGCCAGGTCAATAACCATGACAAATTTTCGGTCTGGTAAGCCTTTCATCGATTCATTTCTGTCGATTGTCACCTCTTTCGGTTTCTCTTCAAGATAGGATTTGTCGACTTCAACCAACCTGCCATCAGTTGTCAGAACCGTTGATTTTTCTCCTGATGAAGCACGTGCTTTATCGATTGTCAGACCCGCACCTGCAATGCCAGCTGCAGAAGAGATACCTGCAGTAAGGCCCAACCTCAGAAAATCTCTGCGACTTTTTTTATCCTTCTTTTTTGACATTGAATAAAATTTTAACTGTTACGATGTTTCTTTTTGAACCTCGCACCAGCCGGTAATGATTGCACGAAAATTGTCTTTGGGATTTTTACCCATTGAACATAAATAGATATGAATAAACATAAAGACTGACATAACAAAGCCAGTGATAACATGAAATAAATCGGTGAGAATTAAACCACTGACCCCAAAAACCCTGTCCAGCACTAACCCGGGAAATAGCAGTCCCCAGCCGGTAATAAACAGCATTGGCAGCCCTATATACATTGCCAATGCATAAGAGAAAGCCTGGAGGGGATTAAACTTCCTTTGCTCTGTTACAGGGTAAGGTGCTTTTCCTTTTCTGAAATAATTCCTGGCATAATATATTAATTGTGCCATTAACCGTTTGCCTAATCCCTTCATTTGGACCCTGTAGTTTTTGCCATTGCCCGACAACATGTTCCCGAAAAAAAAGATCATATAATTAGCGGTAAGGCCAATACCGCAAATGTTATGGAACCTGACAGAAACAGGAAATGAAATAAATGGCTGATCAGGATTGGAGTACTGCATACTCAGGCCTGTAAGTATAAGGCCAAGGAAAAACAGGGCATTCAGAATATGCCATATGCGTATATATATCGGATAGTGATAGAACATAATATTGTTAAAAGTTACAGGTTACAGGTTACAGGTTACAGGTTACAGGTTACAGGTTACAGGTTACAGATTACAGGTTACAGGTTACAGGTTACAGGTTACAGGTTACAGGTTACAGATTGGGTGTGGGAATTGTGTAGTGGGTCATATCGTTAGTTATCATACCTTTCTGATAATTCTGAATGTAAGGTGAATTCCTATACTAACGAACGTAATTCCAAATATGAGCAGGCTAACTACATTTAAAAAGAAATTACGGTTAGCACCAATCACATACCCTTCATTCATCACCACAGCGTTAAAAAAACCATATTCATTCCGGGCTTCTTTCGACTGGAATTTGTACAGGGTATGCATCAAAATTGAATTCCGTGAATGGCATTCACTACATCTGCGCACCGCATTTTCTTTAGGTAGCACAAGATGTGCTACAAGAATGCTGTCATTGATTTGAGTATGGCATTCTATACACCTTACATGCCTGAAATGCAATGCCTGGTTTGGAAGCCATTCGTGTTTTTTAATAATATCGATCCCTTCCCTGTCAGTCAGCAGCTGGAATCGATCAAAATTGGAATGACAGGAGAGGCATATAGCATTATCATAACTAATTGTTGTTGCTAAATTTTCGGTATTGCGAATACTTATTTTGTAGGTATGGGGATTATGGCACTTCCAGCAACTAAATTCAGGATTGGCTTGAGGGTGAATACTCTGGATGTATTCCTCTTCTATTTCCTCAAAATTGAAATGCACATAGTCTTCATCATAGCCATGACAGTCGAGACATGAGAATGGTTCTTCAAGTCGCCCTTCCAGGGAATGTGGAAACACCTCATAATCATATGAATGACAGTCGAGGCATGCAAAGCTTTTATGATTTGCATTGTAATAATCTTCCCGGTAAATGACCCTGTCCTGGCAAAGGACCCGGGTAATCACGCGACCGGTTGATTCATCGGTAAGCTGGTATTTGGTTCCACCGTGACAACTGAAACAAACCTCGTTATCATCTACAAAATCATTAATTTCCCTGTATTTATCAATATCTTCGTTATCACTTTTCTTTGCAGTCAATTGAAAGGCAACCGACATGAAAAATAATGAGAAGGAAGAGATAAAAATAATTGGTAAGATTTTTTTTCGTTTCATACATCTACCTACCTGAGAGCAACTGAAATATTAAAACCGAAAAGAAAATCTCCGCTAAAGGGATCATTCAGATTATAAACTATATTCCTTTGCTTGATGATTGCATTATAATTGGAGACAAATAATCTGAATGCATGGGTACTTGTTCCGATCTCCACTCCTGCTGAGATATTAGGATAGGTCTCCACACCATCTCCCTGTGTTAAGGGTTGGTCATATTCGAAGATAATTGAACTTAAACCTAAAACCTGTGCCCTTCCTCCAAAAGATACTGAAAGGTTGGCATTCTTATAACCAGGATCAACAGCATTGAAATAGGCAAAACTTGGAGCAACCTGAAGACTTATCTTCTCCCCGAATTTTCTCGAAACAATTACCTGAGTAAGATAGGAGAACCGGTGTATAGAACGATATGAATCTGCCGGACCAAAATTGTCTTCACTTCTTGCATCCAGCACTGCGTTCCCGTAGTAACTGAGTGAAACAGGGATCCGGCCGGATTGGGTTTGTTTCAAGAGGCTTACTTTCCATTCCAGGTCCTGTAATTTATAATCCCGCGTTGTTCCAAAACCCACCATAATACGGTCGGTGATTCCATAATCAAGGGCCAGCCTGGTGTTGGCACTCCCATAGATCCCAAAAAGATCGCTAATCTCCTCGATTTTTGAAAATCTGTGAGAAATTTCAAAATTCAATCCACCCTGATACAGATTTTCTGTTGTCTGGTTCTCAACCAGTGAAATTGATTCAAAAACATTACGAATGGGTTTGTCTTCTTCCTGGGAAAAGGCATTTATTGAACTAACTGTCAATAAAAGAAGAAGGGCAATTTTGCCTGATCCAATTATTTTCAGGTTCCGGTAATCTGACGAAATTGTTCTGCTATTCATTTTTTTGTTTAATTAAATATCTATTAATATTATCTACTGTTATCATTCACTTTCGGACGCTCGAACCCACACTGTCGATTCACGACCCACGACTAATTGTCCTTCGCCCCCTGTTGTATCCAGCCCAGTATATAGGCTTTCTCCATTTCACTTGCCCTTGAGCTGTGGCTTCCCTTCAATACATTGACAATACGGCTATTTTCAGGATCACCTTTATCGACAAAGCCGCCATTAACCAGGCTGTTATAAGAATTTCCTTCCTGCAGATCGGGATTACGTGAGCCACCATGACAGCTGATGCAATTCGAATTAAAAATGGGTTGTATATCATCAGACAGGCTGAGATCATTCGGGACATCTGAAAAAGGCTCCAGCGTAACTTTTTCACATGAGCTTAAAATCAGTACGAGTACGACCAGGAATAAACTGAAATATTGTTTCATAGTTTTATTGAATAGAAGTCTCAATATATTACAAATACCATTATAATTAGTTGCTCAAAATAACTCAAATCAATCGTAAGCTCTGTATAATTAAGATCGAGATTTATACTTATATAATTTGTTATATATCATGATATATATCAAATTGCCCTCTTGTGTGGTAATTTTTTTATCTTAACAAGTTATCTCGATATTATTAAACTAATCAAGCATAAAAATAACGACCGGGTGTT
>CAYZEZ010000257.1:0-6785 GCA_964477295.1 uncultured Bacteroides sp. | reverse complement strand
GCAAGTTTAGCCCAGGGATATGCTATCTTCACATTATGAACCAACCTGGTGTATCTTCTTCTCTGCCAGAAATTATTAAATTCCTTTTTCGGAAAAACATAAACCTCGTCAATCTCTGATACCCACAATGTATCGCCGTCAGTTATTATCCCCCTGGCCACATAAATATCACTGCTTGTCCTGATCGTATCCTGGGTAAATCCATTCAATGGTAAAAGAATGAATGCTAATATGATGATGAATCTGAAATTCATAACATTTTTTCCATATCCATTCAATATCTGTGCCAACCTATTTACAAATTTACATCAGTTCATGTTAAGCCAATAGAATAAAATGAAATATTTTTGTCCAGGCTATTTTGCAAAATAAATTGGCCTGGTAACCAGAAAAAGTTAATTTCATCTTAATTATTATTTAAAATGTAAGGCTATCCCTGATACTGGTTACAGATTACTGTTTGCGGGTTTCTGGTTGCGAGGTAACTGAAAATCTGTCACTTAATATTATTACTGATGTACAGGCGAAATGAAATAATTATTCTACTTATGATCATCCTGGCTTTTACGGTAATGGAATCCTGCCGAAATAAGAAAAGCCCTTTAACCACTCATGACATAAATATCGAAGAATCTGCACAGGTAATGGATAAAATGGAAAGACCCGACGAAGTGCTGGAAATTGGCCCACTCTACAGGGCAAAAAGATATGAATCTGTTGAAGAAGCATTGCAGGCAAGAGATACCGTATACAAGCTGGTGTTGAACGGCCAGAAGCTGGGAAAAATATCACCAGAGATTGGCAAGCTGATCTTTCTGAATTCCCTGGATCTTGCTTATAATGACCTGGCAGAAGTACCACCCGAGCTTATTAAGCTGAAATATTTACAGGGATTTTATATCAATGGTAACCAGATAAATGTTATCCCGGATTTTGTTTATCATTTCAAATACCTGTACCGGTTTGATGCATCAGAAAATCAAATTACTAAAGTATCTTCAGCCATTAATAATCTCAGGGGAGTAACAGTTTTAAACCTGGGCTTCAACGGGTTGTCTGAAATACCCCTGGAAATCTATAACCTGACCAATCTGGTAACTCTCCAACTGAATGATAATCAACTAAATGAACTCCCAGAAGGAATTTCAAACCTAACACAGCTGCTAAGGTTGAAACTGGAGAACAACAATCTCACCTGGCTGCCTGAAGACCTGGGAAGGATGTATCAACTGGAAGAATTATGGTTGCAGGGAAATCCTGTCCCGATAGAAGACATCAGTAAAATAAAGGAACAACTGCCAAAAACGAAAGTCAGGTTTTAAGCAAAAAAAAGAGGTGATGTTCACCCCTTTTTTTGAAAGATAATCTTTTACTTTATCATGAGTTTACCTGAGAAGGAAACACCATTCCCGCTGGTAAGATCATAGATATAAATACCTGATACGAGGTTTTCCCTGCTGAAAGTAAATTCACCGGACGTAATATCGGTAATTTCCCTGACCATCCTGCCTGCAAGGCTGTAAACCTTAAATGAATATACATTTCTTGCCTGATAGTCGAAATTCACAGTAGCAAAACTGCTGACAGGATTCGGATAAACAGAAGCTTCCTGCATCGTCACTTTTTGTACATCAACAGATGTTTCATCAGAAATATAATCCTCATTGGCATAGGTCAGTGACCAACCACCTGCCCACATGGTTCCGGGTTTGAAAGCTCCTTTATAGTCAACCCTGTCGAACCAGCCTGGTGCATCCGTGAAGTTGGCACCACTGACATCTCCGGTTGGAACCGGGTCATCAACAGACACTCCGGCATCAACTACTCTGTTGTTCTGAGCTTCAAAATCGGCAGCCCACTCAACCTCATAACCTTCCGGAATGTCCCATTTTGGATTGCCCAGATCGTCTGCCGGAACACTCATGGCAAAAATCCTGGCTGCCATTCCGTCGGCTATATTCTGGAAAATATTGTCTGCAATTATCAGGTTACCGTAAGTTTTCCACTGGCTCCAGCTGTCATCGCTTTCCTCCACAAATTCAATGTCGATACCTTTATCCTGTTCGGCGAAGATTGAATTGCGATATTCACCGCCGGCGTTGTCGCGCAGGGTGATAACCCTTCTTCCTTCTCCGGGAACACCGATATAGGTTGCATTATGTATGACAGGATGTGCATATGGTTCACAGGTTTCGCAATCGCTGGGTCCACCGTCGTGCTCACCCATGCGGTCTCCGTCGGCATCAAACTGAACGGCTGCCCAGAATTGCCCGTAACCGCGGAAACCCTCATCGTAGTCGTAGCAATCGTCACCCACGAAAGCAACCAGCATATGGTCAAGTCTTGGCATTCCGCCGAAGAACTCAACGCCATCGTCCTTATTTGAAACAATCTCAACGTGTGAGATCATGGTGTTTTTCCCACAGGCCCCCATGGTCAGACCATTGATCTCATTTCCTTCCCCGATATCCGTACCACCATGGCGGATCGAAACATAATGTAATGTACCTGATCCATCGCTGTCATCCTGACCGCCATAAATTGCTCTTGTTTCAGTGGTCGGGATCCCTTCTATCTGCTTGGTTTCAGTAGCATTGTTGGTAGTGGCTTTACCCAGCATAATGAGCCCTCCCCACTGGCCATTGACAGAAGTGGGCATGTTTCCGTCATCGGCTTCTGCTGTGAATATGACAGGTGCTGAAGAGGTACCATTGGCGATTAGTTTTCCACCCTGGGCAACGATCAGAGCACTTGCACTTTCACCCTGTCCGGGTTTTCCTTTTATGGTCGTTCCGGCCTCAATGGTCAGCGTCTGGCCATCATTCACAAATACAAATCCATCCAGCAAATAGGTATTATTTGCAGTCCAGGTAACAGTTCCTACACCACTGCCATCATCCGAAACCGTAATATCCCCTGCAAATACACCAGCGGTCATGCATAACATGACAAATAAAAATGAATTTTTTCTCATAATCAGTAATTTTTAAATCCAATAATTGGGATAAATTGTTGTAAATAATAATTGATAAAGGTGATAATCAATAGTATCCTGAACATTAATTGAATCTTATATAAATATTATTTAATGAGGTAGGTTATGCCAATCTTAAATTCTCTACCCGGCTTATAACCAAGGAAATAATACTCAACATCTTCAAATGTATAGGTCTGTTTGAATGCAGAATTCAAGATGTTTTTAACACTGAATTTAACTGCCCAGCGATCTCCAAATGATTTGCTGATATTGAAGTCAAGCAATGCTAATGGTTGCTCATATACATTAGGTAATCCTCCCTTAGTAATGAGTACAATTTTTGGTCCCGATACATTAAATGCCAGGTTGGCTCTCAGGCCAATTGAATCATTCTGGTATCCTATATTGGCATTAATGATGAATGGGGATTGTCCGAACATCTCTCTTTTCGCAGGATAAATTGAATCCACCATCCTGGCAGATGCGAGGAAAGCGGAATCTTCTTCCATCTCAGAGTGGATGAACGTGATGTTTGCTCCAACCTCGAAATCTCTTAAGACACTGATAAAATCAAGGGATTTCCTCAATTCAGTTTCCACTCCGTACAGACGGGAATCTGCAATATTTTCGTAATGGATCTCGGGATTGTTGGTAATGGGTTCATCCCGTTGTTCAATCGGGCTGTTAAAATATTTATAAAAACCGCTTAATGAGACCACTTCACCCGGTGCAAAATAATACTCCCACCGTAGATCGAGATTATCAATCAATGTCCTCTTCAGATCGGGATTACCGACCACCCTGAATCCACCCTTATAATCCCAGGAAGCGTATGGAGCCAGCTCCCTGAAAACTGGCCTGGCCAGGGTCCTGTTATATCCGAGCCTCAGGTTCATGTTTTCAAAAATCGACCAGGTAAGGTTAAAGGAAGGAAGAAGGTCTCTGTATATCCCTTCTCCGGAACTATATTTTGTTGGATTATACTCAATTGTATCGACCTCATTTTCTACAAATTGCGTAGACAGTTCATACCGTACCCCGGTCACAAACCGCAATTTTTCCAGAACGGGTATATCCACCATAGCATAGGCAGCATAGACTTCCTGGTCAGCCACATAACTGTTTACCTGGTTGGTTAATCCATCATTTTTATAATACAGGACAGGGAATGGGAATAATTCATCACCAGTGATAAAGTTCTCGTCTGCCACATAGGTCTCAGGGTTTCCTGTAAAATCAATTTTACCCTGACGGGTTAATGAAAACATGTTGACACTACTCACCCTGTCTTTCATGACAAATGACCCACCGAACTTAAACCTTGCACTCCTGTCCCATGCCCTGAAAGGCAATGTAAAATGAATTTTGGTATCCCAGCTGGCTTCTTCCAATTCACGCATATCCCGCTTGGGTTCTTTGTTTGCCCTGATCCCCAGCGGGTCATAATCATTAAAGAACTGCCTGAAATCGGGTTCATTTTGCCTGGAAGACGTATAAGAACTGAACCACTCAATATTCAGGGTATTCCGTTTTGGCATGACATGCTTGCCATTCAGCTGGAAGGTAGTCATGGCCCGTTCCAGGTAACCCAGTGTCCTTTCCTCTATGAACCTTGATTCATCAGGCTCTGATCCCCTGTTATAGCGTGTGCTTGCCTGCCCGCTCTGGTTATGCATAAAACGCAAACCAATCTTATGGTTGCTGTTGATTCTCAGGGAGGTATTTAACATTGAGGACCATATCACCTTTTCATCACCCAACTCGTCATCGGTAAGTTTTTTAGGATTCAGGGGAGAGCCGTTTTGCAGGACCTCATAAAAGTTCTTCTGGCCGTTATCGTAATAGTCAAAGTCTTTTGAATAACTCAGGGCAACATTATAGCCAAGTGATCTCAACCATATTGGAACCTGGTCACCGATGGCTAATGAATACCCCTGGTTTAAGAATGGTTTTTTTCTGTCGAAGTCAAGAATCCTGGTAAATCCCCTTGAAACATCTCCCAGCAGTGCATTTTCTTCACGACTAAAATAGGGATCTGGTAATACCTGATCTGATCCGGTTGGAAATGCCCTGGTACCATCATCCATACCAAGCCAATCTTTTTTGCCCCCCTGGTAAGTAATAAAATTCTTATTGAGATTAACACCAGGATTATAGCCCAGAGAGGATGATAACTGAAGCGTGAATCTCGAAGGGAAGTCACTGGTAATGATATCCACATTCCCCCCGGTAAAATCCCCCGGCAGGTCGGGAGAAAACACTTTATGAACGATCATGTTTTCTATGAGGTTAGCCGGGAAGAGGTCCATTTGAACGGCATTCTTATTTGGATCGAGACCAGGGATCTCTGCCCCGTTCAGGGTTGTCTTGCTATACCTGTCACTCAATCCCCTGATATATACATACTTACCTCCCTCGACCGATATCCCTGTAACCCTTTTTAGTGCACTTGCAGCATCTCCGTCGCCCAGGCGTGATATCTGCTGTGAAGATATTCCATCGAGAACTGTGCCTGATTTTCGCTGCATTACCATCAGGGAAGCTTCAGTGCGCTGCCGCGCCCGTGCTACGACCTGCACTTCCTCAACTGCTATAACAGATCGGCCCATATTCACAACAAGTAATGTAACATCACTGTCCTGGATAACCACGTCCGGAAACTCCTGGGATTCATATGAGATATACTGTACTGTAATACTAACTGTACCGGGATCAAGGTTTGACAGGGTATAGTTACCATCAAAATCGGTAATCGTCCCCTGTGTCGTGCCAGTAACAACAACTGCAGCACCAATCAGTTCTTCACCTGTTTCGGCATCGATCACCTTGCCCCTGAGAATTCCGGTCTGTGCCCATCCTGCTGTGATAAATAAAATATCAGATATGAGAACCAGGAATAATCTTTTAGCAGGAATAGCTGAGGAAATGATCGTTGTTATCTTGCTGTTTTTCAGATTTTTAGAATTATAAAATAATATTAAAATCCTGCTCAAAGTAAGCTGTATTTCAGGGAACAGCGATCAACTCAATATTATAAAAACCTTAAGTTTATTTTGATTTAATGTTTACTAAATGTTAATTGTTTAAGCGAATGTCAAGACAGTAGCATGAAAAGCCTCTTCGCCTGATCAGTAGATTAAGGGTATGTATATTATATATTAACCAAACTTAAAATCCCTCTGCAACAAGAAGGTTCAGCTGCCAATTTTCCGTTAAAGTTTTTTAAGCAATCTTTAATATCCATTGTTTGACTTGCAGGAATTGCCAGGTAGTAGTACTTTTATTTTTTAAACTGTTTCAAATGGATAAAGGCGATAGAAAATATTCCAACAATGAAATTACCGTGAATTGGAAACCAGGTCTTTGCATTCATGCTACCACCTGTTACAGGGAGCTCATCGATGTTTTCAACCCAAGGAAAAGGCCCTGGATCAATATGGATGGGGCACCGACAGAGAAGATCATTGATATCGTATTACAATGTCCCACCAGGGCATTGACTTTCGACTGGAATGATCCGGATAAAAAATCGCCAAAGCCAGGTTCAAGTGCAAATGAGGTGAATGATAAAGAAGTAATATCTGAAGCATTTGTCAGACCAACTGAGATCAGGATCATGCGGGACGGGCCGTATGTGGTTGGAGGAGATTTCACTATGTTTGATGGAGATGGGAATGAGTTGAAGAAAATGACCATCACATCATTCTGCCGGTGTGGTCAATCTAACAGCATGCCTTTCTGTGATGGAACGCACAGGAAAATCAGTTTTAGTGAGGAGTGTGATTAATTAAAAAATGAAAAAGTCATA
>CAYZEZ010000256.1:1404-6792 GCA_964477295.1 uncultured Bacteroides sp. | reverse complement strand
GATATGGTTTTACAGCATTTATCAGGACTTCGCTGGCAAATGAAGTAGAATTTGTAGTAATAAAGAAAACACGGGGAGGATCTATACTATACTGTGAAGTATCGAAACGCAAAGTAACATTGCGTGCCGATTTTTTATCGTTATAAACATAGTTAACAAAGGCTCCCTTTATGGCAGTCTCTCCTGCAATCAGATTGCCCAGTTCCCTCGCGACTTCAAGAATCCCGCCCGGGTTATATCTCAGGTCTATAACCAGTTCATCAATACCTGCATCTTTGAAATCGCTGAAAAGATCATTCAAGTCATCAGTAGCGGTTGAAACAAAATTCGAGAGGACAAAATATCCAATTTTCACATCGGATTGGTTTGTATCCGGGTGTGTGATGATATCGGAGTACAGAATTGATTTTATCTCAATTTGTTTTTTAATCGACGTAATGGTCTGGGTAACACCAGAAGGATTCTTTAGTGTAAATACGTTTTGAACATCCACCTCACTTGCTCCCAGGATTGCTGTATCAATTTCTGTACCGGCAGGTATGGTCTGGTTATTAATCTGCAGCACTTCCCAGCCTCTTCTTACCCCGGCATCATAAAGATCGGAGTCATCATAAATATAAGCCACCATAAGCCGGCCGTCATTTGACCAGCGCATGCCTATTCCATGACCGATAAACATGCCGGCTTTTATGTAATCGTAATAGTCTTCTGAATCCTGAATGTACGACCAGCGGTCGGTTGGAGAGTTCCTTAATGCTTCAAGAAGGTCCTGGGGAGTCAGATAATCGTTAATATTTACCTCAGGCATAGTATCATACCATAGGTACCATTCCAGCATCAGGTCATACAACGCCTGCTTCGTTAGTTTTTTTTGCTCTGGTTTGAAAAAACTCTTGTTGCATGAACCAGCTATAATCAAACCCAGCAATACTGCAAGAATAATTAGCCTGTGGGCTGGTTTTGGTTTATTTTTGATTTGCATTTATTTCTTTGGTAATAAAATTAACGAATTTTTTCAATTATTATTCCTATAACGATAAACACCAGTCCTAATATTGTTGTCAGATAAATGGACTCTCCTACAAAGATATGAATTACAATAAGAGAAAAGAACGGGGCCAGGAAAACCAGGTTACTTACTTTGTCGGTGGTGGTGGAAAGCTGTAAGGCCTTTAGCCAGAAAAAAAATGTAAATCCCATTTCGAAAGCCCCTGAATAAACAGCCAGCCAGGTACCTTTATTGACGGATATCGGAATTCCTGACATAAATACTGTGATCAGCGTGATGTAAAGGGATGCAAAGAAGAAATTAATAACGAGCTTTTCCAGCTCACCCCTTTTATCACGCATATTAAATATCCAGAAGAAAGACCAGATGATTGAACTTCCGGCGGCAAGGACCACTCCCAGCGGTTCATTAATTTTCAAATCGAATGGTTTTCCGACAGAAGCAATTAAGTACACCCCGATAAAACTGATAAACAGGGCAATAAAACTTTTTATAGCAATCTTTTGTTTCAGGAATGGCACTGAGAGGAATACCAGTACAATGGGCCAGATCATATTCAGGGGTTGGGCAACCTGGGCGGGAAGCAGGGTATATGCCTTAAAAAGGATGATATAGTATAAAAAGGGATTCAAAAAACCATAGAAGGCCGACCTGAGATATCCACCCGGCGGTGTGTTCAAAATGTCCCTGGCCTTTCCCTGGAACACTGCAGTCACCAGTAAAATAAAAAAAGAGGTCCAGGAGGCGATAAACAGAAGTTGGTAGAAATCGAGGTGCCTGAGTGCAATTTTAAAGGCTGACGCAACAGTGGACCAGAAAAAAATTGCTATCCCGGCATAAAGATATGCTCTGCCCTGGTTTGTCATGGAGCCTTCATTTCAACCCCTGAAAGGATGATCAGGCTGTCCATCTGAGGTTTAAGTTTATAAAAGGATATAATATGATTGGCAATTTTTTTCAGGTTGGTGTCTACCCTGGTTTGTATGTCTGTTAACAATTCATTTTCATATCGAATTTTTTTGTCCAGCGAATCGCCTGCCAGATCTGAGCCCTGGATCAATTCTAGCAGCTCCATCAGTTTGTTCTCCAGCAGGAATATTTCCTCGTGGTAGGAATTGCATGCCAGTGCACAAGATTCAACATTGGAGTAGAGAGTGGCATATTCGCTTGTGACAGGGGAATTGATTAGCTGCTCATACATGCTGTCATAAATAAAGGCAAGGTCATCACTCAGCACCTGCCTGATTTCTTGGAGTGTTTGTACATTAACTGAGCTTATGGTATCCTGAATGCTATATACCACCGATAACATGCTATTAACCTCGAGAGCTTTTTTGTTCTCTGCCTGATTCCTGCAACCGGCAAGCAAACAAATAAGGATGAGTGAGGTTATGATCCCGGAAATATTTTTATTAAAGTTGTACAACATCATGGTTGAGAGATTTGTTTATGTTAACCAGGTATCGTTAAATTTTTATAAATTTATGTATAAATCATAAAACAATGTTTAATGAAACAGATCATCATTTCCATGGTCATCTTTATATTAATTATCGGCTGCGGTAAATCGGCAGACAAAATGGGGGACGAGTATGCTGCGATAGCCGACGAAGCATTCATGGAACCTGCCCGACCACCCGGGCAAAGCCGGCTCGCAGAGGAGCCACTGGCATTCAGGATTGAGCGCAGGATAATAAAGGAATCGTGGATAAGATTTGAAGTTGATAAATATTCGGAGGCTATAGTTAAGATCAAAGGTATGGTAAGCAAACATAGCGGTTATATCAACCAGGAAAATGAAAGCAGTACAGATTATTCACTGAACAACAACCTGAGTATCAGGGTGCCGGCGGAAAATTTCGATGCACTGGTCGAAGAGCTTGTCAGCGTGGCAGTTAAGGTAGATAATAAGAACATCAATGCACGGGATGTTACTGAAGAATTTATTGATATTGAGGCCAGGTTAAATACAAAACGCGAAGTGGAAAAGAGGTACCTGGCCCTGTTGAATGATGCAAGGACCATAACTGATATTTTAGCAGTTGAGGAGAAGCTCCGGGTCATCAGGGAAGAGATAGAATCGAAAGAAGGAAGCTTAAAGTATTTAAATGACCAGGTCAGTCTCAGTACGATACATCTTGATATTTACCAGAAACTCACCTTTGAACCGGGATTTAAATTCTTAAAAAAGATCGGATCGGCCTTGAAAGGGGGATGGAAGGGATTATTGAAAGTTTTAGTCGGGCTGGTCTATGTCTGGCCCCTGTTGATTATCGTAACAGCAGTATTGATCTGGCTTAGCAGACTAAGAAAGAAGAGGAAGAAATGAAGAAGTTGCGAGTTACGGGTTGCGAGGTATCCTTCGATTAAGTTACCTCGCACCTCGCACCTCGTAATTATTTTATAAGATCAAACCCGGTATAGGATCTCAGCACCTCAGGAATTTTTATCCCCTCCGGGGTCTGATTATTTTCCAGCAACGCCGCCACCACTCGCGGAAGGGCAAGTGCACTGCCGTTGAGTGTATGTGCCAGCCGGTTTTTCTTTTCACCCGGCTCTTTGAAGCGCAGTTTAAGCCGGTTGGCCTGGTAAGATTCGAAATTTGATACTGAGCTGATCTCAAGCCATTTTTCCTGAGCTGCTGCGTACACCTCAAAATCATAAGTGAGCGCCGATGTAAAACTCAGGTCTCCACCGCAAAGCCTCATAATCCGATAGGGGAGCTCCAGCTTAATCACTAGGCTTTCAATATGGGAAGCCATCTCTTCGAGTGTATCGTATGATTTATCGGGATGAGCAATCTGAACGATCTCTACTTTGTCGAACTGGTGCAGGCGGTTCAACCCCCTTACATCTTTACCCCACGATCCAGCCTCTCTTCTGAAACAGGGTGTATAGGAGGTGCATTTAACAGGCAATTGAGCTTCATCCAGGATAGTATCCCTGAAAATATTGGTTACGGGCACTTCCGATGTAGGGATCAGGTAAAAGTTGTCTAAAGGAACCGAATACATCTGGCCTTCCTTATCCGGGAGCTGTCCTGTCCCAAATGCAGACTCTTCATTCACCATCAGGGGAGGGAGGTATTCCTGGTATCCGGCCCTGGTATTCTGGTCGAGGAAAAAGTTAATCAGGGCACGTTGTAACCGGGCACCCTTGTTTTTATACAAAGGAAATCCTGCACCGGTGATTTTGATGCCCTGGTCGAAGTCAATAATATCATATTTTTTGATCAGGTCCCAATGCGGCACAGCTCCGCTATTCAGTGACGGCATTCTGCCCCCTTCACGGACCATTACATTATCCGGTTCTCCTTTCCCGGGTGAAACCGATTCATGGGGGACATTTGGGACTTGGACAAGCAGATCATTCAGGTTTTCGAGAACCACTGATTGATCATAGTTCAGTTTTTTTATCTGGTCCTTTAATTCACCCAGTTCTCTTTTGATCAGGTTGGCTTCTTCCTGCTTTCCCG
Source organism: uncultured Bacteroides sp. (assembly GCA_964477295.1). GTDB lineage: Bacteria > Bacteroidota > Bacteroidia > Bacteroidales > SM23-62 > CAYZEZ01. The sequence continues at coordinate 2,308 of CAYZEZ010000256.1, read as the reverse complement.
ACTTGAATAATTTCCCGACCTCTTTAGATTTTTCATTCAGTTTGCTTTGCAGCAGGTCCGATGATGCCTGAAGGTTTTTCCGTATCTTATCAGTTTTAATGATCTGCTCAACAATACCCGCTGCATCAAAGTTCTTTATCCTTAGCCTGTCAATGATCTGAGCTTTATTTGAATGGATATACGGAAGTGTTAGCATAGCTGAGAGAATGTTTGGTTAAGGATAAAAATAAAAAATCTCCTGGTTTATCTTGTAAGATAGAACGCAGGAGATTTAAACAAGTCAGTAATTAATTCTTAATTCTCTTCAGGTAATATTGAAACGTATGATTTGTTATTGGTCTTTTTCCTGAATTCCACCACTCCGTCAATCATGGCGAACAGAGTATGATCTTTTCCTATTCCCACGTTTTTCCCCGGGTGGTGCTGTGTTCCGCGTTGCCTGACAATGATGTTGCCGGCTTTAACGACCTGGCCACCATATATTTTGACGCCCAATCGTTTGCTTTCTGATTCTCTTCCATTTCTGGAACTACCTGCTCCTTTTTTATGTGCCATGGCTATGGTATTTTATTATTAATCTTTATTTTCTTCAGTTCCGGACGCTTTTTTCTTAGCTGTAGCAGTAGATTTGCCTGATGTTCCGGTTGTTTTTTTTGCAGCTGGTTTTGTTGCAGTTTTAGGTTTGGCAGCCTTGGACTTTGCTGCTGATGGCTTTGAAGTTGTTTTGGTTGCTGTTTTTGAAGCTGCAGGTTGTTTTGCTGCAGGTTTGGCAGCCTTGGACTTTGCTGCTGATGGCTTTGAAGTTGTTTTGGTTGCTGTTTTTGAAGCTGCAGGTTGTTTTGCTGCAGGTTTGGCAGCGCTTTTTGCAGGTGCTTTGGCAGCATCAGTTTGAGGTTCGGCTTTT
>CAYZEZ010000256.1:0-1304 GCA_964477295.1 uncultured Bacteroides sp. | reverse complement strand
TTTGGCAGCGCTTTTTGCAGGTGCTTTGGCAGCATCAGTTTGAGGTTCGGCTTTTGTTGTTTTTGCCTCTGAGGCTGGTTTGGCTTTTGGCTTCGGCGCTTCTTTAGGTTCTGCTTTCGCGGCAGGTTTTGCTTTCTTAAAAGCTCCCTTTTCCTTTATGTCTTCGATCTCCAGCTCAGTAAAAAACTGTCTGTGCCCATTAAGAACTTTATATCCCTTCCTTCTTTTCTTTTTAAATACTTTTACTTTGTCTCCTTTTGTATGAGATAAGATCTTACCTGATACAAGGGCTCCATGAATAATTGGTTCACCAACAATCACATCCTTATCGTTTTCAATCAGTAAAACCTGGTCAAAATCAACCAAAGTCCCTAAATCTCCTTCAATTCTATGAACAAAAATTTTCTGGTTTTTAGTTACTTTATACTGTTTGCCGGCTATGTCAACAATTGCATACATCAATCTGTCCTTTTATTATATTAAAACTTGGGTGTGCAAAAATATAAAAGTTTCAATTATAAGCAAAGGTTTTGATTGTAATTATTTACGAATCAGTGATTCAATCAACCATTATACAGACCTTAATTTTTATATATTTTATATGATGAGTATTAATATCCCGAATTTCCGTTTAACCTCCCTGCCTGCAGGCGTGATTACCTGTTAAAATTGATTTCTTGCTTATTTTAATAAAATTGGGCTAATAATTTTTATGGACGTTTCATATTATCCAATGAATCCTTATATTCAACAGGTAAATGAATGAATTCATTATATTTGTGTAGATGATATACAGGAGAAGAACAACCACAAATAAGTTGAGATGAGCAAGATAAAGCTGAATGTACTGGGGATTTCTTATAGCCAGACTCAGTCCGGAGCATATGCTCTGGTCCTTACCGAGGAAGATGGAGACAGAAGGATCCCGATCATAGTCGGGGGATTTGAAGCCCAGGCAATAGCTATCCAGCTTGAGGGATTAAAACCTCCCAGACCGCTCACTCATGATCTGTTCTTGAACTTTGCCGTTTCATTCAAGATAGATCTCCTTGAAGTAAACATTTACAAGCTCGAAGAAGGGGTATTTTACTCCAAGATGTTGTGTGATAACGGCAGCAACCGCACCACCATTGATGCACGTACCTCTGATGCTATAGCCCTTGCTTTGCGTTTTAAATGTCCTATCTATACTTCTGAAGAGATAATGGAAAGAGCCGGAATTGTACTGGAATTCAGCAAAGAATCGAAAGATGAACCTGCCAGCAAGGAATCCGGTGTAGATGATACCAGTAAGGCTGCTCCGA
>CAYZEZ010000255.1:0-6829 GCA_964477295.1 uncultured Bacteroides sp. | reverse complement strand
AGAATTATTTTGAAGAAAACACTATTTTTAATGAAGTTTGTATGAAGTGCATATCAGACGCCGTGGATATACTGGAAAAAATTCTTATTGAATAAGAATATATCATCAAGTTTAACTTAAAGAGTAATAGAAAATGAAAAAATCACTGAAACGAAGGGAATTTATACACACCGGTTCCCGGGCTTGTATTGCCTGCGTTGCTATGTTATCGGCTCCAAATGTATTTGCCAGGTCACTGAACCCCGATGATGACCTGCCTGAATTATCAGAATTGTGTTATTGCGGATATGAATGTCCGGATGATTGCAAAATGCTGAAAGGTACCCTTGAAGATAACCTGGAGTTAAAAAAAGAAGCCTACACAGAATGGGGAATTAAAGAAAGGTATGATGTTGATTTTGATCCGGACGTAGTCTTTTGCTATAAGTGTAAAAACCCCGGTAAACCTGAAGGAATAATTCTGACTGGATGTACTGTCAGGCATTGCGCAATAGACAAGGAACTGGCATGTTGTGTGGAATGCAATGAACTTAACGGGTGCGAAAAAGACCTGTGGAAACGGTTTCCTGAATTTCATGATTACGTAATCAAATTGCAAAAAAGATACCAGGAAGCATCCGCTTAATTCGTTACAAAGCTTAAACATTAGGGTCCTTGCCCCCAATACTCGCGGGGAAAGGAGAATCTTAGTTCGGTGGAGACAGACGACTCAAAGGATCCAATCGATGATATAAATTATCCAGGTAGATGGAAATTCTCAGATTTGTCTTATTGGCATTACTATTTCTAGTAGCTTTTATAGTGGGTACCGGCACATTGATTACTATACCAGCTATGCTGAGTCTGCCAAAAGGAATTCGTCCTGGTTTAGATAAATTAACTATTGATCAGGCTTTAGATAAACTGGCTTCATCAGGAAAATCATGCTGGGATCTGGTAAGGGAGGCTCGGAACCTGGTGGAGACCGAATCAGCTATTGCCGACGAAATAACTATCAACATTTCAGAAAGGCATTTTTCAGGGGGTATGGTTTTTGTCAGCAGAAAGCATTTGCCCTGGGCTATATATTAAATGAATTAGGATTTGAAGCAAGGCCGGTGCAGGCATACAGGAATCGATTTGAGTTCAGTGCTAGCGGACATTCCTGGGTGCAGGTGAACTGGAATGGAGATATCCGCTTTACAGATCCTCAGTTTCAGGACCGGGAAACAGATGAATTGTTGTTTATACCTTTGACCAGGGTGACAGCATTTACCAAGGTTTTTCGTATCTTTTCGAGTTGGGGTTCGGCAATGATTAATCCGATTGTTTACTACAGAACCGGAAGTGATGGAGTCAGAAATCAGAAGTCAGAAGATTGAATACTGGTAGGCTAAATATTATAACTATGAAAACCAATGACGGATTTTAGCGAACAAGTACCATTAGGCCGCACCGGACTTATGGCAGGAAGGCTGGGAATTGCCTCCAGCTACAGGGCCCCGGTACAGGCCTTTGAGGAAGCATTCGAAAGGGGATGTAACTATTTTACATTGGGCACTTTTATTAAGGGTCCCTCCAAAGAAATGATGCAGGTCATCAAGGGCATCCAGAAGAAAGGCAAAAGGGATGATCTGGTTTTAGCTGTATATGCCTATGGTCATAACAGTTTTTTGAATGAATTCATTATGTTAAAGCGGTTAAGATCGCTCGGGCTGGATTACCTGGATGCAATGATCCTTGGTTATCACCCCAGAAAACCAAACAGGAGAATAATGGAATGTGCCCTGAAACTTAAAGAGAAAGGAATGATCAGGTTCATCGCCCTGTCAGGTCACAACAGAAAACTATTCCCTGATCTTGCAAGGGATGGAGCCATCGACATCTTTCATTTCAGGTATAATGCCGTTAACCGGGGAGCAGAATCGGATATTTTTCCTCTTATGCCGGAAAATAACAAGCCTGGTATGGTTTCCTATACCGCTACGCGGTGGGGACAGCTCCTGAATCAGAAAAACATGCCTCCCGGGGTATCCCCTCCGACTGCAGTAGATTGTTATCGTTTCGTCCTTACTAACCCGGCCGTAGACATTTGTATGACCGGGCCAAAAAACCTCGAAATGATGAAGGAAAACCTGAGAGCACTTGAGTTGGGACCGATGAGTGAAGAAGAAATGGGAAAAATGAGAAAAATAGGCGACCATATCTATAACAAATAATATCCACATCAGTGAAAAATTTCAAAATCATTTTCCTGCTTGTCATCATTGGAGTTATTTCATCCTGTTCAAAATCACCTGTTCAAACCATAATAATACCTGAATCGCCTGATGCCAGTCATTCCCTGGCTGCCAGGGAACTCAGAAGGTATATATTCCTCAGGTCCGATAAGCTGTTACCCATTGTTGAATCAGATCATGCTGACAATTTTAGCGGTGATTTAATAGTGATCGCCGGAAAAGACACCAAACCCGGATTGGTCATCAGCGAATCGTTACAGGATGAGATACGGTATCTGAACGATCAGTCCTTCCTGATCAGGACAGACAAAACTGAAGATCAAACGATTACATACATAATCGGTGGTAGCCCGACAGGAACACTGTATGGGACATACGACTACATCGAGCAACTGGGTATCAGGTTTTACCTGCATGGAGATGTAATCCCTGATGCAAAAATCAAATTCACACTTCCCGAAATAAATAGAACAGGTAAGCCGCTTTTCGAGACACGTGGCATATTGCCGTTTCATGATTTCCCGGAGGGTCCAGATTGGTGGAATTCAGATGATTATAAAGCCATTATCAGCCAGCTGCCCAAATTAAAAATGAATTTTATTGGCTTCCATACCTACCCGGAAGTCCCGAAATACCCCTCCGGATATTGCCAGGCTGAACCAATGGTATGGATTGGCACTGAGGAGGATACAGAGGACAATGGAAATGTTCATTCCGCATATCCTGTATTGCATTTCAATACCAGGCATGAGACATGGGGATATAAAAAGATGCCAACCTCTCAATTCAATTGCGGGGCAGGGGACCTTTTTGAAACAGATTATTATGGTGCTGATTATATGAAGAATATTTCTGACTGGCCCCATTCCGAATCAGAAAATATTGCACTTTTTAATGAATTTGGGCGATTATTGAGCAATGCATTTTCCTTTGCAAAGCAAATTGGCGTAAAAACATGCATTGGAACAGAAACGCCATTAACTGTGCCGGATCAATTACTTAGCAGGCTGGTGGGTGATAAGGGAAAAATTACCAGTGAAATGGTAAAAGATATCTACAAAGGGATATTTACACGCATAAACAAAACACATCCTCTCGATTATTTCTGGCTTTGGACCCCTGAGGGCTGGACCTGGGGGGGCGCTGATAAAAACCAGGTTAAAAGTACGATGGAGGATATGCAGATAGCCCTCTCTGCACTGGAAGAGTCGGGTGCTGAAATCACACTGGCCACATGCGGCTGGGTACTGGGTCCTCCGGGCGACAGGAGTGGTTTCGACAGGATATTGCCAAAAAATGTTCCCATCAGTTGTATCAACCGGGAAGTTGGATTTGCGCCTGTCGAACCCGCCTTCAGGGAAATTACAGGCAGGCCTGCCTGGGCTATCCCGTGGATGGAGGATGATCCGGCCCTGTTATCGCCTCAGCTCTGGGCAGGAAGGATGCGAAAGGATGCCCGGGATGCATTCAATTACGGTTGTACCGGGTTGCTTGGGATACATTGGAGGACAAGGATCCTGGGACCGAATATATCGGCATTGGCCAAAGCAGCGTGGGATCAGGAAAGCTGGGATGATCTGGCCCAGAGAAAGAACAAACGCGACCTGCCGGTGAAGGATTTTTACCTCGATTGGGCATCGGCACAATTTGGACAAAATGTGGGTAAACAGCTGGCCCGGATATTTTCCGGTCTCGATGGGGGCCCGTTATATGACAGGGAATCACAAAACGACAGAACAGCCAATTTGTTCAGGACTTCAACATGGAAAAGCGGACCGGGGGGGATAATAAAGCATAAGGAAGGATGGGGTAAAATAAGGCACCAATTTGATTTTATTGGAAAAATGGAGTACTACCGCGACAGCATCAAAGGAGCCGGGAACCTTGAACGATTTGATTATTGGGTGAATACCTTCCGATTTGCCAGGGCAACGGCAAAATTCGGTTGCACGTTAAATGACCTGGATTATATTATTCTAAGTTATGCCCTCATTTTTCCTGAAGAAAATAAAGAAATTATGCAAAATATCATGGAATTGAGAATTCAGGCATCAAGGGAATATGAGAACATGATGGATCTGTTACTTCAAACAGTAAATACACCGGGTGCGATGGGAACCATTTCCAACCTTGAACAACATAACCTGGGCAAGTTAGGGTTACTCACAAAACACGACAGCCTTATATCCGTCTTTTCAGGCGGTCCACTGCCCGGTGAATGCAAGCTGAGAAAAGATTTTTCAGGAGCATCAAGGATCATTGTACCTACCCGGCGGACAATATTAGAACCCGATGAAGACCTTCCATTGAAGGTGATGGTATTAAGCGGGAAAACAGTAAAAAGCGTTACCTTGTACTGGAAACCCCTGGGAAGTAAAAAGTACATTAAAATACCTTTTAATCATGTTGCCAGGGGTGTATATAATACTAAATTGGCCTCATCGGTCATTCAAAACAGGGATATAGAATATTATATTGAGGCAGTTGCCGGAAATGAAAAGATGCATTTTCCGGCCACGGCTAAAAAGATCAACCAATCGGTTGTGATAATGGCAGAAAGTAAATAAAATTTAACTATTCGAACATTAACAAAAATCGTATAAAAATGAAAAAGGTACTGTTATCATCATTGATTATATTTTTTGCATTTCAAATTGGTTATACTCAAAAAAAAGCTCTCCAGTCAATCACCGAATCAGAATTACAGGCCCATCTTGAATTCATTGCATCCGATGACCTGGAAGGCAGGGAAACCGGTGGTCCTAAAATAGATATTGCAGCAAAATACCTCGAAGCCAATTGCAGGAAATTGCAATTAAAACCATACAGCGATCAATTTGGGTACCTTCAGCCAGTAGGATTTACCAGGCTGAAAACCGATAAAGAACTCACCGGATTTGAAATATTTGATCCCGAAGGGAATCAGAAGTACAGCACCGATTCTATTATTGGTCCTAATCCGAATTCTACCAATACACCCATCGAAGGGGAAGTAGTGTTTGTCGGATATGGTTTCAGGGACGAAGAAACAGGCTATGATGCATTTGATGGAATCGATGTGTCTGGCAAGATTGTGTTGCTGATGAGCAGGGTACCGGAAAAATACAGGAGTGAGGAAGCGGGCGATAATACATTTTTCAATGAAAGAATAGAAGTGCCAAAGGTTCAGCATGCTTTCATGAGTGGTGCCATAGCTGTATTATTTGTGTTCGATCCGGGCAATATCTTTCGCAGCTTCTATGACCTTGGACAAACGAGTTATTTTGACAACAGTATATACCTGACTGACGAGATGCCTGATCCGCAACCTCCTAATTTCCTTTTTATTACACAGTTTACGGCCAACAAGATCCTTGAAAGTACAGGATTTACCCTCGACCGGTTCCAGCGGATTATCGATTCAGAGGACCGGCCAGTCAGTATGGATATAATTAACACAGAAATAAAATTCAGTGTCGTAAAAAAGAAGGATGAATTAGTCAGATATAACGTAATCGGTATCGTGGAAGGATCTGATCCTGATTTAAAGAAGGAATGTATAGTATATACTGCCCATTATGACCATGTGGGAACGGATGGCGAGGGAGGCGTATTTAACGGAGCGGATGATAACGGATCAGGTACGGTGGGACTGATAGAGATTGCAGATGCCTTCATGCACCTGAAGGAAAAACCAAAGCGCAGTGTAGTGTTTGTATGGTGTACAGCCGAAGAAAAAGGATTGTATGGTTCCATGTTTTATGTAAATAACCCGGTTCAACCCCTTGAGCAAACGGTAGCAAATATCAACCTCGACATGATTGGCCGGACCAAAACCCCTGCTGATACCGGCAAGACACTTATGTTTGATACAGATGTTAAGGATGAGGATGGATTATTTGTGATCAGCGGCAAGCAAAGCTCCGTGCTTCTGGGTATCAATGATGCAGCCTGTAAAAAGCTGGGTATCATCCCCGACCACAACAATACACAGACCCACCTGTACAACAGTGACCAGTTCCATTTCTACGAGAACCGAATCCCGGTGCTCTTTTATCATACAGGCATTCATACAGACCTGCACGGCATCGGGGATGAAGTGGATAAAATCAATTATTCAAAAATGAAAAGGGTATCCCAGGTAGCCTTTCTGGTGGGGTATGAAGTGGCCAACAAGCCAGAACGAATAGTGGTGGATAATCCACTGGAAGAGTAAAAAGATTGCAGGTTGCAGGTTTTTCGTTCACGTCACTCGTCACTTGTTAAAGGATTCGACTCACATCTCACCTCTCACTACTCGCTATTTCCCAACGATCGCAGATCACAGATTATGTTTAGCACGGTTATACTCATCATAATAATTATTTTCACGATCCTCAACGTCCTGTTCAATTGGTGGATTTCCCTTAGGGCAAAACGATACCATGCCATTTTCAGGTTTTTTGGCTTCGAGTGTATTTTCTTTCTGTTGCTTATGAATTACCGCGATTGGTTTCTTGACCCATTCTCCCTGAACCAGGTAATATCATGGTTGCTGTTATCCGTTGGAATCTATGCTGCCTTTGTTGGATTATACCTGTTCTACAAACTGGGAAAACCGGAAGATCAACTGGAAGAAACGATAAACCTTG
>CAYZEZ010000254.1:0-6841 GCA_964477295.1 uncultured Bacteroides sp. | reverse complement strand
TAAATCTGAGCGGGAAACGGGAATCGAACCCGCGACCCTCAGCTTGGGAAGCTGATGCTCTACCTCTGAGCTACTCCCGCCTTTGGGAAGAGTCTGCAATCTGTAATAGTCAACTGCAATTCTTCAGTCTGTCGACTGAGGAAAGGCGACTCTTCCAGGAGCCTCCCATGGGAATTGAACCCACGACCTGCTCATTACGAGTGAGCTGCTCTACCGCTGAGCTAAGGAGGCGTTACTTAGTTATACAATATTACCAAAAATAGTTATATCTGAACTCAGAATAATGATTAGCGATTTATGATTTTTGAAGTGAAGAGTCAGTTGTTACCAACCTCAGGGCCCGGATGCGCTGCAGCAAGGTTGGGTGTGAATAATGAAACCACACATAAACAGGATGCGGTGTAAGGTTGCTCAGATTCTTGCCGGAAAGCCGTTTAAGAGCATCAATCAGGGAGGCGGCTTTAAATTTTTCCCCGGCAAATCGGTCGGCCTGGTACTCATTTTTTCTTGACAAAACATTGAATCCCAGTCCTAATAGGGTTGATATTGGACTGTAAAGGAACCCGAATGCGATAAGGCCAATATGAAAACTTGGTTCCTCCACTCCAAGTGCGCCGGATAAAACCGGATTACCTACAAAAAGGGAAAAAATATACAAAACTATGCCCGTCTGGATAATTGACAGAATTAGTCCCGTTGTGGTATGCTTTTTCTTATAGTGTCCGATTTCATGGGCTAACACAGCCAGTATCTCATCTGAAGACAGATCTTCAATAAGCGTATCATACAGTACGATCCTTTTTTTTGGACCCAGGCCGGTAAAATAAGCATTGGCCTTGGTGGACCTTTTTGATCCATCCATTACAAATATGTTTTTAATCCTGAATCCGACTTTATCACCTAATGCAGTAATCTTATCCCTCAATTCACCCTCTTCCAGCGGGGTCTGTTTATTAAAAAGCGGAACGATAAGGTTGGAATAAAACATATACATGAAGATAGAATACAGTGTTACCAGTCCCCAGGCAAAAAGCCAGAAATAGACTGTGGTCAACTGATAGAACCAGATAACAGCTGCAAGTATTAAACCACCCAGAAGGGCTCCCAGAAGCCAGCCCTTGATCTTATCCAGGATAAAGGTCCGGGGTTGTGTCTTATTGAAACCAAACTTCTCTTCAATCACAAATGTATCGTAGATCGAGAAGGGTGTATTGATCAGATCAAACGCAAGCATCAAAATCCCGAAAAACAATATGGCTACAAGGATCGGATTACCTGTTATGCTTCTTGCAAGTCCGTCAGCAAAGGCAAATCCTTCCAGGAAAAACATACAAAGGATTATGACCAGGCTGAAAATACTCGTTAAAATTGAGAACCGGTAGTTTACTTTCTTGTACCGGACAGATTTGGAGTATTGTTCCTCGTCGTAAACATCCTTTACTTCATCAGGCAATTCTGCAGTGAACCACCTGGAATTAATATAATCGAGGAATTGCTCCAATAGAAAATTGAATACAATGATTCCAATGATGATATAAAATAGTGTGATTGCTTCCATTTTAAGATTTTTAAGTCTGCAAATATAATAAAGAATACTGAAGTCAGAAGTCAGAAGGTATTTGTTGCTGTAGCGCAAGCTTATCTTTAATTCGCTTCTCCAAAAGTCTTATATACTCAATCGTGAGTTTGAAATCATGAATTTCTTTTGATTTTTTTGCCCAGTCCAGGGCAGGCACCAATCTGTCGTCCATCTCATAATAGAGAGCAATGTTATAGGCTGCCTTTGCAGATAATCTTTTTCTGTTCAATCCGGCTAGCTCTTTCCAGACCTTAAGCGCTTCTTCCCAGTCATCCTCTCCAACCTTTTTAGCTGCATATCTCATATCCCAGGAACCGGAATAGAAATAACGCTGTTCATTAAACCAATCAGGTGTTAGCCTGAGCCCATATTTTGATCCTGTCTGCCTGCTAAATTCTCTATATGCATCGGTTACTTCCGGAAGATCAAAGGTTGCGATATTAACTTCGGGCCCTTCTGCCAGCCATTCCATCGTATCGACAATAGTATAATCATCGAGAACAGTTCCCTCACTGACATCATAGATCCTCCACAAAATCTTTCCGGTTATCCTGAATATTACATTATAGGAATATGTCTGATAGGAAAACCAATAAAAGGCAGAATCCTTTAGTTCATAACCATCCAGGCAAATCAGCGCATCGGTAAAGTCGCTGTCTATTATTCCTGATAATTGTCCTGCAGACATTGGACCAGGGAACCGTATTGCATCTGAACGTCTTATTATCAGGACTAACTTGTCTTCAATATTAAAGACAAGGTCATTACTGAGTGTTTCAAATAAGGTCCGGTAATGATTCTTCTGAAAGATAGTGTCTATCACATAAAGTTCCCGGGCAGTTCTTAATGAAGTATCCTTTACTGCCCGGCTAAGATAAGGCTGGGAGCTTCTGTTAGCGAAGGCAATACGTTCGATCTTTCCAGGCAAAGTAACTTTTGCAGGTTTTAATACTTCAATTGAGATCTCCTTCATGGGTCTGCAGGAGGAGGAGAAAAGGATGACAATAACGAACAATGCCAGAAACAGATAGCACCTGTTCTGGCATATGCTTTCATCTGATTTATTCAACCTCATAAATTATGTTGCTGACCATCAATACCTCCCTTTCTGACTATTGGCTGCCGACTCTTCCATCAGGTTTGCATTGCACCGCATACGTTTATAACCTGTCCGCTCACATAGGATGACAGGTCCGAAGCGAGAAAAAGAGTGGTGTTGGCCACATCTTCAGGTGTACCTCCCCTCCTCAATGGAATTGTTTTAATCCAGGTTTCCTTGACCTCTTCGGGCAATTTGTCGGTCATTTCCGTAATGATGAATCCCGGTGCAATTGCATTGCACCTGATGTTTCTCGATCCTATCTCTTTGGCGATGGATTTGGTAAATCCTATAATTCCGGCTTTGGATGCGGAATAATTAGCCTGACTGGCGTTTCCGGCCACACCCACCACCGAACTCATATTTATGATGGATCCTGATCTTTGCTTCAGCATGAAGGGCTGAACCGCCTTGGTGAAGTTAAATACCGATTTCAGGTTAACGTTGATAACTGCATCCCATTGTTCTTCTGTCATCCGCATCAGCAGAGTGTCTTTTGTAATACCTGCATTATTTACCAGCACATCTATGCTGCCGAAATCTTCATGCACCTGCTTAACCACCTTTTCGGTTTTGTCGTATTTGCTGGCATCTGAAATATACATTTTAGCTTTTACTCCCAGGTCTGAGCAGGCTGCCTCCAGTGATCTGGAGTTATCATCACAAGCCAGGTCTGTAAATGCGATCTGTGCTCCTTCTTCTGCCAGTTTAAGCGCAATGGCCCGTCCAATTCCCCTGTTGGCCCCTGTGATCAGGGCTACCTTTCCCTCAAGTAGTTTCATAGTTATTATGTTTATCTGTTTATTTGTTTTAGTCATCCTGAATTCATTTCAGGATCTTGTAAGTTTAAAGAGATTCCGAAACAAGTTCGGAATGACATTTTAGTTCATTCTAGTCATTCGTAATTCTTTATGTCCATATCAAGCTGCCAGACCATAAATCCAAGTGCGGCACTTGCATCTTCAATGGTTTTTGTTACAGGACTGCCTCCCGAATGTCCGGCCTTAGTATCATAATAAAGCAGGATTGGCGTATTGGCACCATTTGAATACTGCATCAGGGCAGCCATTTTGCGGGCATGCAACGGGGCTACCCGGGTATCACCGTCTCCTGAAATAAACATTGTTGCCGGATACTCATCTCCCTTATTTACATTGTGATATGGAGAATATTTTAAGATATACTTGAACTGCTCAGGATCATCGGAAGAGCCATATTCGGGTACCCAGAACCTGGCAACCAGGAATTGATGGTACCTTACCATGTCGAGCAAAGGATAAGTGCATACAACTGCTTTATACAGGTCGGGGCGCTGCGTAAGGGCGGCACCAACCAGCAGTCCCCCGTTACTACCTCCCCTGCAGGCGATCTTTTCCGGGTTTGTATAGTTATTCTCAATCAGCCACTCAGCTGCTGCATAGAAATCATCAAATACGTTTTGTTTCTTTTCCAGCATCCCTGCCTTATGCCATTCCTCTCCAAATTCTCCACCTCCTCTTAAATTGGGAAGGGCATAAACACCGCCATTCTCCGACCATATAACGGCTGTAGCAGTAAATCCGGCTGTTTCATTCACATTAAATCCACCATAGCCGGTAATGTATACCGGGTTCTTGCCGTTCAGTTCCAGTCCTTTTTTATGTACAAGAAACATGGGTACAGAGGTTCCGTCCTTTGACTCATACCAGACCTGCTTAACCTCTATATCATCCTGGTTGACAGGAACATCTAAAGAGGACCACTCCTTCTGTTCTCCTGTCTCAATATTATAAATATAGCTGGTTGGAGGTATATGAAATGAGCTGAAATTATAAAACAGGATATTGTTGTCCTGCTGGTAGCTAAGCCCGCCAATTGTCCCCAGTGATGGTAATGCAAGCTCATTTAACATGGTTCCGTCCAGATCAAAGAACCTGACTTTTGAGACTACATTTTCCAGGGTTGAGATCAATAAATTTCCACCGGCAATTCCTGAAGATCCCTCGATGACTCCTTCTCCTTCCGGGACCAGCTCTTCCCATGTATCGGGATGGGAGGGCAATTGATCAATGGAGACACGCAAAATACGGTATTTAGGGGCCTGGTAATTAGATAAAATATACACCTGGTCGTTATTCTCATCCAATACCGAGAACCTGGCATTCACATCCTTCACGATGGTGGTAAAATCCCTTTTCGAGCGGGCCTTTTTAACATAGAGTTCAGTTTTATCCGACGCAGATCCATATAAAACATTCACTATTAAATACTTGCCATCTTCTGTAAGTCCGACAAAAATAATCTTGCCAGGATCATACCCTTCACCAAATATCAATTCATCTGAGTCGAACGAAGTACCCATTTTGTGGAAATATATCCTGCTGCCTATTTCAGTGAATTTCGAATAATAGAATCCTGACAGGTCGTGGAGGAAAGTTATTCCAAAGTATCTTGCCCTGGGCATCGTTTCCGGCAGCTCTTCCCCGGTATTTACATCAAGGAAATTAATCGAAACCTCATCTTCGCCTCCTTCCCGGATGCCATATGCCATGATATCTCCATCTTTTGATATCCCCATCATATTGACCGAAGTAGTCAGGTCTTCACTAAGGCCCTGGGGATCAACCAAAACCTGGTCTTCTCCATCCAATCCTTCCCGCATGCAAATGACAGAAAGCTCCTGGTCGGCATTGCGTTTCGAAAAGAAATACCTGTACCCATGCTGGGAAGGCAGTCCTACATAATCAACTTTTAACAGCTGGGTATACCTGGCCTTAAGTTTTTCAATCTCAGGGATCTGATCAAGGAAACCCCTGGTATATTCATTCTGAAGATCAATCCAGTCCCGGGTTTCTTTACTTTCCTGGTCTTCCAGCCATCGATACGGATCGGGTATCGCTATGCCATGGATGGTATCCACCACATCGCCTCTGAAGGTTTCGGGTGGTGGTGGTATTTTTTCAGTACATGAATAGTTTGTCATGATCAATATTGAAAAAAAAACAAGTGAAACAATGGGATGGGTGATTCGTTTCATGGTTTGTTGTTTTATTGGTAAAAAGTGCATAATTAATTTCTCAGTATTCCTGCATTCCAAATTCAAGAAAAGTGACAGGTGACAGGTGATGTGTGACGGGAAAATTCAAATTTTAGCTCAATTTAGCTCAATTTAGTTCAATTTAGCTCAATTCAGTTCAATTCAGTTCAATTCTTCCAAGGCCTTCTTCATCGTCAAGCCAATATCTGCAGGAGACTCAACCACATATATACCGCACTCATTCATGATCTCCATCTTGGCAGCAGCTGTATCTGCTTTGCCACCGATGATCGCCCCTGCATGTCCCATACGTCTTCCTTTGGGGGCTGTCTTTCCGGCAATAAAGCCAACAACCGGTTTTGTACCATTGTCCCTGATCCAGTAAGCTGCTTCAGATTCCATGCTCCCCCCTATCTCCCCGATTACAATAATCCCTTCAGTTTCATCATCAGCCATCAGTAGCTGAACCGCGTCAAGTGTTGTAGTTCCTATAATCGGATCACCGCCTATCCCAATACATGTGGATTGCCCCAATCCAAGTTTGGTCACCTGGTCCACCGCTTCATAGGTCAGGGTTCCTGATCGGGAAACAATCCCTACGGTTCCTTTTTTATGGATAAATCCGGGCATAATACCTACTTTAGCCTCTTCGGGTGTAATGACACCCGGACAATTGGGCCCAATCATACGGCAACCGCATGTATCCAGGAATTGCTTTACCACAACCATATCCTGGGTGGGGATACCTTCTGTGATAGTCACAATAACCCGTATACCTGCATCACCGGCTTCCATTATGGCATCGGCACCGAAAGCAGGTGGCACAAAAATCACCGAGACATCGGCACCGGTTTCTTTAACTGCTTCTCTGACTGTGTTGAAAACAGGACGGTCAAGGTGTGTTTGTCCGCCTTTACCAGGTGTTACTCCACCAACTATCTGTGTACCGTAATCGATCATCTGTGTGGAATGAAAGGTACCTTCGGTTCCTGTAAATCCCTGTACAATTACTTTGGAATGTTTGTTGACTAATACGCTCATAGGAAAGAATTTTGAAAGAGTTTTGAAATGATTCTCAAATGTAACTTATAGATGGAAAAAGGCAAAACGAAAAGGGAAAATAGTTGCAGGTTACAGGTTGCAGGTT
>CAYZEZ010000253.1:0-6898 GCA_964477295.1 uncultured Bacteroides sp. | reverse complement strand
GAAACCAATGATTAAGATCTTTTCCAGAAATATCATCCGGTTTTTATTCCTGGTATTCATCCAGGTCCTGATCTTTAATAATATCCAGATAAGTGGTTTGATCAATCCATATGTGTATGTCATTTTTATCCTGTTGCTGCCTTTTGAGACACCTACCTGGACCTTATTAGGGCTCGCATTCCTGCTTGGTATAACCGTCGACCTTTTTGCTGGTACTCCGGGAATGCATTCCACAGCCACAGTGCTTATGGCATTTCTCAGGCCTTATGTATTAAACCTGATTGCTCCCCGGGATGGGTATGAAACCGGAACTTTCCCCCGTCTTTATTATTATGGTTTTTTCTGGTTCCTTAAGTATGCCGCTATCCTGGTAACGATACATCACCTGGCTCTTTTTTATCTTGAAGTTTTCAGGTTGACTGACTTTTTTACTACCTTTTTCCGTTCTGTTATTAGTTCAGCTTTCTCAATTACATTTATTGTACTGAGCCAGTATTTTATTTTCAGGCGTTGATGAATACATTTTCAACAAGAAAATTTATCGTTGCAGGGATAATAATCCTTATTGGGATCATATATGTTGTCAGGCTCTTCTCATTGCAGGTCCTTGATACATCATACCAGGACACTGCCGACAGCAATTCCCGGCGGGTTAAAATCTTATATCCTGCCAGGGGATTGATCTACGACAGAAACGGAGAATTACTGGTATATAATGAAGCTGCCTATGACCTGATGCTCAATCCTTCTCTGCTGGTCGGATTTGATACGCTCGATTTAAGCAAAACAATCGGATTAACCCGGGACGAGATCAGCGAGAGGATTAATGCTGCAAGGAACTATTCCAGGTTTAAGCCTTCAGTATTTATGAAGCAGCTTTCGTCTACCACCTATGCTGTGTTGCAGGAGAAATTATACAAGTTCCCCGGCTTTTTTGTTCAACCAAGGACCCTGCGAAAGTACCCAAGGGATATTGCAGCCCATGTCCTGGGATATGTTGGAGAAGTGGATGAAGCGAAAATCCGGGAAAACAATTACTATATGATGGGTGATTATATCGGGATAAGCGGAATTGAAAAATCATATGAAGAAATATTACGTGGTGAAAAGGGCAGAAATATTTTACTGGTTGATGTATACAACAGGGAAAAAGGTTCTTACCAGGAGGGGCGCAATGACAGGCCGGCTGTTGTAGGTAAGAATGTTGTGTCGACACTCGATGCCGACCTGCAGGAATATGGTGAATATCTGATGCAAAAATTCGCCGGAAGCATTGTGGCAATTGAACCATCTACCGGTGAGGTGCTTAGCCTGGTTACAGCACCGGATTATTCACCCGGACTTCTGGTTGGAAGGGCGAGGGGAGATAACTACCAGGTCCTGTCTGAGGACACTTTAAAACCGCTTTTTAACAGGGCACTGATGGCTCTGTATCCGCCCGGATCAACATTTAAAACAGTTACCGGGCTCATTGGCCTCCAGGAAAAAGTAATCTATCCCTCCACAGAGGTTTATTGCGATATGGGATTCTACCAGGGAAATATACATGTCGGGTGCCATGCCCATTTATCCCCGCTTGCGTTTGTCCCGGCCATACAAAACAGTTGCAATACTTACTTTATCCAGACATTCAAACGCATACTAACCGATCCTAAATTCGAAGACACAGAGTCAGCGTTTATTAACTGGAAGCATCATGTCTTATCTTTTGGATTTGGAAATGTTCTGAATACTGACTTTACCAATGAGCTGAAAGGGCTGGTCCCTGATGCAGATTATTACAATAAAATTTACGGGAAAGGTCACTGGAATTATCTTACTGTCCGCAGCCTTGCTATTGGACAGGGAGAATTGGGGATAACCCCGTTACAGATGGCAAACCTGTCGGCAATTATAGCAAACAGGGGTTATTTCTATATACCTCATGTGGTAAAAGAAATTGAAGGACAGGGAAGCATAGACCAAAGATTTATTGAAAAAAAACGGACCACCATCGATTCGGTTCATTTTGAAAGAATTGTCGATGGTATGGACCTGGCAGTTAATGGTGGCAGTGGAAGTACAGCCTGGCGTGCTAAGATATCCGACATTATTGTTTGTGGCAAGACAGGAACAGCAGAGAATCCCCATGGTGAAGACCACTCCATATTTATAGCATTTGCGCCAAAAAAAGATCCGCAGATTGCCGTGTCAGTATATGTTGAAAACGGCGGATTCGGTAATATATGGGCGGCTCCTATTGCCAGTTTAATGATAGAGCAATACTTGAGTGATTCGATCAGCAGGCCGGCCCTTGAGCAATATGTTATTAAAGGTAAAAGCCTCGACCAATGAGAAAGAGGGACAGCCTGATAAGAAACATCGACTGGATCACCATCCTTATCTACCTGGTGCTCATATTTTTTGGATGGATTAATATATATGCTGCTGAATTCAATGAAGAGCATCGAAGTATATTCGACTTCAGTCAGAGATATGGCAAGCAGCTGATATGGATCTCAGCAGCCCTTGTTATCGCATTCATCATTGTACTGGTAGATGGTAAATTTTTTTCGATGTTTGCCTACGTTCTGTATGGGATAATTTTGTTATCCCTTATCCTTGTTCTGGTTTTTGGTAAAGAGATCCATGGCGCCAGGTCGTGGTTTCAAATAGGCACTTTTCATTTCCAGCCGTCAGAGTTTGCCAAAATAGTGACCGCCCTGGCCCTCGCCAGATTTATGAGTACCTTTAATTTCAGGATCGAGAAATTTAAATCTGTGATGCTGGTTTTATTTATTTTTATTGCACCGGCATTGCTTATTGCATTACAACCTGACCTGGGTTCATCGATTATTTTTGTTTCCTTCGTTTTAATCATTTACAGGGAAGGATTCTCGGGAGTCATGTTTTTTATAGGGATCCTGTTTATTGGCCTGTTCTTTCTTTCATTAATTGTCGACCAGGTCTATATACTTTCTGGTTTGATCATGGCATCCTGGCTGGTATTCTGGTTTGTTCACAGGAGACCAAAACAGGTTTTTGTTTCCCTGTTGATTCTAATAGCGACTACTGCTTTACTGTTTACGTTTAACTATTATACTTCACGAAACCTTTCATATTATTTTATACTGGCAGCTGGCCTGTTTGTTTCATTGCCATTTTATCTGGTTTACGCTATTCGCTGGAAAGTGAAATATATCCTTGTGATAACAGGATTTATGGTCGTTTCCATCTTATTTGCCTTTTCCATCGATTATGTGTTTAACGAGGTATTGAAAGAGCATCAGCGGAACAGGGTGAATATCTTACTTGGCATTGAATCGGATCCGCTGGGACTTGGTTATAATGTAAACCAATCCAAAATTGCGATTGGATCGGGTGGTTTTGCCGGGAAGGGTTTTTTGAATGGGACCCAGACTAAATTGGATTTCGTTCCGGAGCAAAGCACCGATTTTATTTTTTGTACTGTTGGAGAGGAGTGGGGCTTCATCGGAACCTCCCTGGTGATAATGATGTTCCTTTTTCTTTTCCTGCGCTTGATCTGGATGGCAGAAAGACAACGTTCGGGTTTCAGTCGTATTTACGGATATGGAGTTATTGCTGTTTTATTTACACATTTTGTGATCAATATTGGAATGACC
Source organism: uncultured Bacteroides sp. (assembly GCA_964477295.1). Classification (GTDB taxonomy): domain Bacteria; phylum Bacteroidota; class Bacteroidia; order Bacteroidales; family SM23-62; genus CAYZEZ01. Next base: position 3,275 of record CAYZEZ010000253.1, on the reverse strand, counting down.
ATAGGCCTTTTACCCGTCATTGGAATTCCACTTCCTTTCTTTAGTTATGGGGGTTCTTCTCTATGGGCTTTTACCATATTATTATTCATTTTTCTACGTCTCGATGCAAGCAGAAAAGAACTGCTGAGCTAATAATCTTATATTAATTTTTTCTGTCTCTAACCGTTTTTAAAAGAGGGCTTTATAGTCGAAATGTATGTATTTGCAAGGCCTTTAGCTTTTTTTTCAGATAAAAATTGATTATTTTATCATTTTCGCTGTTATTGAAATTGAATATTTGAAGGAAATGAAGTATAAAGCCTATACAACACGAAATTTCAGGGAGATTAAGCAGTTAGACCATTTGTCAGAAAAGGAAAAAAGCGCAATAGAGATAATTTCCAGGGTTTTCCCATTCAGGACAAATAATTATATAGTTGATGAATTGATTGACTGGGATAACTACAGGGATGATCCAATGTTTTTATTGAGCATTCCTCAGCAGGATATGCTACAGGAGGATCATTTCCAGTCTGTATATAACCTGGTCAGATCAGGTGCCGGTAGCTCTCAGATACAACAGGTTATAGATGAAATCAGGTTTGATCTGAATCCGCATCCGGCAGGACAGCGGGAGCACAATGTGCCTGGAATGGACGGATCTAAACTTGTGGGGATACAGCATAAATACAAAGAGACGATATTATTCTTTCCGTCGGCGGGTCAGACATGCCATGCTTTCTGCACGTTTTGTTTCAGGTGGCCACAATTCATCGGCATGAACAATATGAAATTTGCCATGAAACAGCCAGATCTTCTGGTTGATTACCTGAGGGAACACGAAGAGGTGACAGATGTTTTAATTACAGGAGGGGATCCAATGACAATGAATTATAACCATCTGGCACGATACCTCCATACTCTCATTGATGCTAAGATACCGCATATAAAGAATATCCGAATCGGTACAAAAACTCTCTCATTCTGGCCTTACCGTTACCTGGCAGAACCTGACTCGGGTCAGGTTCTCGATCTGTTCAGGGAGGTCGTTGATTCTGGTATGCACCTGGCATTTATGGCTCATTTTAGTCATCCGGTCGAATTATCCACCACTGCTGTTCAGGAAGCCATTGGCAAAATAAATATGACCGGTGCCAAAATCAGAACCCAATCTCCCGTTCTGAACAGGATCAATGCCAATGCACAATTATGGGCCGATATGTGGAAAATACAAGTAAACCTTGGGCTTATCCCATACTATATGTTCGTTCCGCGTGATACAGGTGCCAAACATTTTTTTGGGGTACCTTTGGAGAAGGCACTGGAAATATTCGGACAGGCATATAAACAAATCAGCGGGATTTGCCGGACTGCCCGCGGCCCAATAATGTCAGCCAATCCCGGAAAAGTGCATATTCTGGGTATCAGCACAATCAATGGGAAAAAAGTATTTGTGCTTTCCTTCCTGCAGGCCAGAAATCCTGATTGGGCTGGACGGCCTTTTTTTGCTGAATATAATTCTAAAGCAGCCTGGTTAAACGATCTGAAACCAGCCTTTGATGAACCTGAATTTTTCTATTCAGGTGAATTCAGGAAGTTACTCAAAATCGATGAGGACAGCCAGAGTATTTTCTCAGAGGAACTGCAAAGGATCTTTAACCGTGAATCGTGAATCGCGATTCACTTTCCATCCAGGGCAATCCCATACTTGGTCTTAATGTATTCGATTATCTCATCAAAAAAGATAAAAAACTGTTGTTTAAGCGACTCATTATTTTCTTTGAGCATGTCAACTGCAAAAGAAGAGTGATCCGGGATAGAGGTCCTGAACGCCATTCTTCTTAATACCGATCCAATCCCGGAAGTTGATGAGTACGTTTCAAGCCAGTTACTCCTTAAAAAGTAAGGAAAGAAAAGCTTAACCTCTTTTGGATAAATCTCATAGTATTCTTCAAGGATAGCATATTTCTTATTAGCGAATTCAGTTAATGTAATGGGAGAATATTTTGACCAGCTGGTAGCGAGGAAATGGTCATAAAAAATATCCACAATTATCCCGGCATACAGGCCATATTTCGAAGAAACAAATGCTTTGCATTTCTTTGTGGCCTCGTGACTGTCTGTAAAAGAATCAATATCCCTGTGAAGCAAAATACCCCGCCGGATATCGCCGGGGTATTGCAGGTATGCTTTCCCTTTTACATAATCGCCAATGAAATTACCGGCAAGCATCTCATCTGAATTACCCGATAGATAAATATGAGCAAGAAAATTCATTGATTAATCCATAACAATGACCAGGAAAATACCTGAAAAGTCTTTAAAATTATATAAAAAAACGGGAGGGTTGGTCAATAGTGGTTACTGAAAACATATTATTAAACATATCGACGAATAGAATATTGTGAAAGCAGCACATAACCAGTTGATTAGTCCTGCAGTTGTGGTCATTTTCAAGGACAGTATGGCATTTGTCATTATTGAAATTCGCTTAAAAATGTACATTTGTGGATTCCGTAAAATCCGATCACAAAAAAAGAATATTTTATGTCTGAGAGAAATGTTATAATCATTGGAGCAGCAGGACGGGATTTTCATAATTTCAATACCTGTTATCGCAATGATGAGAACTTTAATGTTGTTGCATTTACCGCTGCTCAAATACCCGATATTGATGGTCGAAAATATCCTGCCGAACTGGCCGGGAAGTTATATCCCGATGGGATTCCCATACTGGGTGAAGAGGAACTTCCCAGGCTTATTAAGGAACAGAAAGTGGATGATTGCGTGTTTTCATACAGCGATGTAACCTATCATAAGGTTATGTCGATGAGTGCCATCGTCAATGCAGCAGGGGCCAATTTTGTATTGCTGGGCAGCAAGGATACAATGATCGAGAGCACAAAACCTGTAATTGCAGTGGGTGCAATCCGAACGGGTTGTGGAAAAAGCCAGACCTCAAGAAGGATAATTGAGATTTTGATGGAAAAGGGATTGAAAGTGGTTGCTATCCGCCATCCGATGCCTTACGGTGACCTGAATGCTCAAAAGGTGCAGCGGTTTGCCGAAATTGGTGACCTGAAAAAGCACAATTGCACAGTAGAAGAAATGGAAGAATACGAACCACACGTTTTCAGGGGCAATGTGATCTATGCAGGCGTCGACTACGAAGCCATCCTGCGTGCAGCTGAAAATGACCCCAAAGGATGTGATATTATATTGTGGGACGGTGGTAACAATGATTTTTCATTTATCCGGCCTGATCTGATGGTGACGGTAACCGATCCCCACAGGGC
>CAYZEZ010000252.1:0-6929 GCA_964477295.1 uncultured Bacteroides sp. | reverse complement strand
TTTCCAGCCTTTTTCTTTATGGTCCAGTCAGTAAGCAGGATCAACTCATTTTCTTTTTCCAGGTTTAGCCGGACCTGGCTGACGATGGTATCAAGTCCGATCTTTACAATGCTGAGGGAACTCGTAACAGGATCGGCTGAAATAAGCCATCCTTCCTTTTCAAGTTGGTTCGGATTTTTGCATCCTGCCATAGCGATAGCCATGAGGAATACAAACATGATAATGATAGGTGAATGTTTCATTTTGTTTCTTTTTATGATTTTAGGAGGCGAGCAGTTTCGCAGCCTCAAGTTTTTCTTTCGTTTGGTCGATTCTATCTTTAATTAAACCATCCCGGTCATAATCTTTTCCGAAATCTCCTCTTGCCCTGGATCCAAATAAAATAATCCTGGCATCCGGATCAAGTTCTTATACGGCATCCTTTATTTTGAACAATATTTCTTTCCTGTCAGGCATAAATCAAATTTACGAATTTTAAACAAAGTCTGGCTTGATTATTCAGATGATCCGATTAAATTATTACTCCAATATAAGGTTCCGGGAAGTCAAACAGGTTATCTGAAGTCAGCCCTGGTGAAACCGGTTAATTTCTGCAGGAAAGACCGCAGTTTGCGAGACAGAGTGCGAGACAAAAAGTCAAACCTTTGCAAGTACTTGTCTCACAAGGGTTTTTTATTTTAATTGGGTGACGAGGAAACCGCAACCTCTTTTCCCTTATTTTACTCAGTTTAATCTATTTTAATTCTGGAAGAGTTCAAATAGGAAGGTTTCGAAGGGTTTTTTATTAAACCAGGCAAAATATGGTTAAGCAAAACCGGCAACCAAACTGAAAACCGGACCGAAAACGAGATTTAGGATTACAAATTATAACAGTAAACTTCATTATTCCCATAAACACTATCCTGAATTAATAATCCATTACAAAGCCTGAACAATAATGCACATCCTCAGAATTTGTTTTACGAATATTTTCTAATACAAACTGCATCAGGATACAACTATTTAACCGAAATACCTGATCTATGTTATTCCAGGCTTTGGGGAACACCGCTGCCATGAGGTGGTGGCATTTTGTGAAATAACAGGAATAAAAAATATTCAATTATAGAATTTCTGTCCTGATTAGTTAAGTTTGTTCTTTAATCTGAGATATATGCAGGAAGGTAATATTGCTATTGTTGACCTGGGAACAGGTTCCATCCGTTTGACAATTTTTAATTCTTCTGGGGGTATACTGGAAACCCGCCAATGTGTGAATACGTGCATTCATCCCGTCAAAGACTGGACAGAACAAGATGCCGGGCAGTGGTGGAGGGACCTGGTCAAAATGTTCAGCGAGATACCTCCTCAGGTAAGAAGGCATATTGTGTCTTTTTCGGCCACAGGACAACGTGAAGGGATCGTGCCTGTTGACAATCACTTCCTACCGCTGTCAAACCTCATCACATGGTTGGATCGAAGAACCGGCGAACAGGCTATGCAGGTCAGAAAAAAGCTTGGCGAGGAACAAATATACCAGATCACCGGTCTTAAGCATAATCCTGCCTGGTCGTTGTCTAAAATACTTTGGATCAAAGAACATCAACCGGAAATTTATGGTTCAGCATTCAAGTTTTTACAGGCAGTGGATTTTATCCTCTCCCGGATGTCAGGAAAAGCAATCACCGATGTCAGTATAGCATCACGTACCTGCATGCTTGATGTTGTAAAACGTCAGTGGTCACAACTCATCCTGGAAACATTTGATATTGACGAAGAAAAATTGCCTGAATTGAAGGAACCGGGATCTGCCATTGGAATAATTCAACCTGCTGTAGCGAAAGAAATGGATCTGCCTGAATACGTACAGGTTATTGCTGGAGCCGGTGATCAGCAGGCTGCAGCGCTTGGCGTTGGAGCATTTAACGAGAAGTGCGTCAGCATTGGTCTTGGCACTTCTTCTGCTTTATCGGTAACGATTCAAGAACCGGTCCATCTAAGTGAAAGCAAAATGATCCTTAACTGTGCCGCTCTTCCCGGGAAATGGGAATATGAACCTCCCATCTGGAATACAGGAAGCCTGATAAAATGGTATCACGAGAACATTGACCGGGGTATGCCCTATGTTGAAATCCTGGATAAAGCTGATGCAATTAAGGAAGGAGCAGACGGGCTTATTGCATTGCCCTATTTTTCAGGCGCCGGGTCTCCCCGATGGGATCCTCTTGCATATGGAGGACTTTACGGTCTGACATTATCGCATACTGGCATTCACATATTAAGGGCATTACTTGAATCAATTGCTTATGAAATCAGGTTTAATATAGAAAGCATGCACAAGGGAGGAGCATCCATTGAAAAGATCCGGTTAAGTGGCGGTGCATCGCAAAACCTGGTTCTATGTAAGATCATCTCAGATGTTTTGCAAATTCCAGTTGAGATCTTCAAAGAGGCCGAAGCATCGAGCTGGGGATTATTTTGCCTGGTAAAAAACAACCTGGAACCGTCGAGAGGTTTGGAAAATATTCATAGCACCCTCGGTTTCCATATTACCCGATTAGAGCCTCATAGCGACCTGAAGGATATCTATGACGGGATTTATAAAAAATATATCAAGCTGGGCGACCTATTGGGTTCGTTCGCAACTAAAAATTGAACAATATGTCAATTATCAGAGATGGAGAAGAGGCAAGGCACATTCTGAATTCTTATACGGAAAGCCATAGAAGCCTGCCCTGCTTTTGCACTGAAAGCGTATATACAACCGAAGCCATCTTCAAAGGAGCAAAATCATTTAAAGATAATGCCGGACTGGCAGAGCACCTGCCGCTGATGATTGCCTTTACAGGTTCTTACAGCGAGAGGCAGCAGTTAAAAAACTACACGGGCTTGTCTGATCCAAAGGAAGGGATACTGGCAGTTAAAGCCGATATTGAAAGACTGGCCAGAGAGGATGGACCCTATTCTGATCTTGACATGATCGTTCACCTTGATCATGCACAACCCGGGAATGACGAATGGATCATAGAGGGTTACAGCGATTTTATCTCCTCAGTGATGTGGGATTGCAGCCATTACAGCCTACAGGATAATGCAAGGATGATGAATGATTTTATATCCAGGTACAGATCATATTTTATCATTGAGGGGGCTGTGGATGAAATTTACAACTATGATGAAAATAATGTCCGCGGTGAAATAACTGATCAAATAACGGATCCAGATGTGGCAGCAAAGTATTTCTATGATACCGGGTGTGACCTTATCGTCGCAAACCTGGGAACTGAACATCGGCGTACAGAGGGAAGCGTGAAATACCGGGCGAATGCAGCCAGGGCAATTACTGAAAAGATAGGTCGAAAACTCACACTTCACGGAACCTCCAGCATCGACCAGCATGCGTTATCCCTTCTCCCCGAGGATGGAATTGTGAAAGTCAACCTCTGGGGAAGGCTGGAATCCGATCCCGGGAAAAAAATGGCTGAAACACTCCTTCGGGAAATGAGCAATCAATTGTCCGGTGAAAAGATCGGAACCCTTGTCCGTGATGGACTTCTGGGACAAGAATTTATTAAAATGGATGGCAGGCCTTCTATCCATTTTCTTACTGAAAAATATCGAAGAGATGAAATCTACCTGCCTGCAGCAACTTCCATTGTTATGGATGTGTTCGAACAGCTTTACAAACCTGTTTAACAACTTTTTAAATATATAAAAGTGTCCATACAGGCCTGACGTATCTATACGTTTGCAAGACAGGGTGCGAGATAACACAAAAACCTCCCATTTCTGGAAGGCTTTCAGGCGATGACGACGAAACCGGAACCTTTTTTATCTAATTTTACTCAGTTTAATCTATTTTAACTCTGGAAGAGATCAAACAGGACTGTTTTGGAGCTTTTTCAGTTAAACTAAGTAAAATAAGGTTAAGCAAAACCGGCAACCAAACTGAAAACCATGCCGAAAACCAGACAAACAACATGATTTATTTTAACATCTTTACATCCAAATATTAAGTATATTTACTACTGATTAGAGTAGAAAATCAAGATTGTTCTCCCAGATTCTGGCACTATTCAGAACAGTTCCATCCATTGGACCAGAAGCTAAATTGTATTTAAATGTTCGCTTATCATTTCAAAATATTCATAAAGAATCTTGTTAAAAATCGGCTTCTTGCAATAGTAAATATTATAGGATTGATTGCAGGATTCGTCGTAGCCATTCTGGTCTGGTCCTTTGTTACTGATGAACTTTCTTATGACAGGTCATTAAAAACAAGTGAAAGGGCATTCAGAGTAATAAGGAACTGGCAGGGAAGTGAAAAATTCTCAACTGATGTTCCGGCACCCCTGGCTCCAAGTCTATATTCTGAGTTCCCAGAAGTACTGGCAGCTACCAGACTTTATTCCAGCAGCAATAACATTATTCTTATTGGAGATGAAGTGTATTCTGAGAGACTTGTTCTGGTGGTTGACTCTTCATTTTTTAATGTTTTCGGAATAAAGCTTATTGCCGGTAACACGGGTCAATCCTTGAGCGGACCTTGGTCAGTTGTGATCAGCCAATCCATAGCAGAGAAACTGTTTCCCAACACGAATCCAATGAATCAACATTTTACTATCGAAAGCAGTGATCTTGGAACAGCTGGCAATATTTATACAGTTACAGGTGTTTTTGCGGATTTTCCCGCAAACTCTCACATGAGACCAGATTTTTTAGTATCCTCAACATCTTTTCAGTTCATCAACAAAACAAGTCATTTTAATCATTTTCTTCAGACCTATATATTGTTGGAGGATCCCGATCAGAAAGATAAGATTGAAGCAATGTTGCCTGGGTTCATGGAACAATTCTACGGGTCCGACTACTTCAATTACAGTAGAAGCACTTACCTTCTGCAACCCATTCAGGATATTCACTTGAACACCAAAGTTTACCCTACCGGTTATGAGACCCCCAGGGGTAGTTATTTTACTGTTTACTTTTTCTCAGTCCTCGTGGTACTCATTTTGCTGATATCCATAATAAACTTTGTAAACCTTCACACAAGCCAATCCCTCAGTCGCAGGAGAGAGGTTATAATTAAGAAAATGTTTGGTGCTTCCACTTCGAGTGAACTACTGTATTTCCTTATTGATGCTGTCCTTATTTTCCTGGTTGCCCTGGTTCTTTCTTTATGTATAATCGAACTGGTATTTCCCTGGTTCCAGCAGTTGGTGGAAAGGACTCTTGACAGATCCATGCTCTACTCAACTGGTCACCTATTAGCAGGAATTGCCATCGTCATGATCATGGGCTTGTTAGCCGGTCTTTATCCAGCTTTTATTCTTGTTTCGAACAATACTACACGTGATCTTGAAGTATGGAAAGAATTCAAAACAGTCGGAGTGTTTTTTAATTCAAAACTTATTATCCTTCAGTATGCACTTTGCATATTTTTCCTTACGGGATCCATGTTTGTGTTTAAACAGTTCAGATATATGAATCAGGAGACCGAGAAAGGTTTCAACAAAGAAAACATATTGCTGGTAAAAAATCCCTGGTACCTGGATTCATCTCACGATGCGTTCAAGCAGACATTACGTACAAATACCAATATTATACAGGTTTCAAGTTCAGAAAGTGTACCGGGGATAGATAATTTTAGTGTATGGGGACATCCTGTCGATTCAGCGATAGAGGATTGTCATGTAACTGTAATTTATTGTGATTATGATTATCTCAATGCCCTTGGTATGAAATTGAAACAAGGCAGGTTTTTTGACAGATCCTACTCAACCGATCACCTGGGAATAGTAATGAACGAAACTGCGATTAAAAGACTTGGGTGGAAAGAACCTATCGGTAAAAGGTATAAACTTGACAGGACTTATAAAGTCATCGGTGTTGTAGAGGACATTCATTATGAATCATTGCATAACCCTATCGAACCCATGGGAATGGTGCTCATTGCACCTGGATCGGAAAGCTTTATCAGTGTAAGGATAAAACACGGCAAAACAAAAGAAGTAATTTCATTTTTAAGGGATGCCTGGAAATCATTCGTACCTTACCGGCCGCTGGAATATTCTTTTATCGACAGTGAATTTGATGCCTTGTATAAAACGGATAGAAAAATAGGCTGGATTACCTCTCTTTTGTCAATTCTGGCCATCGTTGTCTCATGTCTTGGGCTCATGGGATTGATGGCATATACAGTACTTCGCAGATCCAAGGAGATCGGGATCCGCAAGGTGCATGGTGCAAATTCAAGAGATATACACTTGCTGTTCATAAAGGATAGCAGCAGGTGGTTATTACTTGCACTTGTTATAGCCACTCCTGCGATTTATTTTGCTTTTAGAAAATGGTTGCAGGGATTCGCCTACAAAACAGAGATAAGTTGGTGGGTATTTATAGCGGCAGGACTTATTGTCTACCTAATTGCCATGCTTACTATCCTCTGGCAAAGTCAAAAAGCAGCTAATCAAAGCACGGTTGATTCTTTGAGATATGAATAATCGGAGGAAATGATTTATGCAATTATGCCGGCTGACCACCGACATCTGATAAAAAATCCCTCAATTAAGTCCTATTGAGGGATCCTGCGGTGACGACGAGACTCGAACTCATCCCGAGTACTCGGGATGACAGGCCGGCATTACTTTTTAATTAGCCTTTCGTAGAATTCCCTGTTTTTCTGCTTCTTTAAGAATCGCTCGCGAATTAAAGCTTCTCTTTTTGTTTCAAATTCTTCTGAGTATACAAGATTCCAGGGCCGCTTAAATTTTGTGTAGCGGGTAGAGCCTTCATTATGCTCAGTGATCCGTGCATCCAGATCAGCAGTGTAGCCAATATAATAGCTCTGATCTTTTTGACTTTTTATTATGTAAACATAGTAAGGCATAAACGAAAAAAGCCCCTCATAATGAGAGGCTTAATAGCGGTGACGACGAGACTCGAACTCG
>CAYZEZ010000251.1:0-6980 GCA_964477295.1 uncultured Bacteroides sp. | reverse complement strand
TGGCGGCTGCAGGCGCTGCAGTCGCTGGTGGGCAATTGCAAGCCGGAACAGGATTGCCTGTCTATGAAAAAACTTTTATTACCAGAACCCTGGGCAGAACAGGTATTGAGTTGCCGGTGATCAGCATGGGAGTGATGAACTCAGATAACCCTAACCTGGTTAAGGCAGCGTTGAAATCAGGTATTGTTCTTTTTGATACTGCCCATTTTTATATGCAGGGAAACAACGAAAAAATGCTTGGTGAGGTTTTCAGCGAAGTGGACAGGGATTCGATCGTTGTGGCCACAAAAGTAATTCCTGCTGATTTGGACTGGCAAAGCGGGATAGTGGGGCCCGGCTCAACCAAGGAGAAATTCATTAGCGATGTGGAAGAGAGTCTTCAGCGATTGCAGATGGACAGGGTGGATATTTTATACCATCATATGCCGTCTACAAGGCAGGCTGCACTTTACGGACCGATCCTGGAAGGGTTGGCCGAAGCTAAAGAAAAAGGAATGACCAGGTTTATCGGATTTTCTACCCATAGGAACGAGGTGGAAATTATTGAAACAGCCATCGAATTGGGAATTATCGACGTTATACTTACATCCATTAATTTCAGGCAGGACCATTATCCTCAACTGAAAGAAACCATCGCCAAGGCAGCAGCTGCCGGGATCGGGATCATCGGCATGAAGAATCTGGCCGGTGGTTATATGGACCAGGAGAAGCAGAAGCCAGTCAACGCCAAAGCGGCGCTGAAATGGGTGTTGCAGGATCCCAATGTGACAACGGTTATCCCGGGATTTACCACCTTCGACCAGATGAAAACCGACCTGGAATTGATGACCGATATTACCATGACAGAAGAAGAAGCCAGGTCGCTTGAATTGGCAGGTAATAAGATGGGTATGTATTGCCAGGGCTGTGGGAGTTGTAATGGGAGCTGTCAGAAAAACCTGCCTGTCCCTGACCTGATGAGGGCCTATATGTATGCTTATGGATACAGGAACCTTGAGAAAGCTCATTCTCTGCTGGCCGGCTATAATATTAACAGCAATCCATGTGCAGATTGTACCGCCTGCACAGTAAGTTGTACGAAAGGGTTCCCTGTGGCTGAGAAAATCAATAAGGTGAGCAGATTGTCAGGCATACCCCGCGACTTCCTGGCATAATCCTTGTATCTTTAGCATTGAATAATTTGCTTCTTTCTCTCACTCTCTCCTCCCCGCAACCCGTAACTTAATAAATTAGCCATGATAAAGAAATTTTCCTTAATCCTGCTGCTTGGTTTAGCTGCTTATTCATACGCCCATTCCTCCGCTCTTTTTCCTGAAATCGAAGGCTGGAAATTAATTCCAAATGAAAAAGTATATGTGCCGGGAAATTTATGGGACCTGATCGATGGTGCCGCAGATGCTTATTTGAGCTATGATTTCCAGGATCTGCACCTCGCTGACTATGAAAACGATGAGGGTGTTTCAATAAGGGTGGAGTTATACCATCACAGCACTTACAATAATGCCTATGGCATTTATACAACCGAACGGAGCCCCGAATATGAGTTTATAGATATTGGACTGGAAGGCTACCAGGAGGATGGGATATTGAATTTTCAGTGTGGATACTATTATATAAAGATGTCATGCTTTGATGAAGCGGAAGATCTTAACGAACAAATGGATAAGATAGGGAGAAAGATCCAGGAACACCTTAAACAGAAATTATTCTGGCCATCTGTACTCAGGTATTTTCCTGCAACGGAAGCTCATACAGATCATTATATTGCAGAGAATTTCCTGGGTTTTGACTTTTTGCACTCAGCATTCATTGCCCCTTATAACATTGACGGAACAGAGTTTAAATTGTTCATTATCACCACCGGGGATCCTGCAACGGTTCAGGAAATGCTAAAGAAATACTTTGCCTTTACTAAACAGGAAATTGAAGTTAAAGATGGCAGATACACTGTAAAGGATCCTTACAATGGTGATATTGAAGTGTTACTGAATGGAAAATACCTTGCGGGGATAGTTGACTGCGATGATCCTGAATTAAGCTCCAAACTGCTCGAACAGTTAAAGGAGGATCTGGGTAAATAGATTCCAGGGGAAACAGGCATATCTGCTTATGAAAGGCTTTACACGACGATTTGCAGGTAATGACCCGGCTCTGTCGTTTCATTAATCATCAAAGAATTTACTGTAATCAACAGCTCCTTGCGATTATAAGGAGTTCCTGAGAAAACTAATATCCAGCTCTTCCTGTAATGCTATTTTCATCAGCTCAGGTGTCCTGAATGACAAAAGCATCATTTTTAGGGGATAAGGGATAAGCTTCTTCATGGAATTCATTTTATCCAAAGGAAATCCCTTAATGAAAGTAGTATTTTAAATAACCAATGCTTCTGAAACCAGCCTGTAATGAGATTATCTTGATTTTTCCTGTCGCTTGGCAGCTTTGGCAGCTCTTTTCTCTTTCAGGTTTTTCTGTGGTTCTTTTTTGTTGCTCTTCTTCCTGGTCTCTTTTTCTTTTACCATGATATTAATTTTTAAATGTCCACGTAAGTATAAACATACAAAAAAGGCCACAAAGTTTATACTCTATGGCCCATATTTAACTTCAGCCCTTAATCGGCAGCTGCCCGTCCTCTTCTGTCCTCTGTATTCTGACTTCTGACTACTGACTGCTGTCTGCCGATTTCTCCAGTTCTTCGTTGGCCCACTTATAAATATTAAGATACCCTAGCTTAATAATCTTCACCATCTTATCCCAATTAACCAGTTCAACATGATCATCGGGTTGATGATATTCAGGTGGGAATCCAGCCATAAAATAGAATATTGGAATATCTACACTGGAGAAAGAACTGTGGTCGCTTCCCCCACCTGGCCTGTCGCTCGCCCTGAAGCTGATCTCGAGGCCCATATCATATTTTTCATTGTACCCCTCTGTATCATCTTCAAGAGCTTTATATCCCGAAGTATAATTCATAGAAATATTTTTTCCCTCTTCATCATCCGGGCTGTCTCTTGAGATCATGTCATAATTCAGATAAAGATCTATGTTTTCTGCAGCATCCGGAAAATTATCTACAAAATACCTCGATCCGATCAGTCCTTTCTCTTCAGCTGTCCAGGCACAGAATATGATATTTTTCTCTGGCTTTTCACCGGTAGCCATCATGGCTTTTGCAATGGTCATCATACCTACTGTTCCCGAAGCATTATCATCGGCTCCGTTCCAGATAAATCCGCCATATTCACCTTGATGATCGTAATGTCCGCCAATCACTATATTACGGGTGGTATCCTTACCCGGTATCATGCCAACAACATTTCTTACCTGGACGGCTTTGGTTTTGACATCGGTTTTCAAATGGACCAGTTTATTTATTGCTTTTGGGACAGGTTTAAGTGTGTTTTTAACGCTATTTGCATATGCTCCGGGGTTTATGCCGGAGCCTGCGATGATTTCATTCAGTACCCGGTTGCTAACACTCATCCTGACAGGATTCATGTCAAGCGTATCTTCCGGAAGCCTTAATCTCAACCGCTGAGCTGATGGAGGAGGATCATCCCCTTCATACATCCTCTCGTTATATCTGAACGGCAGGTTACTGCCCATTCCCGATGTGACATCCTTATTCAGATCGACTTCAATAATAGCCAGGGCTCCCTTTTTCTTTGCTGCATCATCCTTTGGACTGCTTCTTCTGTAGTATCTTCGTTGTGGTGTTTGTTCCTTGAATTTCTCATAGCCTTTTGAGTCGGGATCATCATGCCCGGGATATCCAACCAATCTTAAAATGATCTTGTTTTTTACATCTACACCCTTGAAATCATCATACCCTTCTTTTTCGTTCACATATCCGTATCCGACAAATACAACAGGAGCATTCACTTCAACCGCAGGATCAGATGCATAAACACTAAAATCAACACCCGGCTCAAAATGAATCGTGCGGGAGCCTGAGTTAACAGACAACTCATGATCATCTCCCTGCTCTACCTGGATCAATTTGAAGTTCTGAAAATAGGTCGTAACCGTAGTGGGTCTTTTCCCGGCACGGCGTTCTTCCCAACTGGGCATTATCATCTTTTCATCACCTGCAGGTTCAAGACCATACACTTTAAACATGCTGGCAATGTAATCGGCTGCCATATAAATTCCCGGAGTGGAGGTTTCCCTTCCTTGTGTCCAATCGGAAGCCAGAAACTCCAGCTGCCCCTGAACAGCTTCAAGGGTGATGGCATCCAGACCTTTGTCTACCGGATCCTGTGAAAATCCGGATGTAGCTGTACCCAATATTAGTACGGCGCAGAATAATTGTAAATTCTTCATGGTTTTTTTGGTTTATAATTTGCAGAACAGATTTATGATTAGACCGAATCGAATGTAAAAAGTTTTATCAGGGTAAAATATGATTTATGGCAGATTATCAGAAAATCGCTTGTCGGGTAACCATTATTCATCAAACAGACCCTCATCCCGTATAAGAAGAAGTATGGCAGAGTGGGCGATAATAATGTACTTCTCCTTCTTGAATTCGATTTCGTATCCGCTCTTCTGGAGGTAAATGGCCAGGTCTCCCTCCTTCGGCTGAAGGGGCACATATCTTACCTCTTCGGTTTTATCTTTCCAGGGTTCATCGATATCCTGGATGGCCGGAATCGGATAGCCGGGACCTACTTTTAAAACATATCCAAGATGGATTTTTTCATTTTCCTGGACGCCGGGAGGCAGGTACAACCCTGATTTTGTCCTGTCCTGGGGATTTTTTGGTTTTATTAAAACCCGGTCTCCAACAAGTATGAATTTCTTCAGGTCCGATTCTTCCAGTATAAATGCCATGATGCTTCAGAATTTCAAGCGAAGATAATTATTTCAGGACTATATTTAGAGATTATAAAAGGGCCTGTTCAAGATCAGCCGTAATATCATCAATGGCTTCGATGCCAGTGGATAAACGTATCAGGTTATCCCCAATGCCTTCACTGATCCTTTCTTCCGGACTGAGGTGCCGGTGTGAGGTAAGGGCAGGGGAGCAAACGATAGTATCTACTCCGCCCAGGCTTACTGACGGCCTGATCATTTTCAGGGACTTTTGAAAAACAACAGGATCTCTGTCGCGCAACTCAAAAGAAAGCATGCCTCCGAATCCAACCATTTGTTTCTTTGCTATCTCATGTCCCGCGTGCCCGGGCAATCCCGGATAATTAATTTTCAAAATGCCAGGGTGACCCTGAAGGTATTCGGCAATGAGCTGGGCGTTCTCGTTTTGCCTGCCTACCCTGATGCCGAGAGTTTTTATGCTACGCTCCAGCATATAACAGGTGAGTGCATTTAAACTACCACCAAAGTTCAGGGCAATCTTCCTGATCTTTTGTAGCTTCTCTGCCGAGCAAATAACTGCTCCAGCACAAATATCACTGTGGCCGCCCAGGTACTTGGTAGCACTGTGGGTGACAATATCAATGCCATGTGCCAATGGATTCTGGTTTATCGGTGAAGCGAAGGTATTATCAATTACCGAGACCAGTTTCTTGGCCTTGCAAAGATTGGCAATGGCTTGAATATCAGTAATATCCAGCAATGGATTCGATGGTGTTTCAATAAAGACCAACCGGGTCTCCGGTTTAATTAGTTTTTCAAATTCCTCCGGTTCATTGGAAGGAGTAATATCGAAGCCAATACCAAAGTTTTCCAATTCCCTGGTGACAAAATGAAAAGTGCCTCCATATAATCCTTTCTGGAAAATTGCATGGTCCCCTTTTTTCAGGAAGGTAAACAGTGTGGTGGAGATAGCTGCCATTCCCGAACTGAAAACAAGTCCTGCTTCACCTTGTTCCAGTTCAGCCAGTTTGATGTTAAGTGATTCTATATTAGGAGTATTGAAATACCTGGGATAAAGGGCTTCTTCAAGCTCAAGATATTCAAAAGAGGTGGATGTATGGATAGGTGTGTTTACTCCACGAAAGACATTATCTACTTTTGTTCCTGCATGAACACAGACAGTGTTTTTTGATTTTTGAGACATAGTTATGCATTTGGTAAATCAGCGGTTAAAATAATATATTTTGAGGAACAATGCATAAAGTCTCCAGCGTTTGGTTATATATACTTTCTTTCTTTTTCTCTTTATGGCCCTGAAAATCTGGACAGCTGCTTTTTCCGGCGATGCAACCCAGAATAGTGTATCTCCCTTTGCCATATCGGTGGCCACAAAACCGGGCCTCACATCAGTAATTGTTATGGGAAGCTTTTGCTTTTTTGATTTAATGCGTAATCCTTCCAGGTAGTTCATCTGGTATGATTTGGATGCATTATAACCCGGCGCCGCAGAATTACCCCGCAAAGCTGCAATGGAAGTTATCCCGACAATATGTCCCCTGCCTTGCTGCTGGAAATACCGGTAAATAAATGTGATTATATCTGTAAATGCGGTCACATTGGTTTCGATCGTACGGAATTCCGGCTCAAGATCAAGTTCTTCATTAACAAAACCTATCCCGGAACTCATGACCAGCAGATCCAACCCTCCAAGCTCCTTGATTATATCGTTCAGGTTTTTTGATGTTTTGGACATATCCCGAATATCAAAAACCCTGAAGATGTACTTCTCCGGATTTTCCTGCTGTAACTCCTTAAGTAGGTTTTCCCTTCGTCCCGTTATGCCAACCCTGTAATTTTTTTTAACAAGGATTCGTGACACAGCCCTTCCGATGCCAGAGGACGCGCCTATGACAATGGCTTTTTTATAGTCAGTTACGTTCGGATTGAAAAGGTCTGGCTCCATAATATTATTGTTCTTGGTTTCAGGTTCCTGGTTTGCCGTCTGGCTAAGCTGACGGATCAATGATACAAAAAAATCAACAGGCCACAGCCCATAAAAGTTCCATCCTACAAGTTACAAGTAATTTAAATAAAATAAAATACCCACACACATGCTCAAAGGCTAACCTGCAACCTGCAACCTGCAACCTGCAACCTGCAACCTG
>CAYZEZ010000250.1:0-7017 GCA_964477295.1 uncultured Bacteroides sp. | reverse complement strand
GGCTCCAGACCAATCTCTTTGGCTTTTTCCAGCATGAACCTGTAAGCAGCGTCGTAATCATTCGGAATATCGCCATCTATAATGGCATCCTTTATGGCATTCTTGATCACACCAACCGGTCTGGATGGAGGCAATTGAAATATCCTCATAATATCCTCACCTGTGATGGGTGGCTGAAAGTTCCGTATCGAATCTTTTTCTTCCAGCTCTATCATTTTTTGTCTTACCAGCTGAAAGTTCCTGAGGTGACGTTTGACTGTTTTTTCATTCTTAGAAGTGATATCTGCTTCACACAGCATCATAAGGTCTTCCAGGTCATCGCCCGCATCGTAGATAAGGCGCCTTACAGCTGAATCGGTCACCTCATCCTGAGACAATACGATAGGCCTCAGGTGCAGTTGAACCAATTTCTGGACGTACTTCATTTTCTCGTTGAGCGGGAGCCTCATCGACCGGAACAGACCGGGGATCATTTTGGCGCCGACAAATTCATGTGCATGAAAAGTCCAGCCAATTCCAGGCTCATACTTTTTGGTTTTCGGCTTGGCGATATCATGAAGAAGCGCCGCCCAGCGCAACCAGAGGTTATCCGATTTTTCACTCAGATTATCCAGCACCTCAATGGTATGGTAAAAATTGTCTTTGTGCCTGACTCCATTAACTTCATCAACACCTTTCAAAGCTTGCACAGCCGGGAATATAACAGCCAGCAGTCCCGATTTATCGAGTAAATTAAATCCGTCAGATGGCTTGTCTGCCATCATGATCTTATTCAGCTCATCGGAGATCCTTTCTGCCGAGACAATTTTAATGCGTTCTTTATTGCGGCCGAGCGCCTGGAAGGTCTCCGGATGGATATCAAATCCAAGCTGGCATGCAAACCGGACAGCCCTGATCATCCTTAATGGGTCATCAGAGAAAGTTATATCGGGATCAAGTGGTGTTCGTATGATTTTGTTTTCCAGATCATCCATCCCGTTAAAGGGATCGACCAGGGCGCCATACTTATCGCCAAATAATCCGATCGCCATGGCATTGATAGTAAAATCCCTTCGCATCTGGTCATCTTCAAGGGTTCCATCTTCAACAACCGGCTTCCTGGAGTCACGGTGGTAAGATTCCTTTCGTGCCCCCACGAATTCAATATCCGTATCACCATATTTCAACATGGCAGTACCATAATTTTTATACACCGTCAAAGGTGTTTCCTTCCCGATAGCATCAGCCACTTTTTTGGCCAGGTCAATACCACTTCCCACAACAACAATATCAATGTCGGTATCCTGGCGGACACGTTCAAGAATGCAATCCCTTACAAATCCCCCGACAACAAATATTTCCATGCCCCTTTCTGAAGCTATATTACTTATTATCTGAAAAATATTATTATTCAGACATTTCTTCATATGTAGATATGACAATTTGTTCTTATTCATGACAAAATTACAAATTTCGGTGAATAGTGAATCGGGAGTCGTGAATCGGGAGTGAGGGTGGGGGATTTGGGTGCGATTAGTGGCAGAATCACTGTAATCCTTTACCGTGTAAGCAAACGTATGAATAAACGATACTTGCTAATACTCCCAATTCCTGCCTGCCGGCAGGCAGGCATACACCGGGATCACCGATCACTGTTCACCGATCACTGCTATGGCATAGAATTTGAGAATAACTGAGAAATTTGTACTTTTGTACATATTTAAATGATTAAATATTAAAGCAGAACAGAATGACCGAACATTTAACAATTGACACATTTAAGGAGAAGGTCTTTAATTTTGAGCAAAGCAAAGACTGGAAGTATGAGGGTAAGTTACCGTGTATAATCGATTTTTATGCAGATTGGTGCGGGCCCTGCAAAGTAGTTGCACCGATTCTCGAGGAACTTGCTGAGGAGTTTGATGGGAAACTGCATGTATATAAGGTAAATACTGAAGAGGAGCGCGAGCTGGCCGGAGTTTTTGGTATTCAGAGCATTCCTTCACTGCTGTTTGTTCCTAAGGAGGGCCAGCCTCAGATGGCGATGGGAGCCCTGCCAAAAGAAACCTTTATCGAAGCATTTAAAGATGTTTTGAATGTAGAATAGGGAATCCAAATCAAGAAAAAGCACAGGGCTGTATCAATGCATGATCAAAATGCATGGATACAGCCTTTTGTTTTTTGGATTACACCCTTTTCTGCCTTATCTTTGTCTCGCTTTCTCTAAGGGGGTGCCGAATATTAAAGGCTGAGATTATACCCTTAGAACCTGAACCGGATAATGCCGGCGGAGGGAAATGATAATTATTTGTAAATATTATTTAATGCTTCGGCTATGAAAAAGATACTGCTGCTTTTGCTGATTAGTAGTATGCCTCTTATCATCTATGCTCAATCAGCAATTTATGGTGTAATTACCGATGATTTCGGATCACCCCTTGTCGGAGCCAATGTCTATGTAGATCAAACCTTTCAGGGAGCGATCACGGATATCGATGGTTATTACAGGATTAACAGGTTAAAAAACAGATCATATATCATACGGGTCTCCTATGTTGGCTACACGTCGAAAACCCAGATCATTAACCTGAAATCGGATACTGAACTCAACTTTAAGTTAACCAAGGCAAATATTCTTGCAGAGGAAGTGGTCGTATCTGCAACCAGGGCCAGGGAAAATAGTCCATTTGCCTTCTCAACCGTGACACAGGATGCCCTGAAGGAAAGGAATTTCGGAGAGGACATACCCTATTTATTGAGTCTTACACCCTCTATTGTCACCTCATCTGATGCTGGTACCGGAATCGGTTACTCCAGTTTCAGGATCCGGGGTACTGATATGAACAGAATAAACATTACAATCAATGGCATACCACTGAATGATGCTGAATCCCATGGTGTCTGGTGGGTCGATCTTCCCGATTTTGCGAGTTCAGTCGATAATGTCCAGATTCAACGGGGTGTCGGGACATCCACCAACGGCGCAGGGGCATTTGGAGCCACACTGAATTTTCAGACATTTAAAATGAACCGGAGGGCCTACGCTGAAATCAGCTCCTCATATGGTAGCTTTAATACTTTAAAGAATACAATAAGTGTGGGATCCGGTCTTTTAAAAAACCATTTTACGATGGATCTGAGGATGTCGAAGATCAACTCGGATGGTTATATTGACAGGGCTTTTGCCGATCTGAGCTCGTTTTATATTCAGGGAGCTTATTATTCAAAAAGAAGCATGGTGAAACTCAATATTTTTTCCGGGAAGGAGAAAACGTACCAGTCATGGTTGGGAATACCTTCGGAGATATTGGAGACCGACCGGACCTACAATCCAAGCGGGATGTATCTTGACCAGAATAATGATGTGGATTATTATGATAATCAAACAGACAATTACCAGCAGGACCATTATCAGTTGTTATATTCATATGAAATAAATGACTACTGGACAATAAACACTGCCTTGCATTATACCCATGGGAGGGGTTATTATGAATCGTACAGGGAGGATGATGAACTGGCGGATTATGGTATTCCGGATTTAAGCATCGGGGATACTTTAATCACAAGCTCTGATCTGATCAGGCAAAAATGGCTGGTCAATGATTTTCTAGGAACCACTTTTTCTTCACGATATCATTATGGAAAGTTCGATGCAACCATTGGAGGAGGTTTCAGTTATTATGACGGACTTCATTTTGGCAGGATAATCTGGGCAAGGTTTAGCGGGACTTTGGAGAATAAACATGAATGGTACAGGGGAACAGGATTGAAACGGGATGGAAACCTGTACGCAAAGCTGAATTACCAGGTTTTTCGTTCTCTCAATATTTTCGGAGATATTCAGGTACGGCATATCCTGCATGAAATCACAGGACTTCATGACGATCTTAGAGACATAGGACAGGATCACGAATATACTTTTGTCAATCCAAAGTTTGGCCTTCACTATCAAATGAGCAATTCTCAAAGTTTGTTTATCTCCTTTGCCACTGCCAGCCGAGAACCAAACCGGTCAAACTTTGTCGATGCAGACCCGTTACATCCGGTGGCCGCAGCTGAAACGCTGTTTGATTATGAGTTAGGTTACCGGCTGGGAATGAATCATTTGAAGCTTGCAACCACAGTGTATTATATGGATTATAAAGATCAGCTTGTTCTTACCGGAGAGATCAACAATACCGGGGCACCCATCATGACCAATGTGAATGACAGCTACAGGGCAGGAATTGAACTGGAGACGGGTGTAAACATAATGAGCAGGCTATCCTGGGATATGAATGCCACATTAAGCAGGAACAGGATCAGTGAATTTACCGAGTATGTCGACAACTGGGATTACTGGGATGATCCAATGAATGAACCGCAACAACTGTCAAGGGAACTCGAAGAGACTCATCTCTCATTTTCGCCGGAGCTGATCGCCGCCGGCAAACTGTCATTTGAAATCATTGACAACCTGAAGATCAGTCTGATTTCGAAATATGTAGGAAAACAATACATCGATAATACCGCGTCAGAAGAAAGGAAACTGGATCCCTATTTTCTGAATAATATTAATGCCAGTTTTTCCTTTAAGCCTCCGTTAGTTGAAGAGATAACCATCCGGTTCCAGGCGAATAATATTTTTAATATACAGTATGAAAGCAATGCCTGGGTATACAGGTATAATTACGGTGGTGAAGAATATTTCATGGATGGTTATTTCCCGCAGGCCGGTATTCACTTCATGGCCGGAATAACAGTGAGGTTTTAAAATGTTGGGTTAAAGCCCCGGAGTTTTTGTAAATTCGCATCCGTTCACTGAAGCTTACGACAAGTGATATGGAGCGTAATATTTTTATCGGTATCTTAATCATTGTATTGTTTGTGTCCTGCAAACATGATCAGCAAGGCCGCAGGAACGTTTTCAGGTATAACGAATCGAAGGGTATTCCAACGCTGGATCCGGCCTTTGCCAGGAATCAAACCATCATTTGGCCTGTAAACCAACTGTTTAATGGGCTTGTCCAAATTGACGACAGTATGCACATCAGGCCCTGTATTGCCAGTTCCTGGGATATTAGCAGGGACGGCCTGACATACACATTCCATCTGAGGGATGATGTTTATTTTCACGACCACCCGATTTTTCCTCAAGGTAAAGGAAGGAGGGTTATAGCACAGGATTTTGTTTACAGTTTATCAAGGATAGTGGATCCTGCTGTAGCATCGCCTGGAGCCTGGATCTTCCAGCATGTTGACAGGGAATATCCTGAAGCGACAAATGGATTTTATGCACCTGCAGACACTACCTTTGTCATATTCCTGAAAGATCCTTTTCCTGCTTTTATAGGTATCCTTTCAATGCCATATTGTTCAGTTGTTCCGGAAGAAATAGTTGAACATTACGGAGATGATTTTCGAAATAATCCGGTGGGAACCGGTCCATTCTGTTTTAAAGCATGGCGGGAAGATGAAAAATTGGTACTACTGAAGAATCCTGGTTACTTTGAGAAAGACGCCCGGGGAAATCATCTTCCATATCTCGATGGAGTATCCATTACATTTATTAAGGACAAACAGTCGGAGTTTATGGAATTCATGCTTGGCAATATCGACTTTCTGAGTGGTGTTCATAAAGCCTATAAAGACGAACTCATTACCCGTAATGGAAATCTTAATCCAACCTATGGTCAAAAAATCAGGCTGATCAGCCAGCCCTATTTAAATACTGAATATCTTGGATTCCTGGTAGATTCTGGTAAAAGGGACATCGTTCCGGAACCACTATTCGATCCCCGTATCAGACAGGCCATTAATTATGGATTCGACAGGGTAAGAATGATGAAATACCTGCGAAACAATGTGGGTACACCTGCTGTGTACGGATTTATCCCGGAGGGAATGCCTTCCTATTCTGCCGGCAGAGTGGATGGTTATTCATACCAGCCGGATCGTTCGAGGTCTCTTTTAATCGAAGCAGGGTATCCGGATGGGAATGGGTTGGAAGAGATAACTCTCACTACCACTTCTGATTACCTGGATCTGTGTGAGTTTATTCAGCATGAACTGGGAGCCATCGGGATAAAGATTAAAATTGACGTAAACACCGGCGCAGCCTTCAGAAGCCGGATGGCTAATGCACAGCTCGCATTTTTCCGTGGATCATGGATTGCCGATTATCCGGATGCAGAAAATTATCTCTCGCTCTTCTATTCCAAAAACTTCAGTCCCGACGGTCCTAACTATACCCACTATTCGAATCCCGGATTTGACCGTTTGTTCGAAAAGGCACTTGCCATTTCAGAAGATAGTGTCAGGTATCCTTTATACCTTGAAATGGACCAAATGATCATGGATGAAGCGGTTATTGTTCCTCTTTACTATGATCGGGTTTTGCGGTTTATTCCAGCAGATCTGGAAGGGCTTGGTTCAAACCCTATGAATCTTCTTTCACTGAAATATGCATTTTGGTCAATAAATTTATAATTTTGATAAAATTTTTCTGTCCTTTCATGCAATTTCGACGTTAAAATGGTTGATCTGGATTTATATTAAAAGGGTATCCCCTGAAAGGTGTATTGTAATCAGTAAGGTTATCCTTTAATTTACAAATGAAATTTTAAGTATTTAATCCATAACCGATGATCAGGAAAATCTGGAAGCAAGTACATCCCTCAGTCTGTTCAATCCACTTCATGAGCAAGGCTGGCACCCGCATTACTACTTTTACCGGCTTTAAGATTAAGAATTATCTGATAACGGATGATATAACAGATAAATTCGGCAGCCCGGATTCTGTCCTTCTGAGGTTTTCGATGGATGATGGTTGCTCAGAAAGCGCAAGTAAAAGCTACTCATTTACAGATTTCAAAAAGAAATTAATTCATCCCGGCGGAAACAGTAATCAAGGATACGTTATCATTGGACTTGATGATCCTGAATTCAGGGACATCCCTTCATTAATATGCAGCAGGAAAATAAATTATGAGATTGGTCACCCAATTGCCATCCTGGGTTATCAGCTTGAGCAGCATAACCTGGCAATAAAAAGTG
>CAYZEZ010000249.1:0-7093 GCA_964477295.1 uncultured Bacteroides sp. | reverse complement strand
ACGGTGGAACTAAGCCGCCGTAGCGTGGCGCGCACTTTGCATCGAAATTCAACCCAGTGCTATTGGCAGGAGGTTTGCAAGGTACGTGCCACGCGTTAGCGGTCGGCTTTAATGAATCCATAGTGAGCCCTCCGATAAACGGCTGACTATAATCTTTCCCATACCTACTATTCGGGGCGGTTTATCATATATTCTTCCCGTGTTATTCTATAGATAAAAACATCCATTCCCAAAAAAATTGTTTTGTTTTCTCTGATCATCCCGTTTCTTTGGGCAACTTTCTGAGATAAGATATTATCCAAGTCAATTATGGAGATTATAGATTCAGTTAGATTATTCTCAAAGCCCAGTTTTTTAAACTCTCTAGCAGATTCTGTTGCATATCCATTACCCCAATATCGAGGAATTAAATGATAACCTATCTCCAGTTCATTACAACCGCCTATGGTTTGAGTAAGAAGACCGCATTGCCCAATTAGCTCACCTGATTTCTTCTCAATCAATGCTTGCAGACCATATCTATTTTCCTTATATCTTTTTAGTTGAAGATTAATCCACTCACCGGATTTTTCAGGTTTTAGTTTCCATTCATCTGGGAAAAACTTTGTTGCGACTTCATCCATAATAAATTCATGCCAAGCCTGATAATCGCTCATAACTAGTGGCCGGATTAATAAGCGCTCTGTTTCTCGTTCCTCCAAGTAGTGCTTCCACATTGATATTTGGTGTTTTTTTTTTGCCCTATACTAGCGAGTATGTGTAAATCCTATTTTCATTCTTGCTTGCCTGCTTCAATCTATGGAACGGTGGAGTTAAGCCGCCGTAGCGTGGCGCGAGCTTTGCTATTTTGCAAAGTGCGTGACACGCGTTAAACGGTCGGCTTCAGCGGCTTGTTATACTTCTCTTATTCTGTTTTGTAATAAACCCATTAGAACACAAGTTTACAGGAAAACATTCAGTTGGTTCCATCTCTACCAGTTTTTCTGTATCCATTATTCAGTACAATATTCAATCCCACACCAACCTGAAATCCAGACCAGTTGACATTCACATTTTTGTATACACGTCTGATAGTTTGGGCCTCATCCTCTGGATTATGTAATTTTGTTTTAGGCGATAGTCTGCCAGCTAGAATCACATCTGTTTCCAACCAGTGAAAAATCCTGGTTTTAAGTCCAATTCCAGGTGTAAACATTATGCCCCTACTCGAATTATGGATTGCTTCCGATTGGTTATAACCACCGGCAGAAAGGTGTTCAGAAATCTTAAGTTTGGTAAAAATAAAGCCTGTTCGTAGAGAGAGATACGGATTCAGGATATTATGCCGCTTTTCATTGTTAACAAAATAATAACTACTAGATAGTCCCCCGAAATAGGAATTCAGTATGGATTCAAATGAATAGGAACCCGAATAATCAGAGATTCCTATTTTTGATCCTGTAGAGTAAAAGGAACCAGTAACTCCAAGGTGAAGATTTTTAACAGTTTCTATTTCTGCTGAAAATGAATGGTTAATCCATGGAGGGTAATTTTCAATAAGTTCCGGATGGATATCATAAGGATTAAGGTGAAATATCCATTTATTGAATTCACGCAATTCTTCGAGGGCGGAATAAAATCCGTAACCGAACTTGTATGTTAATCTTACCTCCTGGCTGTTAACAGCTAATGCCGTCGAAAGTGAAATAAAACCTATATATAAGATTTTTCTCATAGTCAAGGTTGCTCAGAAATATTAATTTGACGTATAAAGGATAAAGTTCTGTCATCATCAAGGCTATTGCTTCCAATGGGTGAGAAATATATTGTAAATGGGATATTGTGACCCGGATCTGGCATATCCATCGTAAATGAATTAACTGTATCGAATGACATTACTAATTGATCCCGGTATTTCAGTGAATAATAGATCGGTATTGGGAATTCTTGCCAGGATATTTTCAATTTGTCCGACCTAAAATGAAAAAACAGATTTGGTTCATAGTACTGCATTTGTAATGTGTCACTGGTTTGAACCAACATAATCTCTTTGACTACAGTGAAATCAAGGGTTGCATAGGTTTGAAATCCGAAAAAGTCCTTATAGATATAAAAGTTTTTATCAGGATCCTTGATTGTTACTTTAAACTCCGGTTGTCCAAAATGCAAGGTATAGCTATGAAAGTCGTTATCTTGATATTTGTTCCAATGTACTTCGAGATAGCCGGTTTCATTTATTTCGTATACTAGTCCGATATCTTCGATAATGGGTGGACCCCTCGTTATTATGACCGTATATTCTCTCTGAATTATCCAGCCTTCAATACCTAGCCTATCTGCAATACTAGAAGATCCTGAATGGGTAATTACACTGACAACTATTGTGTAAATTCCTTCTTCTGAATAATTAGGATAAATTGTAAATATCTCTGGATTATCAGGATCTGCAGGAGCAAAAATCCCTTCACCTTCGATAGTATATAAAAATGGGGTAAGTTCACTATCTTTCAGTTCAACTTCGATTACAGTATTCTCCCAGATCCATAAAGTATCCCTGTCGTATCCTACAATATGGACCTCACCCGTGGTTGGTGTTTCTGCCGGATCAATTTCCTTGAAATTTTCTTCTTTTGTTGAATATTCGCATGAACAAACTAAAAGAAGAGATGCAATCAAAGTTGTTGGTGAAGCCTTTGAAATCATTTTACATATTGTTCGATAAATCCAATGAAAGTATAACGGTGGAATTAACCGGCGCCTGCACTGTCGCTGATCAGAGCCGCAGACAAATCAGGCGTCCGGTTTAATGAATGTTACATGTGGAATAATTCCTGATAATAGGTAATGTTAAGTCCCTATATCTATTTCAATTTAAGGATAGTGTCTTTGAGGACAGGTATGTTCTCGGTTGCTGTTTTCCATACGATTTCAAAATTCACATCAATATAATCGTGAATAAGTACATCTCTCATTCCAGCCATTTCTGACCAGGGAATATCCGGATGATTATCTCGAAAATCGGTGGATATCCGTTTTGTAGCCTCACCAATTATTTCGAATTGTCGTACAACGGCATCCTGTGTTTTATTGTCTTCAAGGAAAGTCTCAAGATTTAGCCCTGTAATATACTCCAGGATATTATTAATGCTCGATATAATGTGCTCAATATAGACTGAATCACTTCTCATCAAAAATTAATTGTAGATCCTGATAAATATACTTTTTGAGTGTTTCATTTTTAAGTGCACCTTCTGTCACAAGATCTACTTTAATACCTAGAAGGTCAGATAACTCTTGGTGAATTCTCACCAAGTCAAAAAGAGAAATTGTCTCTTTGAAGCTAACAAGAATATCTATGTCGGATCCTTTAGTTTGTTCTTCTCTTGCATAAGATCCAAATATACCTATTCTCTCAGGTTGGTATGATTCAAGGTACTTTATTATAGTAGTATCTATTTGATTTCGGTCCATCATAAAACAAATATAAGAGATTTTAATCTTTTGTGTCGAGCATTAGAGGATTGAGTCAAAATATCTGATACATGTAACATATATACTGCCATTTGCGGGATAGTGCTCTTAATATGGCTAATAATACTGCATTTTGATTGGATATCACATCTTAATGGTGGAAAATTAAAATAAGAACTCATTAAGTTTTTAACCGGTATCATACAGCTTCGCCATGTCACTCCCAGGATGAATTATTTTCTTCAAGAAAATATTAAAGGAAATTACAAAGAATTACAATATTTAACAACAAGAAATCCGGAAGACTAAAAAGAAGCCAATTGCTATTATTCTGGTCGAAAAGTTTAGAAGAGCTGATTATCGCTTAAAAACGTTAGATGACTATTTTTTGGATATACCAGGTCAAAATGCGGGATTAAACCTTTGAAAATAGAAGGAATGCATTGATATACAGGAGAATGTGATTTTTTCTTACGGTTTTGTCGTTACCATAACAGAATCCTCCGGATCCGGACTTTAAGGATTATTATTCCCATTCGTCCTGAATCAGGTCAGTAACCAGATTTGAATATTACATTTGGAGGCTTTTCTGTCGGAAATGTTGAACCGGTTGAAGCTACAATTCTCTTCCCAACTTTTCCTTAAGTTTAAATACCTCAATGGCATTTTCCTTGAAGATCTTTCGTACGATGTCACAGGCAACTTCTTCCGTTAATAATCCTCTCTCAATCCTTCGGGCCAATACCTCTGCAACAACCTCTTTCCCAAATTCCAGCGACCCGGTTGCTTCTTCAATTAAAGCACAGTCGCCTCCCCAGAATAATTTATTATAGGGAACACAGTCAAATATCTCATCGAGCGCCGTGGCAGCTTTTTCACGGGAAATTTGAGGTAACCATACAATATCCAGGTAAACGTTGGGGAACATTTTTCCAAATGCAGCATATTCACCTGTCCATGGATAGCCTCCGTGAAATAAAACAAACCTGGCCTGCGGATACTTCAGAAAAAGGTTATTCAATTTTACGGGCTTCCCGTTCTCAAGGAGATTGCCGTTTCCTGCCAGGTAACCTGTATGGATCTGAATGGGCAGATCATATTCTATCGATTTTTGAATGATCCAGTGGAAAATAAAATCCTGCATTTTTTTTGCCTCTTCAGGACTCAGCTTGTCAGAAGGTATATTGAAAAGCTGCCTGGCTTCTTCATAAGGTACATCTTCGAAATCGAGTGATCTTGAATATGCCAAAGAATTTTTCAAACATACTGCTTTATGATCAAGATTTTTCTGAAACAGATGATCACAGTATTTCAGATAATCGTCCAGCGATTGAATGGGAATACCGTCCTCTACAGCCTTTTCGTATAGTCCGGCAGGTTTTTCACCGTTTGCAGGACGTCTGCTCACTTGCATGACCAGCGGATTGATGTGAAAAACGAGGGCAAAATATCTTTCATCTATCTCAGTATTGAAGGGTTTCCAATACTGGTCGAGGAACATCAGTTGAAAACCTGCTTTGCGGAAAGAGGCATCAAACCAGGATCTGTAATCAGCATAATTCTTTTCAATCTGTGCGGACAGGGCGGGAATATTTGCTTCTGTGAAGTAAATCTCATCAAAATCATATAGTTTCCGGAATCCTTTGATAAAATGGCTGTAATAACTTGTATTCCGGGTATAATTAAGGGCTTTCCCGTTTATCTCCCAAACCACTTCCAGAGAGCATGAATCCAGGTAGTCCAAATCCAGTCGCTGTCCTCCCGCCGAAACAATATCCGACATCAGGTAGCTTGTATTGATCAAATGGTGGAACCTAAAATGCACATCTCCGTAATCCTCCAGCCAGTGCTGGTGCTCGTGGGTATTTATTACTTTTATATTATCCGCATAGCTTTTAATGGTCTCATAAGTCCTTTGCTGATCATGAGTACACTGACTGAACAAAGCAAAGGAAACTAAAATGGATAAGGAAATAATCTTCCGCCGGTAATACACGTATCCTGCAGTTGAACAGGTTACAATTCTGAAATTAAAATGATTCCGGATCATGGCTGACTGTATATTGATTTGTTGTAAATTAAATTTCAATTATTGAACCATCATTCATTAAATGCTTTTTCCTGTACCTTCGATTTGAAGGTTTGAGTTTTATAATATTAAATATAAGTGGAATAGTGAGAGCTATCAACAATTTGCCGGTATTTATGCACAATTTTCTTGAAATCTTCCCAGGT
The DNA here is from genome assembly GCA_964477295.1 of uncultured Bacteroides sp. GTDB lineage: Bacteria > Bacteroidota > Bacteroidia > Bacteroidales > SM23-62 > CAYZEZ01. Next base: position 1,408 of record CAYZEZ010000249.1, on the reverse strand, counting down.
GTCCCTTTTTAACTCCGGGTTCCTCAACAAAGCAGAAGGATGGTATACAGGCATGACCAGGCGGTTTTCCCAGTGTATCCAGTTGCCTCTTATTTTTGTGATCCTCATTTCCTGGCCGATCATGGTTTTTAATGCGGTTGCACCCAGTAAAATAATGATCTTCGGATTTATCAATTCAATTTGCTGTAAGAGAAAAGGTTTGCAGAGCTCTATTTCTTCCGGTAAAGGTGTCCTGTTACCGGGTGGCCTGCACTTAAGAATGTTGCTGATATAAACATGGCGTGTCCTGGTGAAACCGCAGGCATCTAAGATCTTATCGAGTAACTGACCAGAATATCCAACAAAAGGACGGCCTTGCAGGTCTTCCTCTTTGCCAGGCGCTTCGGCTATGATAAAAATAGGTGCATGGCTGTTGCCTTCGCCAAAAATTACACTGTTCCTTGTTTTGGCCAGGCTGCATTTATTACACTTTAATACTTCTTCTTTTAATTCTTCTAATGACATTTCCCGAATATTACATTACAATATTCTGACTTGAAATTAAGATTACTCAGGATTTATTTTTCGTAAATAGAAATACTTATCCATATAATTAATTTCAACCAGTTTTCCTTCTGTTATTAATTTTTCTATAATTACCCGGTCTGACCCCGAGCGGTCCAGAAAATTCCTGACTGCATCTTCCCGCATTGGATGCACAGCAGTTATACTCAATATATCTTCTTCCAAATTGCCGGTAAAGGCGAATGCATTGCCTTCATACCCGACCAGGTACTCAACATTTTCAAGATATTCATTAAAGATCTGGTAGCTACGATTAATATTTTCTTCAGTTGGAGGATGGATATTCCTTTCTGCAGGTGGTCGTGTAGGAATGGACAGGTAAGCTCTTGCAGGTTTTATGTTGGCCAGGTACCTGGCTATTTCCTCTATTTGTCCTTCTCCATCATTTATGTCTTTCACGAGCATCGTTTCCGTTGTCAATTCTCCACGATAAATTTTAGAAAATTCTACTATTCCGTCAAGTATATATTCTAATTTCAATCCGGGGTATGGGCGGTTTATTTTCCGCCAGGTTTCTTCATCGGCGGCATCTACCTTTACGGAAACCCAGTCTGCTTTCAATAATACCCTTCTAACTTCTTCACTCCATAACAATGAAGAATTGGTAATCACCGCTATTTTAATTCCGAACTGACCAAGCAGGTCGATCTCCCGGCCAAGATTGATATCCAGAGTGGGTTCCCCGTCAGGCACGAAAGTGAGATAATCAATTTTATCACCTCCCGACCGGACTTTATCTGTCCTGGAATGTACATCTTGTAATATCAGATCCGCATCATAGTGTTCCTTCCGATCGATTTCCATTTTAATGGTTCGGCCAATCTGGCAATATATACAGGAATAA
>CAYZEZ010000248.1:0-7104 GCA_964477295.1 uncultured Bacteroides sp. | reverse complement strand
TGATGGGTACGTATTGAAGATAATCATCCACATCAGAATGGAAGTCCTCGCCCACAACAGCTTGTATTCGAAGTTGAAGGTTCTGTTCAAATTGACTGTTATTTACAACGATACTTCCCCCGATTAGGATGGCAGGTACTATAGAACGTTGAACAAGCCAGCTCCGGTGAATTGTATCAGAACCCTGCGTAAAGGCAGAAGAGGAATATAATATTAATATAATGATGATGAACCAAGACTTTATAAGAAACATCTTTTAATTAGGTGAGGTTACCATTATTTTTCCAAATGTTTTTTATTTTATGTCATTTTTTTTATTCCGGAAAGACAAATGTTACAGGAGCACTGCGAGTTATGCTGCCAAAGTAGCCTAATGCTTTTTTACCGAACTGGCCGTTTGTAAGGAAAACGGGTTCTACAAATGGATTCATCTGTTCAAGCTTTTGCCGGTCAAGTTGAAAAAAGAAATCATATGTGGCTATATCAATTGTTTCGATCCTGATCATACTGGTTAATCCTTGCTGGTGAGAATAGGCTGGTTCAATGACTAGTTTCATCTGTTCACCTGAAGAACTCTGATCATTATAAACGCTTCTTCCGAGTTCAACTACGGTTATTGAACCGCTTCCTATACAAGGACTGTGCAATTTACTTCCCTGATAATCCATTGTAGTATCAATTTGGAGAGTCATTTCATACCGGTAATAATTTGATTGGTTTGGAATATCATGAAAATAAGGCATTACTCCCTCATGTTCGCCGTATATATCCTTAAACTCCGTCGTATATCCAACGCTATCAATGGTAACGACCGGAAGGTTTGTAATTGTGGAAGCACTATATATACTGGTATCCCTAAAAATTTCTAAATAATACTGTTGGTTATCCCTGGTAATTATCGAACCTTCATAACAATATTCATACTCACACTTAATATAGTTATATGTTGAGTCAATATACAGATTATCAACCGTATCCTGGCTGCTTATCTGCACTTGGGCATCCTTAATAAACAGATCGTGGAGACTCATGCCAGTCTGTTCAAAATAGGGTATGGTTCTGTAAAAAACCAGCCTGGGAACAGTACCGGGTTCGAGGCTGCACTGAATGGTTGCCCTGGGGGTATAGGCGGGCTGAGGAATACTAATGGTCTTCTCACAGCTCGTAAAAATCAAAACGGACAAGAATATAGTGATCAATATTATATTGGACTTTGTCTCTATCATGGCACTAAAACTTAAAGTTGAAGGAAACACTTGGTATTATTGGAAAAAGTGAAACCTGCTTCGCTTGTGGTAGTTTGGTTATGGCATCGGTGGTCAGATAAACAAAATATGGATTCTTTCGGTTGTAGAGGTTATATACCCCGAAAGCCCATTCACGCTGACAGGATTTACCGAATATTCTTACCTGCTTAACATTTGAGAATCCAATATCAAGACGGTTATACGGACGAAGCCGGGAATTATTTCTGGTGGTATAATCATAATAAATTCCGTCATACAATGAGCCGTCATCAGCAACAATTGCCCTGCCTGCAGGAAGTGTAAAGGCCATTCCGGAATAATAGGTAAAATCGGCTGAGAAAGTCCAGTTCCTGGAAAATTCATAGCTGGCTACAATGGAGAGATTATGGCGCCTGTCATAGGCAAAAGGAAACTCAATACCATAATTCAACTCAGGGAATATCTGGGTTGTATTTGACAATGTGTAACTTCCCCATCCGGTAAGTTTGCCGAAATTCTTCTTTACAAAAAATTCTATCCCATAAGATTTACCGCTCCCGAATGCAAGTATATCATTGAGATTTGTATTCAGTGTTATTTGTGTTCCCTCTCGGAATAAGACCTGGTTATTCATTGTTTTATAGTATACTTCAATGCTCGTCTCAATCTCGTTGTTCCTAAAATTCCTGAACAAACCTAATGCATACTGAGTACTGTTCTGTGGCCTGATTTTCTCATTGCTGGTAAGCCAGATATCAGTTGGCAGCGATGCTGTGCTGTTAGGCACAAGATGCATGAACTGGTGCATCTGCGTATATGATGCCTTTATGGAAGTGGCAGGAGTAAGGGAGACTTTAAAGATCAGCCTTGGTTCCGCAAACGCATACGTTTTTTTCCCTGTAAAGAATACAGGGACCCGCAAGCCATATGTAGCACTCAGAATATTTGTTATTTTCAGTTCATCGCTGATATAGAATGCCATTTCATTGGAGTATATTTTAGCGATACTGTCCTGGTTAAGTTCCAGTCGGTTACCCTTTTTCGGAATTTTTGCTGAAACGGCGCCGGGGTATAAAGTGTGAAAGATGTATGCTATTCCTGCCTTTATCTCATGACCGGGCCCGGGAATAAAAGTAAAATCAGTTTTTGCTGAAACATCTTTCACCCCGGTATAAAGAAGCGAATAATAACTTCCCTGCGCTGTAGCAAGGCCGAGGTGATAATCATTGAAAATAACTGAGGTATTGCTAAAAAGCCTGCTTCCATACAGATGGTTCCATCTTATGGTTCCGGTTGTGTTGCCAAAATCTATATTGAAATTCAAACTGTTGGCCCCAGTATAAACAGCATGGTCGTTTCCGGTGAAATAGCTAATGAACAGATGATCATTTTTCCCAAGTTCATAGTTCAATTTCGCGTTAAAATCATAGAGATAATATGTCGTCCCGTTTATTCCTGAAGGTATAAAAGGCTTCATAAGCAAATCGATATAGCTCCTTCGTCCGGAAACAATAAATGATGATTTTCCTTTTTCAAGGGGCCCCTCAACTGTCAGGTTGGATGACAATAGTCCTATTCCGCCTTCGATCCCGAAGTTTTCTTTATCACCATCCTTCATTGTAACATCAAGGATCGAACTTAGCCTTCCTCCGTACTTTGCAGGAAAGCCTCCTTTTGTTAGTGATATGCTCTTTATGGCATTGACATTGAACGTACTGAAGAGCCCGAACAAATGATTCGGATTATAAATAGTCGCCTCATCAAGCTGAACCAGGTTCTGGTCTGCGTTGCCTCCCCTAACATAAAATCCGGTAGTTCCCTCCTGTCCCTGCTGGACCCCGGGTAAAAACTGGATAGTTTTCAGAATATCTCTTTCCCCACCAAGCACAGGAAGATGTGTCACAGCGCTGACAGGAATATTGATCACACCTACCTGTGGCTTATTAATATTATTGTCATTCCGTCTGGCGCTGATCACAACCTCATCGAGGCTGACTGAATTTACTTCCAGGAGGAAATCTAGTCTTGAGTTTCCTTCTAATGCCAAATTTTTAGTCAACATTACATATCCAATATATGAAATGTCTAGTCCGAGAGTGTCTTTTTGAGGGAAAGTAAGTGAGTAAAATCCGTACTCGTTTGTAATTGTGCCTATTTTGAATTCGGGAGAATAAATATTGGCGCCGATCAGTGATTCTTTTGTTGCAGCATCTTTAACATACCCGTTAATTGTAACATTTTGGGCCTCAGCACTTCTTGAAACGAATGCCAGTAATATCAGACCTGCGATTGAAGCTGCGAATTTAATTTGATTCATATCGATATCCTACTTCTAAAAACCCGGGAACTGATATTACAGCAGTTCCCGGGAAAACCCTTCCAAAAATTGTGTAAGATGCTATTCTTTAGACTTACAGAATTAATCTTCAACTTCGATCGATGAAACCAGATTTGCCTCAAACAAATTCAGGAGGTCATCATTTACGGTTTTATCAATGATAATTTCATTATTGGTTATGATTGCACCTGAAAGGTCTATATTGTTAATCCATGATGGAATATCAAGTACAATCGTTAAAGTAACGGTACTATTGTCAGCTACTGTTATACCGTCACCAGCAAGCGGAAGTTGGACCATTTGGCTGAAATCTGACCTGAGAATTACCGGAACAACGGAGCCGTCAGGTTTCTGATAACTACCTGTTACGACAATTGAGTTGCCTCCAAAACCCGCCTCATAGCTGATACTAAAATTAAAATCGACCTTTTTAAATGTGCCAGGATAAACAGCTACCTGATCTATGGACAGACTGCCATTTACTGCATCCAGCGTATATGGACCCGGTAGAATAACATCATCCTTTTCCCCTCCTGCTTCATTATCGCTACTGTTTTCAGAATCATTACCGCCATTATTATGATCTCCCTGCTGTTCAACATCATTGCCGGAGTTTTCCTCAATTACTAAGTCTGAAATACTTATTCTGGCAGAATTCAATGTAAATTCAGTTGTGACACTTGAGGTTCCTTTTGTCACGGAATTGTTCAATGCAGCACCTTTATTAGTTGAAATATTTACAGCCAGCAGGGCGGATTTGGCTAAATTTGAATTGTCTTTGGCACATCCGGATGCTAAAACAAGTATAACCGCTAGTATCATCAACGGACTTAATCTTTTTAGTGTTTTCATATATTTATTATTTAAGATTAAAAAATGGATATTGGTTTCTCTGCGTAAAATTGATTCTATACTTAAGATCAAGGCCGGCTGAAATAGTTGGGTATGGATACCAGTAATTTTCATTAAGATCAACCTGACTAATCAAAATAATATCTCAAGCCTGCATTTAAACCCCAGGAGTAAGGATAAGACCTCACAGGTGATGTATTATTTAGCGACGTCAGATTTATTCTTATAGAAGGATTAATTATAAGTGATATTTGCCTGGCAATGTATTTTTCTTTTCCTAATCCTATAGTCATACTTATACCTCCGAATTTAAGTCCATCGATCGGCTCAGCAGCTGTTTCGGAAAAATTCCCGTCATAGTCCTCTGCCTGCCAATTCATGTTTTGCCAGGCAAGCATATTTAAATTCAATCCCAGATTAATAAAGTAATTGTACCTGAAATGTAATTCTGCTACTACCGGAATATTTACATATGAAAAATTAATGGATGATTTTATAAGGGATTCGTTTGAAAGGGAGTCCGATGAGCGAAGCGATATGTTAACCGGGCCGGAAGAAGTATAAACAAGATTCCCACCAGTACTAGTATTTAATAAATTAAGGGTCAGGGTCTTGAATTTAAATGAGTACCGGGAATAAAAAGCTCCGGACTTAAGTATTAATCGATCTGATATTCTAAATCCGGCTGAAATCCCGGCTGAAAATGTGAAATCAGGTCTTTCTGATTTGTTAAAATATGCTATGTCGTAGTCGGGAACACTATACTTTGAATTAGTTAAAAGTGCCCGGTAGGAGAACTCAGGTGATACAAATCCTTCGATGAAAAAATGTGAGTGTCCTCTTCGGTTATCTGTTAAGGCTAATTTCCCTGGCTGGTCAAGATATAGATCAACTTCAGGTACCATCATTTCAACCTGATTTGATTTTTTGGTAACTGGTCTTTCAGCATTAACTATAGTAACCATAGTTTCAGCAGATACATTTTTTTCTGGTGCAATTGAATCTGGTAAAATTGATGCTATATGTTCATTGATTTTCAAGAAACGAGGCTGCATATTGTCTGGTAATATACTATCAACAACTGGTTGAATATCTCTATTCATAATAGACGATGTATCATGAAATTCTGAGGATGTCATTAAAACTGGATGGTTAATAGATGAATCGAAAACCTGATTTAAATACCCATCATTTGTTGCAAGATTTTCCTCATCTATTTCTGTTATTCCCTTTAATGATTCCAGGTTAATTTTTTCACGAGTTCTTTTGTTTAAGTCTCCTGATTTTTCGTCGTTTTTCAGATTATTTTGTTGCATTATTTCATCTTCATTTACAGAAGAAGGTTGAGTTCCGGAAATTTCAGAAACGATTTGTATTTCAGGATTGTTGTCAGTTGACTTAATCAAGGAATACGCAATAACACCTGTAAGGATTGCTGCTACAGCTGAAATTGCGATTTTTAATTGTTTGACTCTATGAATATTTCTATCAATTTTTTTATGGTATAAACGTGTATTTATGCTTTCCCAGAGAATTCTGTCCGGCACTTTGGAATGACCTTCATATCTTTTCCTCAGAAGATCATCAAATTCTTTATCTGCCCTGTTAGCTTCCATATCAGCCCAGTAATTTTAGTTTTTCAAGTGCTGAAATTTTTCTTTGTAGAGTCTTTCTTGCATCATGAAGATTTGATTTGGAAGTCCCTTCCGAAATATTAAGCATGGCGGCAATCTCTGAATGGCTGAACCCCTCAATTACATACATATTAAATACCATACGCATCTTGTTGGGCAATTTCTGGATCAGAAGTGTTATTTCATCTGTTTCCAACCCGCCTAGGACATCATAATCTGTTTCAGGAACAGGCCTTATAATTGACAGATCGTCGACCAGGTAAATACGTTTTTTACTGTTATAGAGTTTCAATGCTTCATTTATAAATATTTTCTTCATCCACCATTCTAGCAGATCGTAGTTCTTTAACTGATTTAAATTCTCAAATACTTTTAAAAAACCTTCCTGGAATATATCGTCTACATCATCTTTTGATGAAGCATAGCGATAACAAATGCTCAGCATTTTTGGTGCAAAACGGTCATACAATTCCTTCTGAGCGCCACCGTTATTTCTGATGCATTTATTAACAAGTTCCTTTGTATCCAGATAATTTGACTGCAATGTTGTTATATACTAGTGATTAAACCGAATTAAAAAGGTTGGGTCTGGTATGTGAAGAAAGTGCCTGCCGGATTATTATCTCTCCTGGCAGGCACCTTTCTATTTGTCTATAGAAACTGTATAATACAGTAATTCAGTAATAGGAATAAAGTAATTATTTACCTCTATTCGCCTACTTTTCCTCCTTCTCATTTTCTTCTTCCAGCTGTTCTTTCTTTAATAAATTGCCCTTTCCATCGATGCTAACTTCCATCTCCGATTTACCTTTTTCTATTTGCATTTCATATACAATTCCCTCTGAGATTTCAGCCACTTCGGCTTCTTCCACCTTGTAGCCCTCGAATTGCTTTGCAAGGCATGCATTTACTGTTTCCGGAAGATCTGATGCGGAAATTTCATATTCAGTCTCCATCCATTTACCAGTGTTGTCGAAGTTTGCTGAATATTCTTTACCTTCCATTTTGAATTCGGCTTCCCATTCGTTGTCATTTTCCTTATCCCATTTGACAT
>CAYZEZ010000247.1:0-7155 GCA_964477295.1 uncultured Bacteroides sp. | reverse complement strand
GGCGACATGATGATGTACAGGGCTTACGGACAATGGCAGCACAAATTCAATGACCAGCTGATGGCCTATTCCGGATTGCACCTCCAGTTATTTGGAATGAACAGGGAGTTAGCCGTTGAACCGCGGCTGGGCGTTAAGTGGCAATTCTCTGAAAGGCAATCGGTCAATGCAGGTTTTGGTATGCACAGCCAGATTCAACCTAAATCGATCTATTACTACCAGACTTATGTTAAGAGCGATGACAGCTATTTCAGGACCAATGAAGATGTTCATTTCTCCCGCAGCAATCATTTTGTTTTGGGCTATGACCGCCTTATAAACAGTCACTTCAGGGTTAAAGTGGAATCTTATTACCAGCAATTATACAAGATCCCCGTAAAAGAATCCTTCCCGGAATTCTCCCTTGCCAATGCCGGCGATTTCTTCGGTGTCCCCCAGGAAGACAGCCTGGTGAATGAAGGTAAAGGAAGGAACTATGGCGTTGAACTTACCGTCGAGAAATTCCTGAGCAGGGGCTATTATTTCCTTTTTACTGCTTCCCTGTTCGATTCAAAATATACCGGGTATGACGGAGTCTGGAGAAACACCGCATTCAATGGCAATTATGTTTTCAACCTCCTGGGAGGGTATGAGCACAAACTGGGACAAAACACCATGATAACCATGGATATTAAAACAGTATGGGCAGGCGGAAGAAGATTTGTTCCGGTCGACGTTGCCGCATCGATCCTGGAAGGAAGCGAGGTAAGGGACTGGAGCCGGGCTTACAATGAAAAATACAGTGACTATTTCAGGACCGACCTCAGGATAGGATTCAAACTTAATGGCAGGAGAGCAAGCCAGGAATGGGGAGTTGACCTACAGAATATTTCAGGATACAAGAGCGTATTCATGGAGGGCTGGGATGCCGATAAAGGTGAGTTGTATACCGTATACCAGCAAGGATTTGTCCCGATGTTCCTCTGGAGAATCCAATTTTAATAAAAAAACAGTAGATTCGAATTCTGCGAACGAATAAGAATGCATGGAATCGAAGCTTCCCCGTCCCGTGTACACGGGTCGGGGAACTTCAGTCAAATCAGATGAAAATGAAAAGAGATCCCTATAAAAAGATGGCAGCCTACCTGATCCCAATCGTTGGTGTTCTGGTAAGCGGCATTTCTTGTATTCATTTTGGTGCAACAAGTTCCTTGAAAAACTTAATCCAGGTGGGTCATAGCATTCTTATGACCGGGGGTATATGGATGGGTTGTATGGGAATAGTACAGTTTTTATGGAAGAAATATCCCTGGCAGCAATACCCGGCAAAGCACCTGATCATTGAAATAGTTGCCATAATGGTTTATACCGTGGCATTTTCATCACTCCTGTATTTTATCGAGTTAACTTTAGAAATAATTTCTCCGGTTGACAACCTGTTCATCCAGGCTGTTATAACCATGCTGATCACTTACCTGATCACCGCCATCCATGAATCGGTTTATTTTTATAATCAATGGAAATACAATTTCTCCAAGTCCATCAGGCTGGAAAGGGATACCATACAGGCAAAATATGAATCCCTGAAAACACAGGTCAATCCGCATTTCCTGTTTAACAGCCTGAACAGCCTCACCACCCTTGTGGATGAAAACCTGGCAGCAGTGGATTACATCGGTAACCTTTCGGAATTTCTCAGGTATATGCTGGGGAGCAATGAGAAAGAATTTGTACTTATACGGGACGAGATACAGATCCTAAAAAAGTATATCAGCCTGCAAAAGTCAAGGTTTAAGGATAACCTGAGCATTGCGGTCGAGGTACCGGAAAAGTTTTATCATTTTGCTGTACCCCCGCTTGTCCTGCAAATGCTGGTTGAGAACAGCCTGAAGCATAATGTTGTATCGAAGGACAAACCATTAAGGATCTCCATCACTGCAGAAAAGGAATCCCTCTTTGTCGAGAATAACCTCCAGAGGAAATCAGAAGTTACATCGACGGGACGGGGATTAAAGAACATCGCCGACCGGTATCGTCTTTTTACAACCCGGGAAGTAATAATTACCGAAACATCAACTATCTTTAAGGTGGAGATCCCCTTATTGATGGTTGAGTTATGATAAGAATCCTGATCATCGAAGACGAAGAACCGGCTGCACTCCGGCTGGAGAAACTGCTTACCGGATCAGATCCAGGAATATCTGTACTGGACAAACTCGATAGCATCGAATCATCGGTAAAATGGCTGCAAAACAATCCCCAGCCGGACCTGATCATGCTGGATATACAGCTGGCCGATGGATTGAGTTTCGAGATTTTTAAAAAGGTGAGCATCGAGAGCTTCGTAATTTTTACCACAGCATACGATGAATATGCCATCAGGGCATTTGAACTGAACAGCATCGACTACCTTCTCAAACCCATTGATAAGGGCAAACTTAACAACAGCCTTCAGAAGTTTAAAAAAATACACACATCATCCGGCCAACAGGTAAACATCAATGAACTTCTCGAGACACTTGATGTAAAGGCCAAGAATTACAAGAAGCGTTTTGCGGTGAATATCGGAGCAAAAATAGTGTCGGTTGAGGTGGCCGGCATAGCCTTTTTTTATTCTCTGGAAAAGAGCACCTTTATCTGTACCCGTGATAATCATCATTACCCGGTCGATTTTTCACTGGAGAGTGTTGAAGGATTGGTTGACCCGGACCAGTTCTTCAGGATCAACAGGCAATGTATCATAAATTTCTCTGCTATTGAAAAAATCCATATCCTGTCGAAGAGCCGGATCAAGATTGAATCCTATCCATCATCAGAAGAGACTTTGCTGGTAAGTACTGCCAAGGCACATGCTTTCAGGTTGTGGCTCGACAGGTAAACCTGTCCCGGAAAAAATTCTTAGCGGGTTAGTTTTTGGGTTTATGAAGCAGGGTAACATCTCCGATATGCTCGAACAGTGATCCGTTGGTATAGGTTCCTTCAACCTTGTAGATATAGACCGCCTGGGGAGCAAGCTTCCCATCGATATAGCCATCCCAGCCGGTATGGACATCGGTCGTTTCAAAAACCAGCTCACCCCAGCGGTTATAAATCATCAGGCTGTATTTTATTACCCCTTCATGATAAGGAAAGAATGTCTGGTTAGAAACATCCGTGGGATTATATTGACCACCGGTCGGACCTGTCATATTGGGTGCAAAGACATTCGGGAAATCCATAACTCCTTCACCAACAACCTCTACCTCCAAGGGCTTGATTAAATAACCCTCACAGCCATGTTTTGTCCAGACTTCAAGCGAAACATCATATTTCCCCAGTTCACTGTATAAATGTGCCGGTTCATTTGTATCATAGGTAGTTCCATCGCCAAAATCCCAGAGATACGTTACTCCGTATTCTGAAAAATTAAATGTTTTTGCATACTGATCGGGTAACATGACGAGGGTTGGTTCCACTTTAAAATCAACTGTAGGAAGCCTGAAAGCCTGAATCTCCCTGAAGGCAATATCTTCACCACCTTCGCCTTTCACGGTTTGTTTTACCTGGTAAAGCCCAGGTTCAGTGAAGGTATAAACAGGATCAGATTGGGTTGAGCTACCCCCGTCGTCAAAGCTCCATTCATATTGCTCTGCATAAACGGATTCATCAGTAAAGTCAATTACTAACGGGACACATCCCGAGTCTATATCTGTTGTAAAACCCGCTATGGGAAGGGGAGGGAATATCTTTATCCAGTGGATCACAGTATCTGTACACTGATCATTGGAAGCAAATAATGTAATGTCATATTCGCCCCAGTGGATATAAGTATAGTCAGCCGGATCTTCCTGGAAAGATATTGTGCCATCGTCAAAATCCCACCGGAAATTATACGTACCCTCATTGGTTTCGTTTGTCAGTGTGACAGTTGCACTCGGGAAATACTGATAGATAGGTGAATAATCAAATTTAGCTACAGGGGAAGGGTAAACGGTGATCTGTTTTGTTATGGTATCTGCACAACCATATCCTGATGATCCGGTTAATATTACATCGAATATCTTGTTAATCTCAGTGTTGTTAACATAGGTATGTGTCGGGTTTTCAAGCAAACTCGCAGTACCATCTCCAAGACTCCATAAATAATTTGCGGTTCCTGTTGAATTATTGGTAAATTCAGAATAATAAGGTGAGCAGCCTGCTGAGTCTCTTTCAAAATCGGCTATAACACTGGGATAGACCGTAAGGTTCTGGGATATATTATCTGAACACCCGTTATCCGAAAGAACATTCAGTTTCAATTTTATCGCCTGAACCGTTCCGGCATTATTCTGGTAGGTATATGAAAATGGATTAGTATTGGTAACACTATCCGGATCCGTTCCATCATCATAATCCCAGATAAATATATCCCCGTCTTCAGATATATTCGTGATGCTGATCTCAAGGGGCGAACAGGCAACCGTTTTGTCTACAGTGAATTTGGCTTTTGGGGCAGGGTAGACTGTAATCAGGCTGAATGCTGAATCGGGACAAAGATTTTCTGATATGGCGGTTAATTTTACCTGGTAGATAATATTCTGGTGGGTATCATTTGGATAACTGTTTGATGGATTTTCCAGGATGGATGAACGCGCATCACCGAATTCCCATTTATAATCGGTGGCACCCCGGGAGGCATTGGTAAAATCAACGGAAAAGGGTTGGCAACCAGCTGTATCGCTTGTAAATATTGCTTCTACAAGGTGATGCACAGTTACCTGTTTTGAGGTGTAAGAAGTGCATCCCTGTGGGCTTGTTACATCAAGATCCACTGTATAGGTGGCAGCTATTGCCGTGCTGCTGTTGGTAAAAGTCCGGGTGATGGGATCCATCGCTGTCGTCGAATAGGGAGTCCCTCCAAATGACCAGTCATACTGCTGCCCGTTAACAGTAGAATTCTCGAAAGTGACATCGGTCGGGGAGCACTGGTTTATATATGTGATAGAGAAATCAGCATCCACAAACGGATGAACCAGGATGGGTACTGTGAATGTATCCTGACAGGTATGAATATTGGTTGAAGTCAGTTTAACATTAAATGTGCTGTCATCCAGGCTGTAATTTTCAAATGTCATCACCGGGTTTGTTTTATCTGTCGATTGCTGGTTACCAAAATCCCAGTTGTATGTAATGGCACCGGAAGAATTATTTGTGAATGCCACTGTCAGGGGATGGCATCCCTGTGTTATGTCTGCTGAGAAATTGGCCACAACGACCGGGAACACCGTAATATCCCTGCTGATTTGCGAGAGACAGCTTTCTGTGTTCCATGCCTGAAGAATGACCGTGTAATCAGTTGGAACAGAAAGTGTTGAATTGCTAAACTGATGGGAGACGGGATTGCTGTTAGCCAGCGTAGTATCATTGCCATCGCCGAACGTCCATTGAAAATTGGTGCCGCCAACCGAAGCGTTGGTGAAATCAACTATAAACGGGGAGCAGACTGTTCCCTGGCTGAAAGTGAAGTCGGCATTCAGAAAGGAATATACCGTTATGTCGACCTCTGCGGAATCTATGCAGCCATGATCGGATTTTGCTATCAGACGGGTTGTATGGGTTGTGTTTGCGGATCCGAAATTTACAAACTGGTGAAGCGGATTTTCCAGCTCGGATGAACCACCGTCGCCAAATTCCCAGAGGAAGGTGGTTGCATATACATTTGACTGGTTGGTGAACTGAACGTTGAGAGGATTGCAACCTTCCGTTTGATCCTGGGTTAATGATGCCTGTATTTCAGGATTAACGGTGATGTTCCGGATAAGGGTATCCGTACACCCGTCAGCATTATCCACTACCAGTTCTAATGATCGTATAATGGGTGCAGTCGTGACATTCTGGTATATATGTGTAAGTGTTGCCCCGCTCGAAGTGGAGTGTGGTGACAGGTCTCCCCAGTCCCAGTCGTACGATGAAATGGCGCCATTGGAAGCATTGTCGAGGGTTACGGAAAAAGGTGCACAGCCCTGGAATTCATCCACTGAATAATCAGCATGAATATAAGGATGGACCTGGATGGTCTGGAAAGCCGTGTCACGGCAAAGGTTTGGTGTTGTACTGATTAACCTGACGGTGTAGTCAGCATTCGCCGCCGTCATGTTTTCATATAAATGAGCAGGACTGGTCGTAGTGGAAGATCCGCCATCCCCAAAATCCCAGTTAAACATGGTGGCTGTCGCCCCTGACTGGTTGGTAAAACGTATTGTTTCGCCATGGCAGGCTGATGTATTGTCCTGGGTAAACGCGGCCGACACTTCAGGATATACCGAAATAACCCGGGTGATGGTGTCGTAGCATCCCCGGGTGTTGTTTTTAACCACCAACCGCAGATTATACTGGACCGGTGATGCAGTAAGGTTTGTATAGGTTTTTGTAAAAGATGCCGCCGTGGTGTTTGAAGTGGAAAGGTCCCCGAAATCCCATTCGTATTCTTCAATGTAACCGGCCGAGTTGTTTTCGATACTTAATGTGAGGGGAGAACAGCCCTGGAACGTATCTATGGCATAATCGGCTTCAATGTACGGATAGACTGAGATATCCGTTTCCACAGTATCATAACAAAAGAATGGCGAAATCGCTACCATCTGCACATGGTACGTGCTGTCGGCCATGCCGAAGTTAATATAGGTATGTGAAGGGCTTGCCAAATTTGATGAGTTCCCGTCTCCCAGTGTCCATTTGTACCTGTCGGTATTCCCGGTTGTTGTATTGGTAAAAATGACGGATACCGGGTGGCAGCCATTCGTAACATCTGCGGTAAAACCGCCGGCTATTTCGGGACGGATAATCACATCCCTTTTAAATTCACTCGCACAACTCTGGTCGTTCCATACGATAAGCTGAATGGTTTTTTTATGGACTGTATCCGAAGTATTGGCAACGGGATGAATGACGGTGGCGTTTGTATCATATACATAACCGCCTGGGGCATCCATGTCAAAATCCCACTGAACATTGCTGATGCTGGACATATCCACCCCGGTCGACTGATTATCCAGTGTCAGGGTATCGGGAGCGCATACATACCATTTGTCCATTTCAAAAAATGCTACCACTTCAGGAGCGATGCCCACAATTACAGTGAAGTTTGTATCGGGGAAGCATGCCCTCTCAAGTGTTACAGTATAATTGTACACACCCGGGGGAGGTGCTGCTTTC
>CAYZEZ010000246.1:0-7165 GCA_964477295.1 uncultured Bacteroides sp. | reverse complement strand
AGTTTCTGCAGGTCTTTTCTCAGCCATTCCACCTGGTCAGCTTCTACCTTCCCGATATATCTCCCGTCATCAGCCCTGCTGATAGCATCGAGAATGATAAAATGCCAACCTTTATAATCGAATGAATAATACCTCTTACCTATCCTTTTTTCAAACATTCGTTTACCATATTCACTGTTGTCCCTGATTTCCTGTTCATCCCTGTTCCAGCCGAATATTTCGTGGTTGCCCATTGTATTATAGACAGGCATATTCAATGCTGCACTTTCTTTCTTATATAAATCATACAGGGAATCCGCCCTGCCATAGGTCTGGGCCAGGGCATCCATGACCAGGTCGCCGCCGGTGAGCACAAAATCCGGGTTTAACTTATTTATGGTATCGATGGCTTTCCGAAAGCCTTCGACGGCATTCCGTTCTGGGCACAGGTGGATATCGGTCAGGAAGGCAAAGGTGAATTGATTTTCAGGAATTTTCTCCTCTTTAATATCTGTCTTTCCTTTACAGCCTGAAAGAATCAGTGGAAGCAATAGAATGGCAAGGTACTTTTTCATAATCTGTGATTTATTGGTTAAGAGTTGATCATAAATATACATTTCTTTACAATAAATTTCTTAATAAATTAAGGGAATCAATTAACATGGGAAGTATTTCACGGAATATTTATTTTAATTATATCAAATAAAATTAAAATAGCAGAACTATGGAACAACTAGCTAATATCGTTGATTGGATCAAGGAGATCCATATATTCAATACCATTACGCTGACCGGTGACAATAAGACCATCATTATCCCCAATGGAGGGTTAGCTGCAGGGTCGATGGCCAATTATTCAACAGAGCCGCAGAGAAGGATTGACATAATATGTGGGATTGGTTAGGAGGATGATGCGACTAAAGCCAAAGAGGTGATTCACAAGCTCATCGAAGCCGATGAAAGGATTTTAAAAGATCCTTCACCCTTTGTGGCCTTATCTGAACTTTGCAACAGCTCAGTAAATTTTTTAGTCTGTGTATGGGCCCTTTCAGAAAACTACTGGGGCATTTATTTTAAAATGTTGGAAAAGGTCTATCAGACATTCGGGAAGGAAGGGTTGAATATTCCATTCCCCCAGATGGATGTTCATGTTCATCAGCAGAAGTAAATTTCAATTTTTTCCATATTCGCAGATTCCACAGATTTTTCTAAATTTGCATACCTTTATTGGAACGGTCGGTTTGCCGAGTGGCTAGGCGCTGGTCTGCAAAACCAGTTACAGCGGTTCGAATCCGCTACCGACCTCAATCCAATCCTCTACCGCGAAGCGGCAGAGGATTTTTTATGCGATACCGAGACAAGCTTGCTTGATTGAGGTATTGCATGAAAAATTTGTCGGTGCCGAAGGCATAGAGGATTGGATTGTTGGACTCACCAACTCCGGATCAATGAAATTAATCCGCTACCGACCTCAATTCAATCCTCTACCGCGAAGCGATGGGGGTTTTTTACTGCCTCGAACCAGGATATCTCTGGTGAGAGGTGAGTAAAATGTATTTACCGCCTGAATAGTTGAACAAAAAAAATCAAAAAAGATTTAAAACAGGTTCAATATTAAGAGTACCTTAGGGGGGATAATAACACTGCGAAAAGGTAATTGCTGTTTTATCTATAATTAATCAGGAATAATCGTAAGGCAGGCTATGTTAAAAACAGGCACAAACATAATTGGCAAGTCACTTGCACCAGGTACCTATTCACTGGGATTGAGCCCGGGAATGATAAATGGTACGACAAAAATTATCATGTATTGGTTAAGGTAAAATAAGCGCCCTGATAAGACCGGAACCATGAGTATCCATAGAACCCGATTTACGCGGCTCCGCATTTTTTATTTTCTGCTGATAGTCTCGTCAGTGAGCGTGAATGCCCAGGAGATCCACAGTGATAACGGGGACGGCACGTATACCAATCCGGTGATCGCCGCTGATTTTCCCGACCCTGATGTCATCCTGGTGGGCGATATGTATTATATGGTGACCACCACAATGTCTATCTTCCCCGGTGTAACGGTTTTAAAACCCCCTGACCTGGTGAACTGGGAGTATTGCAGCAATGCTGTACCCCGTTTTGATTCCAGTCCTTATGAACAAAAGGTAGTGATCAGGGAAACCACATTGGGAGTGAATTTTGGAATACATCAGGGTGCGCTCATAAAAACACAAACCGGCGTGAAGCGCGTAATACACTTACGCAAAGGCCCTTTGCTAAATATGACCTGATGATTCCGACGAAAGGTGTTACGAAGATGGAGGAAGAGAACATGAAGGATAGAGATATTGCCGGTCTTGCAGTATTCCAGGACCCATATGGGTACATAGCGAGGAAACAGGATAAGGGATCAAAACAGGTGATTATGGTTAATAACGGTGAAACCGTTACTTCGGTACCAATGAAAGGCGAAACCATATATCTGCGCACATCTGCATCGAATAGTACAAGTATTGTAACATTTGAATACAGCTATGACAATCAAAAATTTATCGCGCCTGGGAATGAATTAACAATGAGCTTCAGCCTTAAAATATTTACCGGGAACAAATTTTGCCTCTTTAATTCCGCTACCCAGAAGACCGGCGGATATGTTGATTTTGACTGGTTCAGGGTAAACCAGAAATGCGAAGAGTAAATCAATTTAAACTAAACACCATGGAAAATATGAAATCGTTCAAACTTTTTATTGGTATAGTTGGGTCCGTTATACTTTTTCTCTCTGGCAGTCTATCTGCCCAGAATCCGTTCATTCTTGATCAGTTTACGGCCGATCCGTCCGCCAGGGTTTTCGATGGCAGAGTGTATGTATATCCTTCCCATGATATTCTTTCTAATGAAAGCCGGGGGCGTATCGGGTGGTTTTGTATGGAAGATTATCATGTTTTCTCCTCATCAAACCTTACCGAATGGACCGACCATGGGATTATCTTAAGCCAGAATAATGTTGACTGGGTTAATGCCACCTCCTACAGCATGTGGGCTCCTGATTGTATTCATAAAAATGGAAAGTATTATTTTTATTTTCCATCAAATGCCAGAGACACCACTCTTGGAAGGGGTTTTGCAATTGGGGTAGCTGTTTCGAACAAACCCGAAGGCCCCTTTATCCCACAACCTGAACCTATACAAGGTGTTAAAGGCATCGATCCTAATTCATTTATCGATAAAGATGGACAGGCTTACCTGTACTGGTCGCTGGGGAATATTTTTGTGGCAAAACTGAAAGAAAACATGCTGGAACTTGCATCCAAACCAATGGTAATTGAAAACCTTCCTGAAAAAGGGCTTAAGGAAGGGCCCTATATGTTCGAACGAAACGGCATTTATTATTTGACATTCCCCCATGTACAGAATAAAACCGAGAGACTCGAATACGCGATGGGTGATAACCCGATGGGACCATTCAAAGTCACCGGAGTGATCATGGATGAATCGCCAACCGGCTGCTGGACCAATCACCAATCCATGATAGAATTTCAGGACCAGTGGTATTTATTTTACCATCATAACGATTTGTCCCCAAAATTCGATAAAGCCAGGTCGATAAGGATCGACAGCCTGTTTTTTAACGAAGATGGTACCATTCAGAAAGTCACACCCACCCTGCGCGGTGTGGGGATAACCAGGGCTTCGCAAAAAATCCAGCTGGACAGGTATAGCCTTAAAAGCAATCCCGGAGTATCCATCGCATTTCTGGATACACTCAATACATTCAACGGATGGAAGACGACACTCGACAAAAAAAATGCATGGATCGGATACAACGGCGTTGAATTTGGAAGAGAAAAATATAAATCGGTTCGGGTAAGGGTTTCGTCCAGGGCTGGAGGCACCCTGCAAATACGTTTGAATAAAGCAGACGGCCCTTTACTTTCCGAAGTAAAAATACCTGAAGGCACGGAATGGAAAACGGTTGATTCACCTGTATCAGAAATCCCCCCGGGAATTTATAACCTGGTCGTATTACTGAAAGATAACAAACCCGTTGAAATTGACTGGATTCGATTTATCAATTAGTAGCCAATTAAACCTAAGATAACTACTATGAAGAAAATTTTCATTGCATTATTGTCTGCTCTTCCCTGTTATTTGAGCGCCCAAACGGCAACAATCAAAATCGATATTGACCGAACCATCGGGAATATTGATCCTAAAATCTATGGCGTATTTATGGAACCCATCCAGTTTAGAGGGAGACCTCCGGGTTCAACGGATATGATCAGCTTCAATACCCTCTATGGGAATTTGTACGATCCTTTTTCATCACTTTCAGACGAGAACGGATTCAGGAAAGACTATATTGAAGCAATGAGGGAACTAAAAATAACCAACATGCGATGGCCGGGTGGCAACTATGTTGCAGGGTATAGCTGGCAGGACGGCATCGGCCCGAAAGAACATCGCCCTGTGCGTAAGGACCTTGCATGGGGAGGTATAGACAATAACCATGTTGGTACTGACGAATGGGTGCAGTTAAACAGGTCGATAGGCAGTGAAAATGTGATTTGCATCAATCTTGGTCTGGGCACCATTAACGATGCTCGCTACTGGGTTGAATACTGTAATCTGGACAAGGGGACCTACTATTCGGATCTTCGTGCCCAATATGGTAACAGAGAACCCTTTAAAGTAAAATACTGGTGCCTCGGAAATGAAGTGGATGGGTCACCATGGATCATGGGACATAAAAACGCAGAAGACTACTGTAAGATTTCGATCGAAGCCGCCAAAGCGATGAAAGCTACCGACAACACCATCAGGTTTATTTCCAGCGGATCATCTTATTATGAGAGCAGCGGCAAATGGATTGACTGGAACTGGAAAGTAATCACCGAACTGAGGGATTTTGCTGATTATATCTCCATTCACCGATATTGGGAAAGGGCCGAAAATTATTATGATTATGTCGGGCAAAGTTCCTTTGACATTGAAGAAAAAATAAATGCAGTCCATTCTCAGATTAGAGTTGCCAGAACTATGTACCCAGCGATGAAGCCCCTTTACATCTCGGTGGATGAGTGGGCACCGTTTGGCCAGAATCTGTTATCTACACTGGCAGTGGCCATGAACCTGAATTCGTTTATCCGCCATGCCGATATAGTAAAAATGGCGAATTACACACTGCTTACTTCACTGCTTGGGAACGACAGGGAAAAGGGCACATATAGAACGCCCTTGTTCCATGTGTTCAAATTGTTCTCAAACAACTGCCTCGGCAATTCTGTTGATACTTATGTCGATTGTGATACTTTCAATACAGAAAAATACACAGGCATCCCGTATCTCGATGTTACAACAGTTTATTCGAAAGAAACAGGCAGCGTTTACATGAATGTGGTTAACAGGCATAAAGATCAACCGATTACCGCTGAAATATTCACCCATTCGGGTGAGTTTGACGTGAAGGCTGAAGCAAATATAATTACGGGCGACTCGCTCACAGATCCCTTCACATTCGACAAACAGGAACAATATAATCCCTTGGTTAAAGAAATCAGAACAGAGAAGAACAGCATGTCTTTTTCATTCCCACCACATTCCTTTACACAAATAGTCATTGGTTTGGACAAGTAATGACTTTAAAAAAGACGACCCTGTACCTGATATTTTGCCGATAAGCGTGAAAACAATTAAATGTTTTTCATTTCTGAGAAAAAGCAAGCAGGTCCTTTTCAGGACAAATGAAAAACTCATTTTCTGACAGCTGATAATTTATAAAATTCTTGAAATCAGCGTATTGCTGTTTGGCGTTGAATCCAGGATCAACACTCCGGCACGGGTAATTTCAATTAATCAATGATGGCCAGAAAGCTTGGATCAGTGAAGACGGATTGGCAGGAAAAACAATCCTTGATAAGGATCATGTGTTGCTGGTAACTGGACAGGAGGATGACCTGGAAGTACTTGTAAGATATAACCATAGAAATCCTTAAGAATCAGCAGGCTTTCAGGTAGCATTTATTAGTGAAGCTTGAATACTGATCATCTGAAATATTATCAGCTACTTAATTTTTAAATGATTAACCTTACCCCGCCTAAATCTTCGACCCTGTAAGGAAAATAATCACCCGGTGATGCGATAAACATGAAATTTATCGGAATATTCCATTTTTTAGATAATTCTTTGATAAGCGCCGGATTAAAAACACCTTTAATAACATGACCAGTCACTTCAATCTCAGGATACTCTTCGTTGATGATTTCCACAACCTCTTCAAAGCTCTTAGAATTCTCACAATCAATAACTTGTGAAGGATCATCCACGTGTACAATTTTCAGGTTTCTAGTATTTTCATTGTTCTTGATATATAGCAGTACTTTGTTTAATACAGCAATGTTATACCGTTTGGTAAAGTAGACAAACTGTTGTGCATTGATCGTATTGATTAAATTGTCAAAGCGGGAACTTAACTTTAAAAATCCAACCTGAGTATAATTGAAGATATGAAAGATGATCCTTAGCGTAGCTCTCAAAATAGCAACCCTGCGGAGCAGAAATGAAATAACCAGGCTGGCAGGAATGAAATAGGTAAGAAATAGTCTTAAATTGGACTGGTTACCTTCAACAGGTTTCATGGTAATATTTCCTACCAGGGCAATGATAACAGCTGTTATGGCTGCCAGTATGCTCAGCCATTTGGCCGATTCGGGCCTTGGAAGTTTGGCCCTGCGCAATTTGAGAAGGATATTTCCAAATCCAAAAAGCAGCATCACCGATAGAAAGGAAACTGTATAAACCCCGGCCAACCTTAAAACATTCCCATTCGTAATAAACAATACTGAGATAGAAAGTAAGAAAAACATAATGATGATCCTGTAGGAACTGCCTCTTTTGTTTTTCCTTAAAAAAAACTGAGGCAGGATCCGATCAAGGGTCATTCTTTCCAGCAAACCGGTAACGCCGACGTAGGAAGTTAAAACTGCGCCGCTTAATACCAGTACCGCATCCAGGGAGATAAGTGTAGAAAGCCACTGACCTGAAGAAACGAGTCCCATATGCGACAAGAGCGTGGTGGAATATTCGGCCTTTATTTCAGAAATAGGCACAACACTTAAGGCTAAAAATGCCATCAGTGGATTGATAATACTTACAATAAACCACATGTTCCTGAGCGTTTTAGGGAATACCCCA
>CAYZEZ010000245.1:0-7228 GCA_964477295.1 uncultured Bacteroides sp. | reverse complement strand
TCATCCGGAACACATTCGAGGAAACGCGGTTAGGCGTTCCCCAGGGAGGGCCGCTAAGTCCTTTGTTGAGCAACATTATGCTCAATGAATTGGACAAGGAGCTCGAAAAGCGGGGACACCGGTTTGTACGTTATGCCGATGATATGGTAATCTTTTGCAAAAGCAAAAGGAGTGCCGATAGAACGCTGGCGAATATAATGCCTTTCATCGAGAACAAGCTGTTCCTTAGAATAAACAGGGAGAAGACAGTGACAGCCTATATCTCAGGGATTAAATTCCTGGGGTACTCCTTTTATTCATTTAAAGGAGAAGGACGGCTTCGGGTCCACCCGAATAGCCTTGCTAAGTTGAAAGAGCGGATAAGAACGCTTACTTCACGGAGCAATGGATGGGGCTTTAAACGGCGTAGAGAAGCACTCAGACAGTTTATTACTGGATGGGTGAATTACTTCAAGCTGGCCAATATGGCCAAGCCACTTTCCCATATAGATGAGTGGTTCCGTAGACGTCTACGGATGGTTATTTGGAAACAGTGGAAACTGGGGCGCACCCGTTGGAGGAATCTCATTAGGCTTGGCATAAATAAGCACTTAGCCTGGGAGTGGGCGAATACAAGGAAAGGTTATTGGCATATTGCCAAAAGCCAAATTCTTTCAATCTCTATATCCAACGAGCGCCTGAAATTGGCTGGATATCTATTCTTCTCGGATTACTACAGGTCTGTTAAGATTATTTAAGGAACCGCCGTGTACCGATCGGTATGCACGGTGGTGTGAGAGGACAGATAGGGAACTAATCCCTATCTTCCTACTCAATCCGTTAGATAGCATTATTAAATGGCCAAGGTTATAAACAAAGTTGGCGCTCTTTTAACTCTTAAATCAGAGCTAGCAAAGAGAAATATTTCGCAGTTCAGCTCAGTGAAAGATATCAGGGATTTTGAAAGTACCTACGAACAACAAATTGATGCTGTTGAAACCGAGAGTAGACTTAAACATAAAACGAGACTTGAATCATTGTCCAATGAATTGAGCGGATTAGATTCTCTAATCGAATCAAAACGATCCATTGTTGAGGAAGTACTAAATGACCGAATATCTGATCTAAACGAACGTATCCAGTTACTCAGTAGTAGGAAAACAAGTTCTTTCCAACAATTCATAACCGGTCTAAGAGTATTTTCACTACGCAGGAAGATTAGGAAAATCCGAAAAAGTAGGACTAACCTTATAGATCGAAGAACAAGACGTGAGGTTAGACAGCAAGGTCAACTCAAAGCACAATTCGATGATCTCAATAACAACTTCGAGACTATCGTAAATAAAGATTCGGAGAAACAAATTCGACGTATCAAATATGCTAAATCGTCAATTGATGAATTACGCCCTCTTATTTTAGGCTCAATTGGTGAAAGTATGGTCTCCACAGAGCTATCATCTCTCCCACAGAATTTCGTTGCAATCAATAATGTTAAGATTAAGCTCAACAAACCTATTTATCTTCCTTCAGAAAAAGAGAGAATATATTCTTTCCAGATCGACCATGTCGTGGTAGGGCCTGGTGGTGTCTTTGCCATTGAAACTAAACATTGGGGCCAAGAATCCATTGCTAGTCTTGATCTTTTCTCTCCGGTTAAACAAATTCGTAGAAATGGCTATGCCCTGTTCAAAGTGATAAATGATGCAACGGATAGCGGATTGATTAGACTAAAAGATCATTGGGGCGATCGATCTATAAGTGTGCGCAATATGATTGTCTTTTCTGCATGTTCTGTTCAGAAGAAGTACAAACACGTTAAGCTTTCTAGCTTGGCTTCAATGAATGGCTATATAAAGTACTTTGATGAGGGACTTGCAACTGGCGATGTTGACAAAATCGTATCATATCTTCTTAGTCGATGTCAGAATTAGCATAATGCTATCTATCATTAAAGCCGACCATTTACGCGTGTCACGCTCTTTGCGGGGAAGAAGCAAATCCCCGTGCCACGCTATGGCGGCTTAATTCCACCGTTCTACTTCTTATTGGGTAATGTAAATCTTATGAATATATTCAAAAGTTGTGCATAATTGTTTGAACGCAACCAGATTAGTGATAAAAACATCTAATAATTATGACTAACCTTAATTTTTGAACAAATGAAGATAATAACAATTTATCTTTTGTTAATAACAATTATTTTCTTCAGTTGTGAAAAGAATGATAACTCAAAAATTGATTCAAAACCCAATACAATTTACTATGAATCAAGTTTTGCAACAGAACATAGACCTGTTTCTATCGTTTTCAATGATAATCAAAAGACACTTTATGTAGCAAATCTTAATTATTCAAACAATAATTATAATACTAAAATTCAATCTTTTGATGATGAAGGTAATCTAAAGAAAACAATTTTTGATTTTAAATCATTTGCATCCGGACATTTTGAAAAATATGCACCAATTGATATTACTCTTGACGATAACAAAAACTTATATGTTTTAGTACTACCTTTAATAAAACAGACAGATGACACTTGGATAACTCCTACAGGATTTTCAATACTTCAATTTGATAATAATGATAGTTTTAAACGAGAATTAGATTTTTCAGATATTGATGGAGAAAGACGACCTACTTCAATTTCCTATTATAACAATCAATTATATGTCACAAATGGACAAATACTAAAACAAATAAACCTTGAGACACAACAATTACATAATATTACGCTGCCTGTAAATGATGACGATTCTGGCACTTGGCCAAACTTGCATACAACAGACATGGAAATTAGTTCTGATGGATTAATATATTTCACAGGTCAAGCTGCATTTGATAATGACTCTGTTGGATGCCATTTGTCAAGTTATAACATTGGTACCAATGAATTGACTATAAATTATGCTAAAGGTTGGACTTGGATGTGCTGTGCAATGTTAAATAATCCTGGGCTAAATATAAGTGATGATGGTTATTTATATTTAGCAAGTTTTTACAAAATGAGTATAGAAGATTATGATAAAAAAGGCGATTTCATTATTGATTATGATACAAGAACTTCTCAATTCGAAGAAACAAGACCTATTGATATTGTTTATTACAGTGGAAAAATTTTTGTGGCTGATAATTTTAATAATCAAGTACATATATTTAAACAGGACTAGAGATAAAAAACAACAAGACACATGCGGTCATAAAACATTTGGAGTAAAGTGCTTCGAGCATTCTGCTACGCACCAACTTTTACTCTCGGTGGATACGAATGCAGCCCGCTCTCCCAAACGTTTCATACCGCAAACCCGTTATACAGAATAAGCCTTGTCACACAATATCCATAACCGAATCCCAAAACGTATAAATTGCAATACAGAGTAGGAGAAGTAGAACAAATCGCTGCAGCTGACTTGCTTGCTGTCATGCTTTTTGCAAACGAATAGCACGTGATTAGGCAAAAAGGCATGCCAGCTTGCGCAAGCAGCTGAACTCCACCGTTAGGTGCTTAAAAGATCATGGATGAAACTTGGAGCATGGAAGAAATGGGCAAATGCATTAAAGAAAAACATATATGCTCTTTATTTGGCATCGCGAGATCAAAGAGTCCCTTTGTTGGCGAAAATTATTATCGGTGTCGTAGTGGCCTATGCGTTGAGCCCAATCGATTTGATACCGGACTTCATTCCAGTCATAGGATACATAGACGATCTCCTTCTATTGCCACTGGGCATTTGGCTAGCCATCAGGCTCATTCCAAAAAATATATGGCAGGAATGTCAGGCATTGGCTCAGAAACAAATGCACGATTTACCACGCAATCGTCGAGCTGCAACGATCATAATATTCATTTGGCTTCTAGTAATAATTGGCTTTGTAGTGTGGGTTTGGTCGTTCGTAAGTGGTACAGAAAGCACCTAACAAATCCTTTAGATTTACATTAATGAAGATTTTAAATCAATATATGATAATGATGATGAAAAAGGGGGGTCTGACGAGGAATCGCAATAAGTTGATTATTCGCTGACAATCAGATTGTTGAAGCTTGCAAATATGGCCCGGTGAAACAAATAGTGAAACATTTAAGTTATGCTATCTTGTTCCCGGAATGATTTTTCCTTTTTCAGTTATAACATATTTTTGTTCAGGATCATTTGGTTATTGTGGATTTGTCATGGAGATCAAACCACTGTTCTGAAGTATTCAACTTTAGTATAAAAAACCAAATAACCAGAGCGGGACCTGGTTAAAAGCTCCTGTTTCAATGTCGTCCGAGACAATATAAGCATTGGTTAAGTCCTTGATCTGCTTTGATGTTTTACTTTTACCTCCTATTTCGAAGGTATATTTTCCATCTACCAGGAAATCACCTTCCTGAGGTAATCTTACATCGTGAGTGGCCACTAATTGTGAATAAAAAAATGTTTCCCTGATCGTACCCATTTCTTCTCCCATCATATTAAGGCAATAGAAATAATTGGTATTACCGAGGTAAATTTTATCAGGTTTTTGCATTATTCTGTTTCCTTTAGCCTTCTGCGTCAGGGTATTTATTACTTCTGCTTTTTCCAGGAAATCAAGGTATTTTAACAATGTACGCTGGTCTGATATAAATAGTTTCTGCCTTAGTTTTAAAAGATTTGGCACGTATGGGACAGTGGAAGCGATTGCTGCAAGCAATTTTTTTAATTTCAGGGAAGTTTCAAATGAAATATCAGAAACCGCCGGGATATCCGTTTCAATAATTACATTCAGAATGCTATTTAACCTGGTGAAATAAGCGGATGGATCTTCTTTATAAAAGGGGAAATATCCTGTTTTGAGATATTCCCTGAGGTGAGGTATTATTTTTATTCTTTCTGTTATTGTGCCTGAGATTTCCTGGTGTCTTTTGAGAAGATCATCCAGTTGGAAATCCCCGAATTTATGAGATCCGTTAAGATCAAGGTATTCACGAAAGGAAAGGCCGGCAAGACGGTATGAACTCTTCCGGCGACTCAGATCACCATGCCCTTTATAGATCTTAAGAACAGATGTTCCGGAATAGATAATATTAATGCTGGAATACCTGTCATATATATTTTTTATTTCAGCGGACCAATCGTATCCTTTTTGTTTGGACGGGTATTTGTGAACTTCATCCAGAAACAGGTATTTCACGCCGTATTTTTCCAAACCATCAGCAATATCAACAATCGATTGATGGAACATTAATTTATCATCAAGGGATATGTACGCTGCCTGATTTGGTTCTTCACTGTTTAGAAGTTTAGCTTTCTGGAGCATGAGTGTAGTTTTTCCAACACCCCTTGCTCCCAGGATTTCAATCAGTCTTGAATTCCAGTTTATTCTGTGAAATAAATACCTCTTAAACTCCAGTGAAACCTGTTCGATTATACCATTGCTGTAATTAAATATATCCTGCATGACATAAATAAATTGTATTAGAATACAAATATAATAAATAAAATATGTAATGCAATACAAATAATTATTTTGTTATTTGGATAAATGTTTAATTAGAATCTAAAAATTGGGTTGTAATTTCCCGTTTACGGAAGCATATAATATTTGAGGAAATATAAAATAAAAGCCTGTTTATCAGGCATATAAAGTAGTATCTTCAGTTAATAAACTGGTTCCCGAGTTTCAGTACACTGATTCTATTCTTTAATTTCCTGTCAGGAAATTTGAAATCCGTTTTGCCAATCTTTTCAATCTGTACCTGAAACCGGATAAGACCCCCTTTCCAGATCTTTCGACCGTGATCCCAGGTAAATCGGGATCACCATCCTGCCCCTGGTTCTTTGAATATTGATCCGGATTGTTATGTTGATCTTCCTGATACATAACATTGGCTTCTGCTACCTGGGTGAAAGGTTTCTCAAAGGTATAATCAGCCGGTTCCTTTTCAGCAGGATCTTCCATGTCCACATCAATCATGGCTTTAACCGACTGGAGGAATCCCTCGATCATTACTGTATCTTCACCTCCATCATCCAGAACTCCCTTGAATACATTCTTCTTGAAATCAAGAAGAAAAAGTATCCTGTGCTCAATGGATCTCTCAGCGATAAAATTATATACCTGAATATGCTTCTTCTGGCCAAGCCGGTAGATCCTGCCGATACGCTGCTCGAGCACTGCCGGGTTCCAGGGCATGTCTATATTGACCAGGATATTCGCACTCTGAAGATTTACACCCACTCCCCCGGCGTCGGTGGCAGGAACAATTTCAATTCATGGTCATTCTGAAACCGTTCAATGATCTCTTTGCGTTGTCTTGCAGGAATATCCCCATTCAGGTACACATAATCCATACCCAGGTTGTCAAGTTCCCTGGTCAACAGGTCAAACATCTTCTTCCACTGGCTGAAAATCAGCAGTTTATTGCTTTTTTCTTCCGTAACTTCCCGGATCAGGCTCTTCAGTTCACCGATTTTGTTGCCTGAATTGGTTTTTGTGTTCAGTATATAGGTAGAATCGGCAACCATGCGCATACAATTCAGGCAGATAAGCAGTTTCTGCCTTTCTTCTTCGCTCAGGTATCCCTGCCGGATCCATTTATTTGCCAGACGTGCCACAACCTCGTAATAATTATTATGGTCGGACATTTGTTCAGAAGTCATCTCAACAAAAAAATTCTTATCAATTCTTCCCGGAAGCTGATCTGCAATTTCATTTTTGGTACGCCTGACCAGGATATCCTCCAGTGTCTTGTTAATGGTCCTGAGATTTTTATAACCGATAAGTTTTCCATGTTCATCCAGGACCTGGTGGTTGTTAAGGAACCGGAACAAGGGACCCAGTTTATACATATCAATGTATTCCACTATTGAATGCAGTTCATCGATCCTGTTCTCCAGGGGTGTGCCTGTTGTCACGATTGTATATTCTGATTTGATTTTCTTAACCGCTTTTGCCGTTTGTGTTTTCCAGTTCTTGATTCTCTGTGCCTCATCCATAATGACAAGGTCCGCCTTCCATTCATTAATCAGGTTTGTGTCATTGCGGACAATGCCGTAGCTGATGATCTTATAAAAATTATCCTGTTTGTACAGATCTTTTCTTTTGTGGACTAATCCTTCAACGATACAGGCATTCCTTCCCGAAAATTTCCGGATCTCTGCTTTCCACTGGTATTTTAAAGAGGTGGGGCAAATTACCAGTACCTTATTCACATTAAAATACCTGGCAAAAATTTCAACAGCAGCAATAGCCTGAATGGTTTTTCCGAGTCCAATGTCATCAG
>CAYZEZ010000244.1:0-7247 GCA_964477295.1 uncultured Bacteroides sp. | reverse complement strand
AGAGTTATCGCCACCCGCCAGCCGGATGTATGAAATTTCAACAGGCTGGTCGTAAAAATTACGCACCCTCACCTGTTTCGTCGTAGAGCCGAAAGTCGTAAAAATGGTATCAAAAAATACAGTATCCATGGAAAATCCCAGGCGGATATCCGGATCCTTCAGCAGATCATAACGCTCACAGGCCAAAAAGCCCGTGAAGAGTGCAGCAACAAACAGATATGGAAAGAATTTACTCATTCAGGAAAATCGCGGCAAAAATAAATAAAACATAATGATAACGTGGATTAAAGGATTTAATTATACGCTTGAAGTTCCGAGTTCTGCGTTCAGTGTCCTGCGTTCAGTTCTACATTCCGTGTTCTGAATTCAGTGTTCTGAATTCAGTGTTCTGCATTCTGCGTTATTTTTTTCGCTTCACACATCACTCGTCACCTCTTCAGACTCATGGTTTCTTAATAACTTTAAAATAATTCTTAAAATTTTCCTTGGTGTTTAACATAAAAATTCATATCTTATCCTATTGATATTCAGTTAGATAATCAACATTTATCTAACAATTTAATCCATAGACCAATAGCTTAAAATCCAAATCAGATGAAAACAAATCAATTTCCAACAAAGAGTTATGTTTCATTTTTAATCTTCATCTGCTGTTTCCTATTCAATCCCATCGAAACCTTCGCAGATCCGTATTTTTATCTATGCCCTCCCTATAGTTACTGTGATTATTTTGATGCTGGAGGAGTTCAGGCTATGTGCGGTCCGATATCAGTGGATCTGTATGCAAGAGGGGATTTTAGTTTGCCGGAGTATTCCTATACTTATCAATGGCAATCCAGTGTCCTTATTGGTACCTGGTCAAATATGTCAGGCAAAACTGCAAGGAATATAACTATAACAAATTCAATAGCTATCAGATGTGAGGTTAAAGAATATATCAGCGGTTCCTACAATCGTACATACTATACTGATGCCTCATACATCAGGATAGCAACAGAAGCTCCATCTATTACACCTACAGGTGATCCGGCCGATGCGAGCAGATGCCCGGGGAGCTCCGTGACTTTCAGTTGTGCAGCCAGCGGCAGTTATAAAACATACCAGTGGTACAAAATTGCCGGAGCAACAACTTCTGAGATCTCTGGCGCAACTAATTATAATTACACATTCACCACAGCAGAGAGTCATGACAATACTCAATATTTCTGTCGCGTATCCAATGGCTGTGGATCGGATGATACTGAGCCGGCAACCTTAACCGTTTTTCATGATTTTACAAATATCACCAATCCAGTTCCGGATATGACTTGCGAGGGAGTAAATGCAAATTTTTCAGTCAGCTATAACGGTGATGAAACATCTAAAACATGGCAGGTTTGGAATGGTTCTGATTACATCACAATTAATGATAACAGTACTTATTCCGGTACTAAAACAAATACGCTGACTGTTAAGACCCCTCCGGCAACCCTGAATAACAATTGGTATAATTTTCACCTGGTGAATTCAACCTGCAGTTGGGACGAAGAAACCAATGGAGCCAAATTAACTGTTTATACCAAGCTTAAAAATATTTCCGTAGTTCCTTCCGGAACGATAATACTCTGTGATGGCGATAAATCAAACCTCATTCTTGATTATGATGGCGATAGCCCGATCTCAATCCAATGGCAGGAATATTCCACATCCTGGCACAATATATCAGGTGAAACGGGAGAAACCTTACAAATAACTGCATCCATAAACAGGAATAATTACAGGTACAGGGCTTTATTGACACAAAGCAATGATTGTAATACATCACTTTATTCTCCGGAGGTTACGGTCTCAGTGAAATCACTTCCCATTGTAGATTCACACCCACAACCTGTGCCAAAATGTTCGGGAGAGAATGCCAATTTTTCAGTAACAGCATCAGGATCAAACCTGACCTATCAATGGCAGTATACCAAACTGTCAAACTGGACTAACCTTACCAATGACAGCTGCTTTTCAAATGTAACCAGCCCAACACTGGACATAACCGGCATTGATCAGGATATTGACCAGAGTTATTACAGGTGCAAGATAACCGGTTATTGTGAAACGATTTTTTCAAACAGTGCAAAATTAACGGTTAATATGCCCCCTGAAATTACGGTTCAGCCTGAAGATACCGTTAAATGTACCGGCCAGTCTGCAAGGTTTGCTGTAACTGCAACCGGTACTGCTACCCTTGAGTATAAATGGAGAAAGAATGGCTCCTCCCTTACCGGTGATCTGTTCACTTTAAATAACTTTCTCGACATTGATCCTGTAACCGAGTCTGATGCAGACAATTACGATGTAATAATCCGGAATACCTGTAATCCCACAGGAATCACCTCAGATGCAGCAACTCTCACTGTTAATATACCCCCTACTGTCAATGCTCATCCCATTCCGGTAAGTCTGTGTGAAGGTACTCAATCCTCTATTAGTTTCTCAACTGATGTAATTGGGGGGAACAGTCTGCTGTGGCAGGTGAGTAAAGACACAGGAAATACCTGGATCGATCTGTCGAACGATACCATATATAGTGGAGTCACCCAGGATGTAATGACAATATCAGATCCAGTTGCAGCCATGAATGCTTATCAGTACCGGTGCCAGGTAATCGGATCATGTGATCCTCCAGTTACCACAAATCCTGCATTGCTGACCGTAAAATCATCCCCGGTTATAATGATGCACCCTGTTAATGATACCGTATGTGCAGGTGCCAGCATGGCATTCAACATTTCCGCGTCAGGAACCGGACCTCTTGAATATAAATGGAAAAAGGGAGGACAGGGAATTACGGACTGGATTTCTTCCAGCAGTTACGTATTTGATGAAGTTTTACTGGATGATGACGAAGAACCAGTATTCTGCCTTGTGAGGAATGAATGTGCCTTTACCACACCTGTCGAATCAGATGAAGCCATCATCCATGTAAATCCACCACCCCCGGTCAGCCTGGGAAAAGATATTCATTTGTGCCCGGGGGATCAGGCTACCCTGGATCCTGAAACATCGTTCACATCCTATTTGTGGAGTACCGATGAAACCACAAAAACGATCAAAGTAAGTGATCAGGGTAATTACAAATTAACGGTTACTGATGATAAGGGATGCTCCAACGAAGATAAAATATATATATGGGTTGATCCGGCCATACCTGAATTGGACCTGGGTGAGGATGCGGCCTATTGCTCCGGAGATGATGTCACATTAGATGCATCAGACCAATATGACACATATGATTGGAACACTGAGGGTGCTGAAAGTTCGATTGATGTGACGGAAACGGGCGATTATTTTGTGACAGTATCAAAAAACAATTCGGTTTGTATTGAATCTGATACTGTTCATGTCCAGGTAGTTGAACCTTACCAGGACGAAGAGATCTGCCTGATTACCGTCGATATGGGTACCGGCAACAATATTATTGTCTGGGAAAAAACACCCGATATGAATATTGTCGCCTATAACATCTACAGACAAACCACTGTAGCTGGAGAATACGAACTACTGGAGACCAAACCATACGAAGACCTGAGCATCTACATGGATGACGAAGCTGATCCCGAAGTGAGGCAATGGGTCTATAAAATTACCGCAGTCGATACCTGCAATAATGAATCCGACATTAAAGTATCCCCCTATCACCGTCCATTGTTCCTGGAATATAATGGTGCAGATGACGGGGTTAACCTGAGGTGGGAACCTTATGTGGTTGAGGGTGCCGAGATGGAATTCCTGACCTATGAGATCTACAGGGGATCCGACTCCTCTACCCTCGCTATACTCGATGAGATTTCAGGGGACCTCAAGGTATACAAAGACAAAGACCCGAATGCGCTGACCTATAAATACTTCTATCGGGTGGCCGGAGTAAAATCGAATCCCTGCTACCCGTCAGCCGATAAAAAAGCCGATTCCACCCCATACAGCCATTCCATGTCGAACATCGAAGACAACAGGTTGCAGGTGGTGGAAGGAGTAAATAACCTGAAATCTGCAGGCACGATAAATATCTATCCAAACCCGTTTAATGAGACTACAACACTGCAATTCACAAATCCGAACCATTCGGAATACAGGCTTGCGGTTCGCGATCTATCGGGGAAGGTAGTTTATATGTCAGGCATTATCACAGGTGAAGAAATAGTGCTGAACAGGGAGGGCCTGACAGCGGGCTATTACCTGGTGGAATTGATTGGAGAAAGTATCTACAGGGGGAAAGTGGTAGTGGAATAGGAAGAAAGAAGTTCCGGGTTGCGGGTTCCGGATTACAAAAGTCACCTGACTTTTGCAGTTCATACCTCAACCGTGCAGTTTGTCACAAATATTTGATTTGCACACGCAGTTTTTGTATTTTATCCGTGGAATAATATTAATCCAAACTTAAATACCAGTATCATGAAAAATATTTACCGTTTTTTTCTCATAACGTTGATTCTATGCATCTCATCGCTGGCCATTTCAGCGCAGGTAACTGAAAAAAAAGACACCATCCGGGCCGATGAAAGCTGGTCCGATACAATCCATGTTACTGGTACAGTAGTTGTGGAAGATGACGTAATCCTTACTATTGATCCAGGAACCTATGTCGAATTCCAGGGCTATTATTTCATGTTTATCAAAGGGACCATCCTGGCTGTCGGAACTGCGGAAGACTCGATTGTATTTACAGTTAAAGATACCCTTGGCTGGTCGAATCCGGTTGTGACGGATGGCAGCTGGAACGGGTTCCTGTTCTTTAATGGTATCGGCTATGGGGGGGTTGAAGGGGCCATGAATGATAATGATACCTCAAGGTTTGACTTCTGCCGAATTGAATATACAAAAACCGGTGATTTCTCCGAATTTACCTGGAGTGCCATCGAAGTTCACCAGTTTTCCAGGCTGGTAATTTCTAATTCAGAGTTTCATCATTGTGCAACTCACTACAGGGGCGGCGCAATTTTCATTAATTCAGACAGCGATATTAAAATCCTGAACAGTCATTTCCACCACAATGTTGCACTTCAGAGAGGCGGGGCTTTAAGTATTTACAATTCAACCCCGCTCATTGAGGGCAATACATTTGAGTATAACCGGACAACAACTTTTAATTGGCAGCATGGACTAGGTGGAGCTATTGCTGTATTAGGAATGAATCCTACCATCAGGAACAATATCATCAGGTATAACTCGGCTATCTACGGATCAGCCATCTCACTGTTCAACTCATTTGCACAGATAGAAAACAATACCATCGCATACAATACAGGGTATAACCTCCCCCCTGACCTGAGCAGCTTTGGAGGAGGAATCTACATGGACCAAACATCCAATCCGAAGATCATAAACAATAAGATTACGAATAATACAGCCGATGAAAGCGGGGGGATTTATGCAGATGGAAGCACCCCCCTCATCCTGAATAACCTGATTGCAAATAATACTGGTGACTCAACTGGTGGTGCCATGTCATTCTGGGAATCTGAAGCAGCCGTTATTGGAAACACCATTTCATACAACGATGCACCTGAGGGAGCAGCTATGCGGATTTTTAATTCTGAAATTGCGTTTGTAAACAATATAGCATGGAATAATGGTGCCGGCAACGATATCCACCTGGTGGACGAGTTTGCGTATGTTGAGGTTTCCAATTGCATCATTCAAAATGGCGCTTCTGCTCTCTGGGGAGCCGGGAAATTCGGTACCACGGCCCTTTACAACAGCAATCCTGATTTCGATAACGTGGCTAACGGTATCGGTGCGGGAGAGGATGGACTCGATGTCATCTGGTCGATTCCCTCCAGTTCCCCTGCAGTGAACAAGGGGAGGACGGACCTTGGAAATATTAAACTGCCGAAAAAGGATATCCAGGGTAATGACAGGATCCACCACACTTTTATCGATATCGGGGCATATGAGGTTCATGTACAATCGATCGGAGTCAATGACACCATCAAAGTCAATACAACCTGGGTAGCGGACACTGTCTTTATTAATAGTGACGTAACCGTAAATGATGATGTGATCCTTGCTATCTTACCGGGTACCCAGGTTGTATTTACAGATACCTTCCACCTGAAAGTAAACGGTACCCTGATAGCCATGGGACAGGAAGATAAGATGATCCATTTCACAATGGATGATACAGCAGGATACTATAAGCATGCATTGCCAGTCGGCGGCTGGCAGGGGATCATCTTTGATAACAGTTACGATGGCATGATCAACGCTATGGCAGACAATGTAAAATCAATCATCCAGTATTGTCAATTCAATTTTGTTAAAGTCCCGATGAAAAACGGAGACGGAGGGGTCATCCAGATAAGATATTACGATAAAGTGGAAATAATGGATTGTATCTTCGAGGACAACAGGGCCTGGAATGCCGGTGGAGTCATCTTACTGGACAGAAGCGATATTGAAATATTGCGCTGCCAGTTTAATCGTAACGAATCCGGCGAAGGGGGAGCTATAAATGCTTATGGATCAGACATTGTTATAAAGAACTGCTCCTTTATTGATAATTCCAGCTATAATGATGGAGGTGCTGTAAGGATAGAAAACGGAGAAGCAGAGATCCGGGATAATATTTTCAGGTACAACTATTGCAACCAAAGTGGTGGTGCCCTCATGCTATGGCAGGTTGTAGCAGAAGTGAGAAATAACCTGTTTGCAAATAACCATGCGAATAATCGCGGAGGTGCCATAGCAGCATATTTCGAGAACTGCAACATAATCAATAATGTCATCGTCAATAACCAGGCGGAAGGGGCCGGAGGCGGTATATACCTCAGGTATATCGACGATGCTATAACCATCAATAACACAGTTTGCAATAACCTGGCAAATTTTGGAGGAGGAATGTATACCTTATTTGCCAATCACACGGCATTTAATGACATACTGTATGGTAACGATTGCCCTGGTGGTGGAAGACAATATGGATTTTACAGTTCCACTTCAGAAATAGAATTAAATAATTGCAATATCGAAGGAGGTATCGGTGGACTGGATGTCTATGTGGGCGATGTAATAACCGGAACCTTTAACGATATCATTGATAGCCTCCCCGCTTTTATCCGGCCTTCTGATGGTCCTGGTCTGGACTTCGACGGTGCTGATGCAAGATGGCTATTCAGGGCCGTTTCACCCTGTATTAACAAGGGTACCCTTAAAGGTATTATTCAGTTTATCGGGCTTGTTGATATTGCCGGTAATCCAAGGGTTTACGATTCACTTAT
>CAYZEZ010000243.1:0-7313 GCA_964477295.1 uncultured Bacteroides sp. | reverse complement strand
AATGTTTTCCATACATCTGATTCCGTATTTTCCTATTATTCTACAAACGACGGATTACCCAGCAACATCATTTACGGCATCATTGAAGATGACAAAAACAATCTGTGGTTTTCAACCGGAAGTGGTCTTGCAATGATAAACCGGGAAATGATCAATACCGTCCTGAGAAATTTAACCAGCAACGCGGTAAAATTTACAGGCAAAGGGAGCTCTGTAGAAGTATTTGTACTTGAACAGGATGGTTATGTTGAAGTCAGGATAAAGGATAAAGGAGTTGGCATTTCGCAGGAAAATTTACAGAAATTATTCCGCATCGATGTAAAATTCAAATCAACCGGCACCAATGGAGAGAAGGTGCCGGGCCGGGATTCATAATGCGGGTGGCAGAAGCAGAAATCTCCGGGGAGGGTTTAATGCCAGCTCATTGATTTATTTCGACGACGTCGAAAATAATATTTCTGTCCCATTCCAGCCAGTATTTTAATGCATTATGGCGGATAAGTTTCCAGTAGCCGTCGTCCATCAATCCGAATTTTACTATTCCTTCGTTGATATCCGTATCAACTTTTTCGAGGTATTCCTTTTTGAGAGATATTTGGATTGAGTGATTTTTGTATGTAAAGATGGCCGATGGCCGGGCTATGCTATCGGGAGCCAGATGGATTTTTCCCATTCCCAGCGTAGCGCCGGTACTTACCTGTATGCCATCATTCAGGCAACTGTACGGTGGCCTGGTCCCTGCGAAGGTTATCACTTCAAGCATATCAGGGCCAACGCCGAAAAAATCACGCGCCCTGATACCCATTTTAGCCCCGACTATCGAGAAAACTCCTAAATGTCCGTGAAACTCATCGGTCATCACATTAGCCTTCCACTCTTCTAGTCCGTAACGGGCAATTGCAGAATCCATCATGGGGCGGACATCGTAATTGAACATTTCGCGCTGGCTGGGGAACTTGTTAAATACAACGTTATGTTCCGAAACATATATTCCGTTTATCATATCGGAAATTGCTTCTTTGATTCCTGTAACATTGTAATCCTGGTTATACCTGACATGGACATTTTTCATCAGGGTATTGATATCGAACAGTTCAGGATTTGTTATATACAGAGCCGTAAGTTCGTCGCAAAACATGAAATGATTTTGTTTTAATTTTTCAAAAACTACCGGTTGCCTGTGAACATTGTATAGGACAGTTGCAAGTTGGGTTTTTGATTTTTTGCAAAGGGCATACATTGATGTGTCGAATAGCATTTCTCCCTTATCCAGGTTTGAAATTACATCAATTCTCACCTTGGATTGAAAAACAAAGTCTGCATTGTCCTTATCACACTCATAATTAAATCCCTGTAAGGGTTTTACGGATTCGTTATACCAGATTACCCGTTCAATTTTCGATAAAAGTGCTTCATCCTTTTTTATTAACTGCCCTATATTGGTCAGCGGGCCCAGGCAAACCAGTATAATTTTTTCACTTGCCTCGCTTAATTTTCCTGAAAGACAATTCACTGCATGTAAGCCTGTCACACTACTGCCTGGTTTACTGCCCCAGCTTACCTGCCTGTTAAACTCCCGCCAGGGGGGACTGATCCCTGTATGCACATCACCGCAGGCTACAGGTATGCTGTCGCAACGGAATTCGTGCAGCAGGGACCTGATTTTTTCAACACCTTCACCGGGGGGTAAGGAACCATCGGATAATAAGATTGCTTCTATGGTTATTTCAGGGCGGGTGAGCAACAGGCTTATGGCACGCATATCGTCGATGGCACAGTCTGTATCAATAATGACAGTATGATTTGATTTAGCAGGCAATGGCTGTGACCACATGCCTGTTGTGAAAAATGCAAAGGACAGGAGAACAACAACTTTTCTCATTGATTATACTATATCTGTGTAACAGGAAGGCTGATGAAAAATGCAGATCCTTTATTCAACTCACTCTCCAACCATAATTCCCCATGGTGTATTTCAATAAAATCCTTACATATTAACAGGCCGAGTCCGGTACCTGCTTCCTGGTCAGTGCCTTTGGAAGTGAAGTGAGCATCATTCCTGAATAGTTTTTTTGCATTATCTTCAGAAATCCCGACACCGTTATCCCTGACAGATATAATCAGGTGGTTGTTTTCTATTTTACTATTCACCAGGATTTTTCCCCCGGTGGTAGTAAATTTAATTGCATTGGTGAGCAGGTTGTGTATCACCACACCGATAAGGTCCGGATCGATCTCAAGCTCAATATCTTCAGGTTGATGGTCAAATTCAATAAGGATATTTTTATTTTCTGCCTGAAAATTCATCAGGCCAATTCTACAGTCTATCAAACTGACAATATTGGTCATCCGGGGATTAAAATGCAGGGTACCTCTCTGGGCCCTGGACCAGTTCAGCAGGTTATCAAGAAGGC
The DNA here is from genome assembly GCA_964477295.1 of uncultured Bacteroides sp. Lineage (GTDB taxonomy): Bacteria > Bacteroidota > Bacteroidia > Bacteroidales > SM23-62 > CAYZEZ01. The sequence continues at coordinate 4,899 of CAYZEZ010000243.1, read as the reverse complement.
AATACACCTGATCAGATGAGTCATTGATAATCCCGATCATTTTCTTTCTTTCCTCATCGGAATAACCATCATATCTTGATTTGATCAGGTTGGTAAATCCTTTCAGTGTGTTGAAAGGACTTCTAAGATCGTGTGATATGATTGAAAACAGTTTGTCTTTGACGGAATTAGACTTATCCAGTTCGTCACGCTGGGAGGTTAGTTCCTCTGTTTGATTCTGGAGTATTGAATTTTTTTCATTGATTTCATTCGTCCGCTCTTTCACCATTTCCTCCAGCATGACATTTCTGTTTATAACCTGCCTGACCCTTATATAGAATATCAGAATTATGGTTAATACCAGCAATGTTATTGCGGTTATCCTGAACAACCAGGTTTTCCAGAAAGGAGGAGTAATTACAATTTTCACAGATGTTCCTTCCGTATTCCAAACACCATCATTGTTTGATCCTTTCACCCTGAAGGTATATTTTCCGGGATCGAGATTGGTGTATGATGCAGTATGCCTGGTGCCAGCAAAATTCCAGTCCGGATCAAAGCCATCCATTTTATAGCTGTACTGGTTTTTATCACTTGAGATATAATTCAATGCTGTGAACTCAAATGAAAATACCGTTTGCCTGTATGAAAGATTTATTATTTCCGCTTCACTGATATGAGCCTGCAGGGGAGAATTCTTTCCGATCTTAACAGGTTTATTAAATACCTGGAAATCAGTGATTACTATAGGAGGAATATAAGGATTGCCTTTTATATCTTCCGGATTAAAAACATTGAAGCCGTTAACACCTCCAAAGTATAATTCTCCGTTACCGGATTTGTAAGAACTGCACTGATAAAATTCGTTATCCTGCAAACCATCTGAAACATCGTATTTTTCAATTATTCCGGTACCGGGATCCAATCTGGAAAGCCCCCTGTTTGTGCTCAGCCAGAGATTACCCTGACCATCCTCCTGTATGCCTTTAATCACATTATCCGGTAAACCATCTGTTATATGATAATGGGTAAAATTTTGTTGCTGCCTGTCAAATTTATTCAAACCACTTGTAGTACCTATCCAGAGGGTGGAATCGACGGCTTCCAGAATCGAAAGGACATATCCTTTACTCAGACTTTTATTGTCATTTTTATCATATTTATAAGTGGTAAAGGTTTCTGTTTCCGGATCGAATATATTCACGCCGGATGCTCCACATACCCATAGATTACCATAGGAATCTTCCAGTATCATCCTTATCTGGTCATCAATGATATGGCTGTTTTCGGGAGTGTAATTAATAAAGGAATTGTGATTCCGGTCGAAATTACTCAGTCCTCCGTAAAATGAACCTGTCCATAAAACACCCCTGTTATCTTCAAGGATTGAAAAGATACTGTTACTGCAAAGGTTGCTGTTTTCTTTGGTGTATCTTTTGAAACTGCAACTTTTCCTGTCAAATAAATTCAGCCCTCCTTCCCATGTTCCGACCCATAGATTGCCCCTGCTGTCTTCGAAAATTGATAAAACTGTTTCACTGCCTAAACCGCTGTTCTCTTTATTATAGCTTTTAAAGGTCTTACTTTCCCTGTCAAACAGATTTAATCCACCGCCATCAGTACCTATCCAGAAGTTGCCCCTGGAATCTTCACAGAAAGAGGTCACTGAATTATGACTCAGACTGTTTCCTTTTCCCGGAATATTCTTATAATGACCAAAATATCCGCCGTATTTTGCAAGCAGGTTGATACCCCCTGCATGTGTTCCGATCCACAGGTTTCCCGTTTTGTCTTCGTAAATGGACCAGATTGAATTATTGTTCAGACTTTTATCGTCAAAGGGATCTGACCTGTAATGAATGAATGTACCATTATTCCTGTCGAATAAGTTCAATCCTTCGTTTTCCGTACCCACCCAGAGCCGTCCATTGCTATCTTCAAAAACCGTAAATATATAATTGCCACTTATGGAACTCTCATTATTAATATCATGTGTATAATGGACAATCTCATGTTCTCCATTACCGGCTAAGCTAACTAAATAAAGGCCGCTTCGATAGGTACTGATCCAGATATTGCCTTCCCTGTCACCTGTAATATTCCATATTAAATCTTTGCTGAATTTTTCATTCCTGTAATAGAGGGGACGAAAGATATCATTTGTCCTGTCGTACAGATCGATATCTCCATACATTGACCCGATCCATAAATTATTTCTGCTATCTTCAAAAATAGAACAAATATCGTTGCTGCTCAGACTTCCCGGATCATTCTCATCGTGTTGATAATGTATGAATTTTTTACTGTTCCTGTCAAAACGGTTGAGCCCGCCGTGCACGGTGCCAACCCACAGATTGCCCCTGTTGTCCTGGTAAATGGCACGGACTTCAGTACCGGCCAGGCTCGATGGATCATTCACGTCGTGCTGATAACGAACGAAATTGTTGCCGGATTGATTGAACATGTTTAATCCGTCCTCAGTACCTATCCATAAATTACCATTACTATCCTCTATAATCCTGAAAATAAAGCTACCCAGTATACTGGTTGTGTCATCCGGCTTATCCTGGTAATTTGTGAAAGTGTAACCATCATACTTATTTAAACCGGTTTGTGTTCCAAACCACATAAACCCTTTGCTATCCTGCAAAATGCAGGTTATCGTCGATTGCGAAAGCCCGTCCCTGGTCGTTATATGTTCAAATGTAAGATCACTGTCCTGGGCAGAAATGCTTAGGGGATTTACGATAATCCTGATGAGGAATGCAACAGCACAAATAGTTAGGATATTTTTCCCTATGCGAGAAGTAATCATATTAACACTTATTATTATCTCCAGGTATGAAGGGTGTCTCAAAAGTACTTGATTTCATTTTATTGGTCATCCTGTCCCGAGTACTCGGGATCAGGATCTAATTATCAGCTAGTTACAGATCCTGAATCAAGTTAAGGATGACTAAAAAGAACTTTCTGAGACAGCATTTTAGTTTTTTACTGAAGAATGAATCCTGATAAGGTATAACACTTTTTTTAATTATTGAATTGTTTTTGGAAATTATTTCCTGATTTTTTTAGGCACCCTCCCGGGAATTCTGACATCAGGGCCAACTGCAGAGTATAATATATTTTTATTTTGTATAGTTCCGGCTCAGGTGGACATGGGATTGTCTTATTTTCAAGTTTTGAAAAATATATTCCATCGGGCAGTTCAGAGGGGGCCTGAAAGATGGTATGTTCACCGGAAGGATAAAGCTTATCTGCCAGTATCTGCATCATTTTACCATCCAATCCAAAAACTGTAAGTTTCACTAAACGGAACTACCCGATGCCCATGCCTGCACTGGAAGTCCAGTTGTCCCATACGGTGGTTAGCGACTCCCACCAGTCACCGCCAACTCCCATCACATAGCGGGGCATTGTCCCGGTCATCTGCATCCTCAGGATCGTTCATGATAAATTTTAATCTATTATTAATATTGGCATTACCATAAAATTCTGCCGGATCGTGGAGGTGAGGAAACAATTATCGGACCACCCGGAGGGAGATCTGCAGTTCATTTTAAATCAGGATTAAAATGATCAATAAAACCGGTTACAGGTAAACCTTCATCAGCTCAGCTTCCAGCAGCAACTGGTCCCTTTTGAACCTGATCAGTGACTGGACATTTCGGAAATATAAATCTGATGAATAAATGTATTCTGAAAGGGAAATCTCCCCGAGTTCCAGTGCAATTTTTAGTAATTCTTCATCATTAACCATACCCAATGCCTCTTCTAATTTTTCAACCTGTTTCTTCACACTTTCCACCTGGTTTAACTTCTGCAGGATTTCCTTCTGTTGAAGACTTGCAAACCTTTCAGCATCAGCTTCTGCAAATAATACTTCCGATTTGGCCTGCTTAAGTGTATTGGCATTTTCCCAGAGTGGAAGGGATATACCCACCAGGAATCCTTTGAACTGCTGTTCTAAAACTGTTTCGGAATAGTATCCTCCGGATAACTTGGGTAGATGGGTGCTCCTGGTAAGTTTTTGTTCCTGTTCTTTTAGCTCCATATCCTTCATATAAAGTTGAAATTCAGGGCTTATACGATAGGCAGTCAACAGGGTATCGGGATTAATCTGTACCGATGCCGGATAATCAGTCCCGGTAATTGGAATGGATGATCCGCCGCAAATCTCCTCCAGCGATAACTGGTTGGTTTTGATGTTGGAAAGTATCTGCTCATATTCACTGTTCAGAGATACAACAAATAGATTGGACTGGCTGAAAGAAAGCTGTCCCACTTCTCCGGAGCTTAATTTCTGTCTGACGTGGTCACGCATCATTTCAGCATCTTCAAGTCTCCGGGAGATAATACCTTCCAGTTTGTTCAGGTATATCCTTTCTATCCAGAGTTTTTTTGCCAGCAATAGAGCTTCCTGTCTGGTTAAATCATAGTTTAACTCAGCTTTGATGGATTTAATATCCTTCAGGCGGGATTTATGTACATATGCCAACGGGAAATCAAATTGCTGGGTTACACTAAAATCAATCCTGTTTCCGGTTTCTGATGGTTTTCCAAAAAGGTATCCCATTTCAAGTTGTGGATCCGGAGGAGTGATCCCGGTTCGGGCTTCCATTATGGTTGCCTGGTATTTCTCCCTGGCTGCCCGCAGCTTTTTATTATTTGCCAGGACGGTCGTGATCAGGCTGTCGGCAGAAGGAAAGAAATGAGTATTATCATGATTACTGTACTGTTTTGAATCCTGGGCGCCGGTTTGTCCACTCATCCCAAAAATCACAAAAACGGGTATTAGGATAAATCGTTTCATCTTTTTCTTTTTTCAATTATATAATAGACTGAAGGAATTACAATCAGGTTCAGGAGTGTGGATGTAACCAACCCACCAAGAATAACAATGGCCATGGGACTCTGGAT
>CAYZEZ010000242.1:0-7316 GCA_964477295.1 uncultured Bacteroides sp. | reverse complement strand
GGTGCAACAGCTCAATATGTTTGAAGATACCCCCGAGATGGTCAGGCTCTACCTTGCTCTCGACACCCTGCGGAACCGCTTTGGAAGAAAGGCCGTGAGGCGTGCCGTGGGTTTGAGCAGAAGCAACGGGGAAATACTTGACGAATTCATTCAGCCGGTTTACAATGTCACACGGGATGAAAACAAGCATAACAATGATACGAGCACGGAAAAGCGATTATGGAAGATTGTACGACCCGATTACCTGACCGGAAACAGGAGATGGTGAATAACCTGCCGTCGGTTAAAACCGGCGGCAAGTGAGCAATTGATATGTACTTAAATAATCACTCATACTTCAGCCTGCGCTACGGCACCCTGCCGGTGGAGAATATCGTTGAGAAAGCGGTGGCGAACAGTGTGCCCTTCCTGGCCCTGACTGACATCAACAATAGCACAGGGTTCATGGATTTCTACAAGGCCTGCACCGGTAACAACATCAAACCCATAGCCGGCATTGAGTTCAGGGCGAAAAATAAATACCTCTATACGGCACTGGCAAGAAACAATGAAGGATTCTGTGAGATCAATGAATTCCTTTCCGTAGTGAACAGGAACAAAAAGCCCCTCCCTCCTGCTCCTCCTCCCTTTCAGCATGCTTATGTGGTCTACCCGTTCGGACAGAAAAAACCGGTTCAGTTGCTCGAAAATGAATTCGTGGGTATCCGGCCGGATGAGGTACGCAAACTGGTTTCATCCGATTTCAGATACCACCCCTCGAAACTGGTTATCTGGCAACCGGTGAGCTTTGAGATACCCGACGATTTTACTATTCACAGACACCTGCGTGCCATCGATAACAACATCCTGCTGAGTCAGTTGTCGCCCGATCATCTGGCCTCCAATAAGGAGATCATGCAGCCAATCGATGAACTGTTGTCACATTATGTCCACTACCCTGAGATCATAAGGAATACCGAAAAGATCGCCGATTCCTGCACTGTTGTATTTGAATTCAGCGGCATAAAAAACAGGCAGACATTCACCGGGAGCCCCTATGATGATAAACTCCTGCTGGAGAAACTGGCCCATGACGGGCTGATCTATCGCTATGGGAATAACAATCCTGAAGCGAAAAAACGGGTCGTGCATGAACTGGGGATCATCGACAGGCTGGGATTTTCGTCTTACTTCCTGATCACCTGGGACATCATCCGCTACTCGATGTCACGCGGATATTATCATGTGGGACGAGGTAGCGGGGCCAACTCCGTTGTGGCTTATTGCCTGAAGATCACCGATGTCGACCCTATCGAGCTGAACCTTTTCTTTGAGCGGTTCATCAATCCAAAAAGGACCAGTCCCCCCGATTTCGACATCGACTATTCATGGAAAGAACGAGACGAAGTGCTGGACTATATCTTCAAACGCTATAGTGAGAAGTACACCTCCCTGCTCGGGACCATGTCGACGTTCCGTGATCGCTCCATTGTTCGTGAGCTGGGTAAGGTATATGGTTTGCCCAAGCAGGAGATTGATCACCTGGTACACTACCCTGAAGAGATGCATACCAGGGACCATATCTCCAAAAACATACTGAATATTGGTAACAGGATCGTTGATTTTCCCAACCAGCGAAGCATTCATGCCGGCGGTGTACTGATCTCGGAGAAACCAATAAACTGGTACACGGCACTTGACATGCCTCCCAAGGGCATGCAGACCACCCAGTGGGACATGTATGTGGCCGAGGAGATCGGTTTCGAGAAACTCGATATCCTGAGCCAGCGGGGCATAGGCCACATCAAGGAGTGTGTCGATATTGTTGCAGATAACCAACGGATTAAGATCGACGTCCACGATATTGAACGGTTCAAGCAGGACAAGCAGGTATGCAAACAGTTGGAGAATGGCGAAACCAATGGTTGCTTCTATATCGAGAGTCCCGCCATGCGCGGACTGCTTAAAAAACTGAAATGCAATGACTACCTGACACTTGTGGCAGCCAGCTCCATCATTCGTCCAGGCGTAGCCAAATCGGGCATGATGCGCGAATATATCTGGCGCTTCCATCATCCTGAAGAATTTGATTACATCCACCCGGTCATGGAAGAGCAGTTGAAGGAAACCTATGGAGTGATGGTGTACCAGGAGGACGTGATCAAGGTTTGCCACCATTTCGCCGGGCTCGACCTGGCTGATGCGGATGTGCTCAGGCGGGCCATGAGCGGCAAATTCCGGTCGAAGAAAGAATTTAACAGGATCGCCGGGAAATATTTCGACAACTGCCGTGAGAAAGGCTACACGGATAAAATCGCAAAGGAAGTATGGCGGCAGATCGAATCCTTTTCGGGCTACTCCTTTTCCAAGGCGCATTCTGCTTCCTATGCCGTGGAAAGCTTCCAGAGCCTCTACCTGAAGGCGCATTTCCCGTTAGAGTTCATGGTGGCCGTGATCAACAATTTCGGTGGATTCTACAGGACATGGGTGTATGTGAACGAGGCCAGGCGCTGTGGTGCGAAGATCAACCTTCCCTGCATCAATAAAAGCCGGTACAAAACATGCATATATGGGGATAAGTTATTCCTTGGCTTTGTGCATATATCCAACCTCGAAACCAGCGTGGCAAAGGCCATCCTGACGGAACGTGAGCTGAATGGCGATTTTTCCTGCCTGGATGATTTCATCAGGCGGGTGCACACCGGCCTTGAACAGCTGATAATACTGATCCGTATAGATGCTTTTCGCTTCACCGGGAAGACAAAAAAAATGCTCCTGTGGGAAGCCCATTATCTTCTTGGGGAGAATACCCAGGTAAAAAACGGTATGAAATTGTTCCATATCCCCGAAAAAAAGTTCAAAATGCCCAGGCTTAAGCAGTATCTCCTGGAAGACACCTACGATGAGATAGAACTGCTTGGTTTCCCCGTTACGCTAACTGCCTTTGACCTGCTCAAAACCCGATTCCGCGGGGAGATAATGGCCCGGGAGATGAGCGCCTATGTCGGCAAGAACGTCAGGATGGTGGGCAACCTGGTCACCATTAAAAACGTTAGGACCGTGAAACGGGAGTGGATGCATTTCGGGGCCTTCCTCGACGCAGAAGGTGAATTCTTCGATACGGTCCACTTTCCCAACTCGTTGAAGGACTACCCCTTCAGGGGATACGGCGTGTACCTGGTCCTGGGAAAAGTAGTCGAAGAAATGGGATTCCCCAGCCTCAACGTGGAGAAGATGGCAAAGCTGCCTGTCCGGGAAGATCCGAGATATTGATGACCAGTGATCGCTCACAAAAACAAGTAAACCAACTATGAAAAGGATAAATAAAATTATACTTGGAGTCCTGTTAGGAATGATCGCCGGGATTTTTGACATGATTCCAATGATATTGCAGGATTTGACATGGGACGCAAATTTTGCAGCATTTACGATGTGGATCGTTATCGGCTTTTTCCTTGGATCAACAAAATTAAAACTGAATCCCATATTAAGAGGACTAATAGTAAGTTATCTGGTTCTGTTGCCTTCAACATTTATTATAGGCTGGAAAGAACCGGTTACTCTTGTTCCCATATTGATTATGACAACAATTCTTGGAGGAATATTGGGATTTTCAATTGAAAGATTGTCCGGAAATAAATAAGTGCAACCGCACAACAATGCATTTTAACAAAAACGAAACCGAGAAGGAATTGTATTTTATCCAATTAATAAATAAGTTTATCTGAGCAAGAGACATATTCACCAGTCCTGATAAAATGGGTCAATTGAGTACTAAAGCTGTTTGAACAGGAACAAAACAAATAAAAATAACGGATATGAAAAATTGGATGCGATCAATAATATGGAGAACAGGTATACTATTCAGCCTGACATGCTGTTTTTCAATGGATATACTGGCCCAGAACAAAACCGACATCAGCCTTTACTTAAAGAAGGAACCAGCTGAATACCTGGATCAGATATCGTCAAAATCAGGCGATTTGTATAGCCAACTGGGACATCATGGACCTGCAATTGAAAACGAATGGCTGGCCCTTCGATTGTACTTCGATCAAAAGGCAGCCATTGACGTTTATTCAAAAAAACGCCCGGGGCTGGAACTTCGCCCGGCCCGGTGGTACCCCGATTCCATTCAACAAAAGAATGGGTACGGGGCAGATTATTACAAGGTTGGAGCTACAGTAGGCCTGGGAGGTATTCGTCTCTGGGACGGAGAAAAGGTAGTCCCACTGAATCCTGTATCAAAGCGAAGTGCACGCGTTGCTAAAGAGGGAACTGTCTCCTTCATGGAGATGTTATCAGAAAATATCCCGTATAAAGGCGGACAGGTGGATATGCTGGTTCGTGTTACCGTTTTTTCCGGTGTCCGTGAAGCAAAAGTGGAAGCTTATGCCTTGAGCGATAATGAAGTACAGTTTGTGACCGGGATTAATTATCATCCAAACCAAACCATAAAAAAGGATGAAAACTTTATTCTAACATGGGGGTTGCATCCTGAAGATGTGGCACCAGAGGAGGTTAAGATTGGTGCTGCCATCCTGTTCAATGCTGATGATTTTGTAGAGAAAAAAGACGATGGCACACAGGATTTACTTATATCTCAACCGTGCAGGCAATTAGAATATTGGATTACTGCTGCCAATGAAAAAGAGTCCGGAATAAATACACCTGACAAGTTTTTGCAATACTTGGAAAGTAGAAAGAACCTTTACTACGGAAAATAAATTAGCCCGGCCACCGGTATATGTACCTTTTAATTCATTTTAAAGATAGTATGGTTCCACGATTGTTAATGATACTCGCCCTTTCACTTTCCATTAGCATATGTTGTGCTCAATCCGGAAAAGAAAAAAACTACCGGTTTACATTTGTCAGCTCTGTCGATTTATCAGGGAATATTCAAAATATAAGCACTGAATACTATACAGATCCTGATCCACCTGCACAGCCGGAATTAGTAACGGTGACAGCAAACAGAAAAATTTCATTTGGTGTAGGCATGCGGTTTGAATACAATTTCAGGAAAAAACTGAGTTATTCGATATCAGGAATTATGCTGGATAAGGGATATGGACTCAATTATGAACAAAATATGACCGATAATAGCATCATTAAGCTAAGGGAGCAGAACGGGAGACTTTATTTATGCCTGCCTATCGAGGTTATCTATAAGTTTTTTGATAATGACGGATCTGGCCTTTATATAAAACCAGGTGTATCGGTTGATATGAACCTTCATCAGAACTACAATTTCAAGCGAATAGGCTCAAGTTTCATTCTTGGAGTTGGCTGGTCATTTTCTGTTAATGAAAAATTAACTTTCTCTATTGAGCCAACAGTTAGATACGCCATCTATAACTATGGTGAAGAAATACAATTTGTGCCGAACAGGCTTGATGATTACAAACCATTTTCAGTCGGTCTCATGGTAGGTATCTCACAATAACCAATAAAGGGCCCTAAGGTGATTTCCCGGGAGATATAAACCTGTATATCGACCTGTCAGACAGGTTTTTCATTCTTTTAAATCCAAAGATCCACAGAAAGACCAAAAACGGCACAAAGACCAATACAAGGTAGGGGTGCCCTGACATTAATAAAAAATCATATATCCCATGAAATAACATAGGCATAAGGAGTGCCCTGGTAAGCTGCTTTTTACGCTCTTCAGGGTAAAATTTAGCCAGCCCTACCCTGTATCCCATTATGATCCCGAACAATGCATGGGCCGGAACGGCTGTAAAAGCACGGGTAAGTCCAACCTGGAATCCTCCATTGATGACATAAAACAAGTTCTCAACAGCAGCAAATCCAAGCGAAATAAAAGAGGCATAAACAATGCCATCAAACTTCTCATTAAACTGCCGGTTGTTCCAGAAGATCAACATCAACACGGCAAATTTGAAAAGTTCCTCGGTAAAGGCCGCGTCCACGAATGCATTCCAGGCTACTGCAACATAGCCTGATAGGTAATACACCGGAATTTCCAGTATCCTCTCCACCCAGATTACAGGAAATATGATGATTCCCCCGGCAAGTAATGCTGCAACCAGCCACCAGAAGGGCTCTTTCTCATATTTGTCCCTGTAATACAGGTAAAAAGCTATAATAAGGACTGGCGCGACAGCAATGGCTAATAAACCCATATATTTTTAATTATTGTTCCAGCCTGGATACGCTCAATACACCCTTGATCTTAGCCAACCTCCTGATAAGTACATCCAGGTGACTGGTGTCCTTAACAAACAAAGTGATCGATCCCTCAAACATACCCTCATTCGAATCAATTGAGATGGAACGCATATTAACCTTCAAATCTTTTGAAATGGCATCGGAGATCCGGCTTAATATGCCCATATCATCTATCCCGGTTATCCTGATCGATGCCGGCAGATAGATCTGTTTATCCGTTTCAGACCATTGAGCCTTTACAACCCTGTAGCCATACCTGGATACCAGCTGGGCTGCATTGGGACAATTGACCCTGTGGATGGAGATCCCGGATCCAATAGTCACAAAACCAAATATCTCATCACCGAATATCGGGTTACAGCATTTCGACAGTTTATATTCTACCTGGTCAAGCTTCTCATCAATCACCAGGTAATCATCCTGCCTGATTCCCGGAGCTACAATTTTCTCAACCAGCTCCTCCTCGATCCTGTCGGGCTGCTTGTCCTTCATCTCTTTCTCAGATCCGGTAAGCAATTCCTTCACAGCCCGGATATCCAACTTTTCCGTTGCAATCTGATAATAGAGATCGGTGGCAGTCTTAAGTTTATAATGCCTTAGCAGTTTATTGACATTCTGGTCCTCAAATTCTATTTTCCAGTTCTTAAACCGGCGCCTTAAAATATCCCTGCCAGCTGCCGCCTGGGCCATCGTTTGCTCTTGCAGCAATTGCCTGATCTTACTTTTCGCTTTGGAGGAAATCACAAACTGCAGCCAGTCCTGTTTTGGTTTCTGGTTTTTAGAGGTCAATATCTCCACCTTATCACCATTGTTTAGCTCGTGCCGGATAGGAACACTCTTGTTGTTCACCCGGGCACCAACACACGTGGCCCCAATATCGGTGTGTACATCGAAGGCGAAATCCAGAATGGTTGCACCTGCCGGGAATTTCTTTAAATCTCCTTTTGGTGTAAACACAAAGATTTCCTTGTTATACAGGCTGATCTTGAAGTCATCAATGATCTCTTCCGCCTCCTGATCTGTATTTTCAAATATTTCCCTTATACGGTTCATCCACTCCTCCAATTCTTCTTTCTCTTTCACACCCTTGTATTTCCAATGAGCAGCCAATCCCCTTTCGGCCATATCATTCATGCGCACAG
>CAYZEZ010000241.1:0-7395 GCA_964477295.1 uncultured Bacteroides sp. | reverse complement strand
CAGGAACAAATGGCCATCCCTCTTCATCCCATAATAATTCCCTGATTATAAGTTTGGGACTTCCATTGTCGGTGGCATCATAACCATGGAAGACAAGGTAATCAGTATCATCAAATGTATAAACTGAATTGTGGCCGACACCGGGCCAATCCTTGTTGCCTTCCAGGACCAGTGTTGCTCCACCGAATATCATATTCCGGCCTCGACGGTCAAGGTAGGGACCGGTGACCTTGTCAGATCTGCCCACCATTATCTTATAATTACTCTCAAGTCCGCGGCAACAAAAATCGTACGAGACAAAAAGGAAGTATTGATCATTCTTCTTAAATATAAATGGAGCTTCGATAGAGGCCTCTCCCGGATTATTGTCCTCTGTATAATAGTCACGTGGACGGGCGGCTACTGTATACCATTCCTGGGGCTGGGAAGGAGCCGAAAGCTCTTCATTCAGGCGGAATAATTTCATTCCGCGCCAGAATGAGCCAAAGGTAAGCCAGGGTGTTCCTGTTTCATCGATTATAAGATTTGGATCGATGGCATTCCAGAGGTCTCGTCCCGGTACAGATTCAATGACTTTCCCGTGGTCCACCCACTTGAAATCCGGATCATCCGGATCAAGTGTTTTGTTGGTGGCCAGTCCGATACAGGAGGTATTCTTACCGAATGCCGATACAGAGTAGTACAGGTAATAGGTATCCTTGTGGAATGAAATATCAGGAGCCCATATATGGCCCCTGAAACCTGCTATAGCTTCGGTTGCCCATTCAGGGGGGCTATCAAACACGGGTTTCTGGCGGGTCCATTCTTTCATATCCGGAGATGAATAAACCGTTATGCCGAACCCGGTGCAGAACACATAGTAGGACCCATCCTGCCTGATCATGACCGGATCATGGACCCTGATGTCTGATACCTGGGCAAAAAAGTTTAGAGACAATAGCAACATGGCAGTTGCACTGACTATTCTTTTTCGTTTCGATTGATTGGTTTTCATAACGCAGAGGGTTGGCTCATTTCTTGATTTTTCCTTTCAGCAAGGTCAGGGAGTGGGCTGGAAATGAGTAAGTAAAGATTTCGTCCTTGGTACTGACAGGATCTTTCTTCACAGTTTTTACCTCGGTCTTGTTAAAGTCATTGAGGGATTTAATATCGGGTCCATTGACTTCAAATACTTCAAATACTTCACCGAATTTACCATTCTGAGATATGATATCTGTAGTGATGGCGTTATCCTTGTGCCGGTTAACAACTGCAATTACAACCTCACCATCCTGATAAGTTGCAGAAACATCCAGGTAAGGCACCCCTGTTTGCCGTGTTGTGGTCTCGCTCAGTCCGATGAAAAACCTTTCAGTATCATAGGTAGCGCAATCGACAAATACATCCAGTGATGTTCCGTGGACATTGTTAGAAAATAACTGGAGAGGATAATAGATGGTTTGTTTATACATCCCTTCATCGTTAGTAAATATGGGAGCGATCACATTAACCAGCTGTGCCATATTCGCCATTTTTACTATATCGGCATTACGGATGAATGCATTCAGAAATCCAGCAATTACGAGAGCATCTTCAAGGTTGTAATGTTCTTCAAGTGCCCTCGTCCCGCGCATATCATTTCCTACACGGGCACGGTACCAGACATTGTACTCATCCCATGCGATATAGATAGGGTCTTTGCCTCTCCGGTTGGCTTTTGACATCTCTTCGAGAATCATTCCTCTGACTATTTGTGTCCGTTGTTCCAATACCTGTGGCGTTGACATGAAATTGTAGTAGTTATCATCAGGATTGCCCACGTAGATGTGAAGGGCGATGTAATCAACTACATCCCGTAATTCCTTTAAAATAGTACTGTTCCACTCATCCGGGTCGGCATTTGGCCTGTAGTTTGAGGAGCCTGCAGCGATCAGCTTTATTTCGGGTGAGGTAAGCTTCATCAGTTTGGCAGCCTCACGTGCTTTTTTACAATAGTCTTCGGCATTCAGGTGCCCCATCTGCCAGAATCCATCCATCTCGTTACCGAGGCTCCAGTATTTTATATTATATGGTTCAGTGTAACCATGTTTTTTTCGCAGCTCGGCATAATAGGGGCCTTCTTTTACATTGCAGTATTCCACCCAGCGCTGTGCTTCTTCGATGGTTCCCGTACCCATGTTCACTGCGAAATAGGGTTCGGTTCCTACTTCACGGGCAAACTCCATGAATTCATTGGTCCCGAATTCATTGGTTTCCAACCGGGCCCAGGCCAGTTCCATGCGGGGTACTCTTTCTTCGGCCGGCCCGACACCATCAAGCCAGTGGTAGTTAGACACAAAATTACCTCCGGGATACCTGGTAATGGAAACTTTCAGTCCTTTAACCGCTTCAAGAACATCTGTCCTGAAACCCCTTTTGTCTGAAAGGGTTGAGCCGGGGTCCCAGATACCCCCGTAAACGCATCTTCCCAGGTGTTCCACGAAATTCCCGTAAATATTGTTATCTACCTCACCGATAGTGCGGTCCAGATCAATTTTAATACGGGCAGTCTGTGCTGAACCGGTAACCGTTAACACCAGTAAGATAAGTGCGCTGATAGTCGTTCTAAGATTCATTTGAATGTTCATCGATTGTATTTTTAAAATTTACCAGTAAGGGTTTTGGGCCATATTCGGATTCACATCCAGTTCATTTTGAGGAATTGCAAGGTATTCACGTCCCGGCGTATCATACAATAATCCCAGTTCAGGGTCGTGTTTGATCAGTTCATCAAGCATAGGATTGGGCCCTTTAGTAGCATCCATCCAACCCCATCTCAACAGGTCAACATAGCGCTGGCCTTCGAAACAAAGCTCAACGGCTCTTTCATGGGATATCTGCATCCTCATTTCCTGCTGAGTCATCCCGGGCTTTTTAGTAGCCAGGTCAGGCAGGTTGGCCCTGTCCCTGACCATCTGGATATATGCATAGGCCTCATTGGTCCGGCCAAGTTCATTCAGGCATTCAGCATAGAGCAGAAGGATATCTGAATAACGAAGTATCCTTTCATTAATCGCAGAACGCCATTCAACTTCGTTTGGATCTGTATCATCGTTCAGGTACTTCCTGAGGTGGATGTGATGTGTGTTACCGGATTGTTGTATCAGCCCGGCACTTGCCCAGGATTTGCCGTATACCAGTGATCCGGGATAATCATACAGGAAATTGGCCCTGAGCCTTGGGTCCGGGTCACCATCAATTGTTGAATCCTGCTGATATTCTTCGAATATCCAGTCGGTGGGAGTAATGTCTCCCCAGCCGAATCCTAGGGGAGCATATGTTCTTGCCTTTCCCGATGTTTTGCTCCAGCTGGATGCCGGTTCACCGGTCCAGCCAAGGGTTGTTCCGCCAACACTCTTACTGAACTGGATCTCAAAAAGGGATTCAGAGTTATTCTCATTTGCGGTGGTGAAATTGTCCCTGTAATTTGCAACCAGACTGTAATTGCCAAACTTCTGGTCGATAATATCTTTGAGAAGAGGCTCTGCCAGCTCCCATTCGTGGTTAAACATGTAGGATTTTGCCAGGAAACCGGCTGCAGCCCCTTTGGTAGCCCGGCCCATATCCGAAGAGGGATATTCCTGTTTGTCAGGCAGGACATCCATCGCATCACTGAAATCTTCATAAACCTGGGCCCATATTTCTTCGGCTGTTGCCTGATGCGGATAAAAGTCTTCCGCAGCAGACGGAGTCTTTAAGATCAGGGGAATATCTTTAAATAATATGGTTCCATGGTAATAATAAAGTGCCCTCAGGAATTTTGCCTCGGCAAGGATCCTCGTCTTTAGTTCTTCGTCCATGTCAATGCCGGGTACATTATCGAGCACCTGGTTGGATCTCCATACACCTTCGAAAACGATATAATAAGGTGTATAGTAGCAGGGATTATCTGGCTGAGCCACGTATATTACAACCCATTCGATCCACCATGGGCTGGTATTGTAGCAATCATCTGCCCTGGAGTCCATGACCCAGGGATATAAACGCATATATAATCCATCCATGGTTAGTGATTGGTAAGTAGCGTTTATGGCTTTCATGGCATCCTTATCGTTTTGCCAGAACGTACCCGTGGTTTGCTGGTTTGGATTTTCAATCTCCAGGAATTCTTCAGTGCATGAGGCAATAATCAGAAGGAGGCCCATACTGAAAATATATATTGATTTTTTCATGATTAGATAATTTTTCAGGTTTAAATTGGACTTAAAGTGTAATTTTAACACCAGCAAGGAAAGTTCTCGGGGAAGGATATGAACCATTGTCGAGTCCCCTGTAGAACAATCCATCGTTGCCAATATCCGGGTCATAACCCCCATATTTGGTAAATGTGAACAGGTTCTGAGCCGACACATAAACTCTCAGGTTCTCCAGTCCGGGAATACGGGCCATAGTGGCAGTATTGAAAGTATACCCCAGCTGGACATTCTGAATTTTCAGGTAGGATCCGTCCTGCAGGAACCGCTGCGACATCCGCGTATTGTTATTCGGATTGTTCACTGTTGGTCTCGGGTATTTATTGGTAGTACCTCCCAGCTCAGGTTGATCCGGGTCAATCAGTCTCCAGTAGTTTTCATAGCTTTCCAAAGAGTAGTTACCGTATTTCATTTCGTTCATAACCTGGTAAACACGATTAACTATTTTATTGCCATAAGCGCCTTGCATGAATATGGAAAGATCAATTCCTTTATATGCCAGGCTAATGTTTATTCCCCCTGTCATTTTAGGGAGTGCGGATCCCAGGTACATCCTGTCGTCATCGTTAATGATACCATCGGGCTCACCCGTCAGGTTTCCATCGGCATCCCTGCCATCAATATCCCTGAATTGAATATCACCGGGCCGGGCGGTCTGAGCGGCTGCGCTATCGATATCGGCCTGTGTCTGAAATATGCCAACCATGTCCCAACCATAAATCTCACCAATCGGTTTTCCAACTTCAGTATTACTCATCCAAGTGTTGATCGGTACATCGAGCCGGCCCAGTTTCAGTACTTCATTTTTAAGGGTGGTAACATTGGCATTTATTTCATAATAAAAATCACCTGTCCTTTTCCTGTATGAAGCATAAAACTCTAATCCCTTATTGGACATGGATGCTGCATTTTGATAAGGATTGGCATTAGATCCATTGGAAAGAGGCAGAGGAAGCTGCAGGAGCAGATCGCTTGCTTCATTATAATAATAATCGACAGAAAATTCCACGCTATTACCCAGCAATCCTGCATCTAATCCAACGCTCATTGTGGTTTTTTCTTCCCAGTGAATATCTTCAGTTGCCAGCTGGGTCTGGATACTAGCCGGAGGCAGCTGGTTGCCTATCACATATGTAGTATATTGATTCAGATAGGCAGCATACTGGTAATCTGGCACACTGGCTTCATTTCCTATGATCCCATATCCTGCCCGCAGTTTAAGTGTGTTAATAAAATCAAATTGGAAGAAGGGTTCATTGCTGATCTTCCAGCCAACGGCAACGGATGGGAAATTACCCCATCGGTATGCCGGTCCAAACTTTGAAGAACCATCACGCCTGAAATTAGCGGTCAGCAGGTACCTGTCATCATATGAATAATTAATCCTTCCCAGGTAGGAAAGAATAGCATGCTCTGTTTGTCTGCCGGTTACCGATTTAGGAAGGTTTGGACCTGCATCCAGGACTTTGAAATAGGGCTCTTCGTACCCCTCAGCATGTCCTGAGATTTGCTGCCATTTGCCATATTGTCCTGTATAACCTGCCAGAAGGGTCAAATTATGTTTCCCGAATTGCCTGGTAAAATTCAGGGTATTTTCCATGAGCATTATCACATGATCCCCCCTGGTGTCGTCCAGGTATGCAATATCGTTCTGGTAGCGGTCTCCTACAAAAAATTTGGGGAAGAAATAGGTGTCACGCCAGTCGGTCCGGTCGAAACTCAGATTCAGCCGGTAAGTGAGTCCATTTATAATTTTATATTCCCCATAGGCGACGCCCAGTATCCGGTTTCTTTTGCTGTCGCTTTCGAATAGATTATTAAAGGCAATGATATTGGGAATGATCTGGTCATGAATATAATCCGAGGCACCGCCATATCCCCCGAGATTTCTTTTATCATAAACCCCGATTGTGGGTGCTCCCAGAACCAGGTCCACTATGGTGTTCCCCCATTGCGAGGTGGTGAGGTTAATTTTATCGGAGTTGCTGTAATAGATAGATTCGCCAAACTTGAATTTTCCACGATTATAATCACTGTTGATCCTGAAGGAATACCTTTTATACCTGGGTCCGGGTCCCGCAATGGTTCCCGACTGGTCAAAATAGTTCATGGAGACTAGATAAGATGCGGTCTCTGATCCTCCGGACAAGGATAAACTATGTTCCGTTATATGAGCAGTTTTCAGGGCTTCCTTCTGCCAGTCAGTGTCGAGAGAATCAATATAGTACTGTGAGGCTGTATCGTTTGCCCTTGCAGAGGCCCAGAAACCAAGATCGTTAAACCGTGCAATATTGTTCATTTCCTGGAATTGTTCCCGGTTTGTCATCTCCATGCGCTTGACAATATTCTGTATTCCATAGCTTCCTTCATAGGTAACCTTCATATCACCCTTCGAACCTTTTTTAGTAGTAATGATAATCACACCATTTGCACCACGGGCTCCGTATATGGCACAGGAGGAAGCATCTTTCAAAACCTGCACGGATTCAATATCGCCAGGAGTAAAATCGCTCATTCCACCTACGGGCACTCCGTCAATAACATAAAGCGGGGCATTGTTCCTGAATGAACCGATCCCCCTGATCTTAATCTGCGGATTAGCGCCGGGTTCACCGCTGGAATGAACAGATACACCACTGACCTGACCCTGCAGAACCTTTGATATGTCATTGTAGTGAACCTTCCCGATGTCATCGGTATTTACGACAGAAACCGCACCGGTCAGGTCGCTTTTTCGCTGGGTGCCATAACCGATCACCACAAGCTCCTCAAGCGAAATGATATCTTCCACCAAGGCTACATCAAGAGAGGTCCGGCCATTGAGAGGAATTGACTGGGTGACATAACCTACAAAAGAGATATCAAGGACATCATCCGGACTTTCCACATCAATTGTAAATTCTCCGGAAAGATTGGTCACCGTCCCTATTGTGGTTCCCTGGATAACAATGTTTACCCCGGGAATTGGTTCTTCAGAGGCAGCATCTGTGATCCTTCCCTGAACAGTCAAGGGCTGAGCCAGCAAAGCTGAGGACAGTCCAAGCAGGAATAAAACACAGAGAATTCGAAGAAAAACCAAAATTTTGTTTTTCATATCGGATAGTTTAGTGAAGTTAGTATTGAGATTAATAATTATATCAAGTTTCAGTGTTAATTAAAATTAACACTTAATGACACCCGGGTG
>CAYZEZ010000240.1:0-7410 GCA_964477295.1 uncultured Bacteroides sp. | reverse complement strand
ATGGCTGGACCACCGAAATACTTGCAGGCGGTAAAGACTGGGAATTCATTAATGGAGGCGGCACAAAGACTCCTGAAACACCGGCCACCAGAAAGCCGCCAACTGCATACAGCGGAGAGGTGAATGCCCTCTATTTTTTTGAGAGTATCGGGCATGAATCGGTTATACTTATTACGCCTCCCATAAATCTTGAATATGCAGTGAAAACAGAGATGCGTTTCCAGCATGCGCAGGTGGAAGCGAACCTGGGACCGGGTTCTACGAATGATGAATTAAGGGTATATTACAAAACCCATTTCGACAGTGCCTGGGTTGAATCTAAAATGCTTGGAGAATATACTGATCCGATAAATAGCTGGACTGAACAAACCATCCTGTTGCCAGAAGAAGCCTATGTGCCAACCTGTTATTTTGCCTTTAAGGCCACTACCAATTACGGACCGGGAGTGTGTGTTGATGATGTTTCGATACTGGAAACAGGAGTGCTTGAGCGATACCTGGATACCCTGACCATTCACCAGGCCAGTACGAACCTGGTGCCGTCAGGTACAAAAATGAATCCTTTACTGAGGTTAGATTTAAGCGTAAAAGGAAATACCGGGGATGTGATACTCAACTCCATGGATGTTACCTCGCTGAATACTTTAGATGATGATATCCCGGACCATGGAGTTAAAATCCTATACAATAGTACGAATAGAAATTATTACCAGGCAGTCCTGTATGATTCAGTTTCCCTGGTTTCCGGACATGCCAATTTCACAGGTCTTGGCTTAAGCTTGCCTACAGGAAATACTTCACTATGGATTGCATTTGATGTGAATGAGGATGCTATCCATGGTAATTATATTGATGCCATGCTGGATAAAAACAGCATAAACATAAGCGGCAGTACCTATCCTTCTGCTGAAGCCTCTCCGGCAGGAAACAGGATCATCCAGGAAGCTGTATTTTTTGATGATTTCTTTACGGACAAAAGCTGGACCCTCGCAGGCGATTTTGAACGGGCCAGACCAGTTGGCAAGGGAGGTACGGTAATAGGCAATGCAGATCCAAACTTTGGCGCCCTGGATACAATGGTCATTGGAAATGACCTGACCGGCCTGGGATCCCGGATCGGGGATTATGAACCTAACCAATCAAGGTATGATAACCTGGCCACCTCTCAACCTTTCGACCTCTTTTACTACAACAATGTTAAGTTAAATTTCCTGCGGTGGCTGAATGTCGAAAACCAGGATACCGCATCCATTGAGATGAGCCTCGATAACGGGGCATCATGGAATGAAGTTTGGTCTAATGATAATGAAGTCATCACTGAAAATTCATGGAATTTTTTCATACTGAACCTTCCCCAGGCAAAAAGAACCTCAAATGTTAAAATCAGGATAAACCTTGGTCCCACTACCTCAAATAACCACTTTTCGGGATGGAACATTGACAATCTATCCATTACCGGTAATTATATTGAATACGATGTCGGGCCGACAACACTAACCACTCCTGGTAACGGATGCGGACATTCCTCAGCAGAATCAGTTACAATCAAAGTCAGAAATTTTGGCCCCGGTCCCACACCCGATAAAATACCTGTCAGGTATTCATTCAATGGAGGAGCAACTTATGAGTACGATACCATTGAACAGGTTATTGCTTTTGATGACGAAATTTCATTTACATTCAGCCCGACAGCGGACCTTTCTGAACCCGGCATCTACAATGCACTTATTGAGACATTGCTCGATGTGGATGAAGAATCAGCCAATAATATCTTTGATACTGTACTTTATATCGATCCGACCTTTACGTTGCCTTATCATCAGGATTTTGAGAGTGGCGAAGGGCTCTGGCGGGTTGAAGGGACCAACTCATCCTTTGAATGGGGAGTGCCTGCCGGACCTACCATTAATACTGCCGCCTCAGGAAACAAGGCGTGGGTAACCAATCTGACCACTACCCATAACAATAATGAGGTATCTTTCCTGTCAGGGCCATGCTTTGATTTTACCGGGATTGATTATCCTGTTTTTGAATGCAAAATTTTCTCTGTAATGCAAGCCGATGCGGATGGAGCTAATGTTGAATATTCACTGGATAACGGGGATACATGGACCCGCCTGGGTGACCAGGGCGATGGAGATGCATACGACTGGAACTGGTATAATTCCAATGCTGTTGCTTCATTGCCCGGTAACCATGGCTGGACGGGTGAGGATTCGGACTGGAAAACTGCCCGCATATTCCTTGATACTACTATTTTCAGGGGACAGACCGGTGTTAAATTCCGGTTTCATTTTACAAGCGATGCAAATAATACGAAAGATGGTCTGGGTATTGATGATATAAAAGTATACGATGCACCCAGGGACCTGGGCGTTATATCCATTGAAAGCCCGGTGGATGGCTGTGCACAGGATATCGGGGATCACGTTGAAGTTACCCTCAGGAACTTCGGACTGGATACCTTGACGGCAGGAGACACTGTCATTGTTGGTTATGATTTTGCGACGCAACCGACTGTAATTGAAACATTTGTGCTGGCCAGTGATCTGTTGAAGCATGAAACCCTGTCGTATACCTTTACAAAGGCATTGACTGTATCATCGTCGGGAACCAAGGATATCGAAGCATTTACGATGCTTCCCGATGATGTTGCATTTTATAATGAAACAACAACAAACGATACAGCATCTAAGTCAATAGATGTTGAGCTTACCCCGTTTACCTATTTACCGGATTTTATATATACAGTCCGTCCCGATACGATAATCCTGGATGCTTACACGGGAAGCCCCGGAGATAGTTACCTGTGGCAGGATAGTTCAACGGATTCTGCATTTCATGTTACAGAAAAAGCTGACGGGATCTATCATGTGACTGCCAGCAATGCGTTCTGTGATTACCGCGATACCACAAGGGTTTATCTGCTTATAGCGGATGCCGGTGTAACAAATCTCAATTATCCTGAATCTTCATGCGAACTTGGAGCTGCAGTACTGCCGGAGGTGCTCATTAAGAATTTCGGAACAGATACTATGGATATTGGCGATGAAATAACCGTAGGATATATCATTGACTCGGATCCGGCAGTGGAAGAGGTCGCGGTGTTAAGCCAGGAAGTATATCCCGACAGTTCATTTACATATACCTTTGCAACCCCTGTTGATATGTCAGCGATTAAAATGTACTCGATTAAGTCATATACAATTCTGGCATACGACGATTCAACGCATAATGATACCCTGATACAAAATGTGGAAGTCTTTGGGATTACTGAAATTGACCTGGGTCCGGATACCATTGTCCGTGCTCTTGAATATACCATTGATCCGGGTGCAGGATATGATTCTTACCTGTGGCAGGATGGAACGGCGAACCAAACACTGGTGATCGACACAACCGGGTGGTATAAGGTAATTGTTAAACAGGGCACTATGTGTGAGAACGCGGATTCTGTTCATATCACACTCATTATACCCGATATTGCAATTGACCGGATCACCAATCCCGCAAATGCATGTGTATTGTCCTCTACGGAAAACCTGGATGTATATGTCCATAATGTTGGCTCAGATACCCTGACAGCGAACGATACGATCCTGGTTACATACCAGGTAAACAGCGGTACTGTTGTTAAAGATACTTTGTTTGTAGACAGGAAGGTTGTCCCGGGTGATTCCGTCATGTTTTCTTCAATTGAAAAGGTTGATCTCAGTGCGGCCGGTGTTTATGATTTTACCATTACAGTTGATTATGGCAAGGATCTGATCTCTTCAAATGATAATCTGAACCAGGGAATTGAAGCGTATGGAAATCCTGCGGTTTCATTAGGGGATGACCAGGTGGTAAACCTGAAAACATATGAACTTGACGCCGGTATCGGGTTCATGTCATATTCATGGCAGGATGGCTCTGCAGATCAATTCTTTACGGTTCTCTATGAAGACCAGGAACCGGATCAAACGTATACCATAACGGTTACGGATGATAAGGGTTGCCAGGGATCAGATGATATAGTCGTTACATTTGAACTTACCGATATTGGCATTGAAGCTCTTATTCATCCTGTTTCTGATTGTAATTTATCTGATCAGGAGCAATTAATAGTACGACTCCGGAACTACGGGACCACAACGATTTTCAATGAGAGGATTGATCTTACAGCCATAATAAATAATGGAACTGCAGTAAACGGAAGAAAAACGGTAAGCCAGGCATTATTCCCGGGTGATTCCCTCGATTTTACATTCGGAGCGAATTTCGATTTTAGCCGGGAAGGAGATCATACGGTTCATATAGATGCCACCTTCAGTAAAGATCCTTTTTCATCGAATGATACCGTTGACCTGATCATTTCAAAATACGAAGGTCCGGTTATTGATCTGGGTGGCTTCAATGATACTCTTCACAGAAACCTGCCTCATACATTCGATGCCGGAGCAGATTATGAATCTTATTTCTGGAACGGTGAGGAAGGCGAACGGACCTATGAAGCCGATACCTATGGCTGGTATAAACTTGAGGTTACAGATGTTAGCGGATGCTACGGAACAGATTCGGTCTACCTTGATGTGTTTACAATGTTGCCTGAAATATTACCATTTGAAGAATTGAAGATCTATCCGAATCCGTCGGATGACATTCTTTTCATCGAATTAAAAACATCGGAATACCGCGATATTTATATTGAGATGTTTGATGGCATGGGGCGCAAAGTCATGATCAGGGAATTTAAGCGGGTTGACCGGATATATGAACCGGTAGATGTTTCAGGTATATCGAAGGGGGTATATTATATCAGGATCAGGTCGGGCAATAAGCAAATGATCAGCAAGATCATAATATTGTAAAAAAAGTAAGGGTAACCCTTGAGTCTGACCTGTTGTTCAGTCCCGGGGAGAAGATGTATTACAACACTTTAATCACCCACCTGTTATCGGCAATCATAACGAAGACGACCGGTATGAGTACAGCCAGGTTTGCGGAAAAGTATGTGTTCAACCCGATGGGAATTGATGTGGATCAGTGGGAGCAGGACCCGCAGGGGATATATTTCGGAGGGAACTCCATGTTTTTCACTCCCCGGGAAATGGCTGTGCTTGGATATGTATATCTGAACAAAGGGAAGCTGGATGGCAAGCAGATCATCCCGGAAGATTGGGTAGAGGCAACCCTCGAACCCAGTACGAATAGTACGCATCCAAACGAGTGGGGGGCGTGGAAGAATTATAACTATGCCTGGTTATGGTGGCTGGGCCAGTTTAACGATCTTGATATGTTCATGGGATATGGTTACGGTGGCCAGTTCGTAATGGTTTTTGAAGAGCTGGACCTGATTATTGTTACTACGGCAAACAAAGATGTGCCCCCCGAGGCAACAACAGAGCAGGAGTGGGCCATATTCGATATGGTGGCGGATTATATACTTCCTGCATTGGATTATTAAATTGCCGTCGGTTGAAACCGGCAGCAATTGATTAATCTTCCTGAAGAAATCCGCCAGTCAGCCTGGTCAGGACAGTCCTGGAATCAATCAGGTTATAGGTTGCCTGCAATCTCCCTAACGCCGCATTCAGGTAGATCAACTGGATATCGCGGTAATTGAACGAGTTAATGGCACCCGTTTTAAATTTCTCATCGGCGATCTGCAGGTTCAGCTCAGCTGCATCAAGGCTTTCGTCAGCAACCTCAAGAAGTGCAATCCGGACGGTGTAATAGTCATAAACATTAAGCAGAAGGTTGGTCAGGCTGTGTTCCATCTGTTCAATTTCCACCTGTGCCATTTCTTCATTGATCCGGGCAATCTGAACATCACTGGTCCTGTTCCCCGCATCGTAAATGTCGAAAGACAATGAGAGATTAGCGTAAGGGGATAATCCACTGGTGGTTGCCGGATCGCCGCCCTCCTGTTGCGTCCTTGAAAAAGAGTTTTCAATTCCTGCACCAAGCCTTACAGCCGGGTAATAGTCGCTCTTCTGTATGGCGACCTCTTTTTGCTGCAACATCAGGTTAACATATTGATTTTGCAGGGTTTGGTTGTTGGATAACATTTTCGCCAACAGGTCGCTTAAGACATATTCTTCTGCTACCGGTTCAAAAGGTTCCGTGAATTTCCATGTTGCAGTAGGATCTTCACCCAGAACGAAATTCAGGTTACGGACAGCATTCCTGATTACTACTTCCTGGTTCATGAAGGCGGCTTTGTCACTGAGGTAGAGTGTTTTGGCCTGCAATACATTGTAGGTGACCGAACCTCCCAGGTCATACCGCTTCATCTCATAGTTGTACCGGTCTTCTGAGAGTGTCATGACCTTTTCAAGCACCTTAAGCCTTTCCTGCTGCAAAAGTACATTTTCATAATAAAGGATAACATCCTCGATAGTGTTTTCAACCACCACGGCCAACCTGCCGGAAGACAATGTCTCAAGGTCCCCGAGTTTATTTTTTGTAATGTTTACCCTGAAGCCATCGAAGAGTGTCCAGTTCATGCCCACGGCCAGTGAAAGGCGATTGGATGCGGTGTTATCCAGCAGGTCATAACTGTTGGAAGAGGAAGCATCGAATCCTACTGTCGGGATCCGGCCTGCCGTCCCCCAGCTGTTGTTGATGGCAGCAATCTCAGTATCCCCGGTTGAAAGAATAATGCCGTAATTATTTTGCAGTGCCTTTTCCAGGGCCATCGACAGGGTAAGATCCTCCTGGGCGGAAACGGCCGCCCCTGGCAGGATTAAAATTAGCAGAATAAGATATTTACGTTGTATATTCATTATTATTTGAATTATGAATATCGAATAACGAATTATGAATTATGAATTATGAAGTCTAATAACAATCCACGCATCGCATACCCGCATTGCCGGATCACCGATCACCGGTCACCGGTCACGGATTCCCCGTTCTTTTCAAACTTCATTTTTCTCTTATTATGGATAATCGCAATCTCAACATCCTCTCTTTCAGGTTTTACTCCCGTCCACAAATACCTGAAGTAGATCCTGACATCATTTAAAAGCATGATCAGGACCGGGAAAAATATCAGTATGAACATGGTTCCGAAAAATACCCCATAAGCCAGGCTGATGGCCATAGGGATAAGGAATTGGGCCTGTATGCTTTTTTGCAGGATGATCGGGAAAAGTCCGATGGTTGTGGTGAGGCTGGTCAATATGATCGGCCTGAGCCTGACCTTACCGGCTTCCACCACAGCTTCTTTCACTTTTTTGCCTTCAAGCAGTAAACTGTCGTATTTTGCCAGGAATACAATAGCGTCGTTTATGACAACCCCGGTCAATGCGACCATTCCCCATAAGCTCATTAAAGACAAGGGTTTATCATGAATTCCATGTCCCCAGAATACTCCCAGCATGGAAAGGGGGATCATGGCTATGATGATAAAAGTCTGCTCGATGC
>CAYZEZ010000239.1:0-7495 GCA_964477295.1 uncultured Bacteroides sp. | reverse complement strand
CTCGGCGAGGGTGGGATGGAGGGCCATGGTGGCGTCGAGCTGGTCCTTGGTGATGATGTTATCTTTGATGATCCGGAAATTGATATTGTATTGATCTTTACTCCACCATGGATAAGAATTGATCTTTTTCAAAAAGCCGCAGATACCGGGAAACATATAATTACCACCAAACCCCTCGCACCCAGCTTAAAAGATGCAGAAAGACTTTTTAATACCGTGCACGGGAAAGTAAGCTGCGCTGTGTTTTACGGACGTACAGGTAATGCCAGTGTGGAAAAGGTCAGGCAAATCCTTGATAGCGGGGAGATAGGCAGACTTGCTCTTTACAAAGAAGACTGGTTTCATCACTATCCTACCTGGAATGATTGGGCCACAGATCCTGAAAAAAACGGAGGTCCGTTTATGGATGCCATGGTTCATAACCTGAATAAATCGATCTACCTGGCCGGTTCACCAGTAAAATCGATCAACTATTTCTCCGACAATTTTGCACAATCCCTTAAGTGTAATGACACAGAATTTATGAAGGTTAATTTTGAAAACGGGGCATGCTCATACCTGTTTATTACCTGGGCAGCCGACCTCGAAGTCTTTGATCCGACCGGGAACGACAGGGAACATTATGGAATACTTCACATGATCACCGACCATGGCTGGTATATAACTGAAGAAGAAACCGACAGGGGAAATGCAATCCGGGCAAAAAAAGAGGCACAGGTAAAAGAATGGCCGGTTGATCCTTTACCTTATACTCCCTACGATGAAGTGGCAATCTGTATCCAGGAGGGCAAGCCTCAAAAACATGATATTTCACTGGCATTGAATGATATAAAACTGTTGGAGTTTGCCACGAACAATATTTCTGAAGCGAAAGAAATTAGATAAGTATGACCTGGTTTTTTTTCTGTTCTCTTACCCGGGAATCATGAGGATTTTAATGCAGTTTTCAAGCCTCCGGTCGAATATCCGGTACGCGTTTTTACCCGCCGACAGTGGCATTCGATGGGTAATGATCAGATCGAGTTTCCCGCTCCACCCATCCAGCTTTGGCATTACTTTATCAATGTAATACCTGGCAGAACACCTGCCTGTTTTGTACGTGATGTTTTTATCATAGGCATCGACCGGGCTGAACGAAAAATCAGCCGTTGTGTGCACACCAACGGTAGATATTATGCCTCCCATCCTCACAATCTGATAAGCCAGCTTCTGTGCGTCAAAACTTCCTACTGCCTCCATTACCGATTCAAATCCTATACCCTTTGTTATATCCTGCACTCTTTCGTGTATTGCATCATCCAGTTTCAGGGGGACAGCACCCATTTGCTTCGCGACTTTCAACCTGTAATCAACCGGATCGATTGCATATACACAGCTGGCCCCCTGGTCAACTGCACTCATAACAGCGAGCAAACCAACCGGACCGCATCCCACAACCGCATAAGGTTTACCTTCCTGCACCTCAGCCATTTCAGCACAAAAATATCCTGTAGACAATATATCTCCTGCAAGTAGTGCATGATGTGGCTGAATATTCCCGGGAATTAAAACCGCGGTGGAATCAGCCATAGGAATCCTTACATATTCTGCCTGTGCTCCCTGCAATCCCTTACCATTTTCTACCCAGCCAAATAACTGGCTTTTTTCACAACGGGCCGTTAACCCGGCCTTGCAGAAATAGCATTTCCCGCAACTGGTTGTAAACGGGCTTACAACGTGATCACCCTTTTTAAATGCCCTGACACCTTTGCCTGTTTCCACAACCTCTCCCGTAAACTCATGCCCCAAAACAGTTCCTGTATCTATTCCGGTTTCCCGTCCATGATAAACATGCATATCGGAACCGCAGATAGCAGTATAGGTGGTCTTAACGATCAGGTCGCCCGGTTCGATGATACCGGGATCAGGAACATCAATATATTCAACTTCCCTGACATTTTTATAGGTAATCGCTTGCATTATGGATAAAGATAATTTCCCTGAAGATAAAAATATTTCATGTTTTTATGGGTGGTCTTTTTCTCGTACCTTGCTTTTTAAATAATAAATTGTATAAAAAAGATGACCAAATCCCGAAGCTTCTTAATCCCGTTGATCCTGGGTTTAGTCCTCACTGCCTGTCCATACCACGGTTATAAGTACAACACAGGCTTCCTGCCCACAACCCCGGTGAACCTGGAGGATTTTAATACGGAATACGATGACTACAACCTGTCTGCCCCTACCATTAATGAGCTCTTTCCCCTGTTCTTTTCATCAAACAGGAACAGTCAGGGCAATGAATACGATATCGTGCTTGAATTCATTGAAATCCGGTTCGATAAGGACAATGGTGACCTTTATGCCGGCAAACAGGTAAATGACTGGTACTATCCTTATGATAAAAGCCTGCTGAATGAACTCATTGAAATCATCAATACGCCTGATAATGAATTTGGCCCCGAGGTAACTTTATTAGAATATCAGATCGATCCTTATGATATAACAGAACCAGATCATTACCTGGCTTTATGGGCCACTGACGGTAACGGCTCACTTGATATAATGGTTTCTCATAATTACCACTGGAGGGATACTTTTTCATTTACTGATCCGGTGGAAGTGAAATACCTGAATACAACCGGCAACGATGCATACCCAACAGTAGACTTAATGAATAACCAGGTATTCTATTGTTCTGATATTGACGAGAATTTTGATATCTATTGTTGTACCCTTGAAATGCAAATGTTTATTACGGTTTCCCTGACAGACACAACATTGAATCCCGATGTACAGCTATGTGAAACACTATCGTCCCCCTCGAACGACAAATGCCCCAGTATTACCGAAAATGTGATGGTGTTTGCATCTGACAGGCCGGGGGGTCAGGGCGGATATGATCTCTGGTATTCAGTCAAAGAAGATTCTGTTTGGTCAGCCCCGGACAACTTCGGGCCTCAGGTGAATACAGAATACGATGAATACAGACCAATCATTAAATCCATGAATGAATTCCAGCACGACCTGCTGATGTTCTCCTCGAACCGGCCCGGGGGAAAAGGCGGGTTTGACCTTTATTTTGTTGGAGTGGAGCAAATGGTGGAGGCGACATACTAGTTGCAGGCTTCAGGTTGCAGGCTTCAGGTTGCAGGCTTCAGGTTGCAGGCTTCAGGTTATCGGAATCTTTTCCACTTGCAACTTGTGACTTGCAACTCTTTTTTATTTATTTTTATTCATTCTTTTCCGAATATTAAGATCATGAGAAAATCAGCAATTATATATCTTTTAGCAGTCTTACTGGGGTTTATATTTTCCTGTAAGAAAGAGGACGTGGGACCCAATCTCATCGCACACACCGGTAACGATACAATAGTAAGCATCGGGGACACGATATGGCTTGACGCCTCAGGGACCTTTGGTTCAGATTATGAGATCGAATGGTCCTTTTCCCTCTCTCCTTCCGACGATTCTATTGCCTTTGCCCAGACAGACTCCGCCTGGTTCATCCCAACAAAAAATGGATTCTATACACTTAAACTCAGGGTGACACGGGGATCCCAGTTCAGCGAGGATTTTATGTCGGTTACTGTGGAGGGCACATTTACACTTTCCGGGTACATTACAACTGATTCAACCATTGTGGTAAAAAATCCAGGCGAAACAGATTATATCGTCACTTCAGATCTTTATATTTCTGCCAGAGTAGTCATCGAGTCAGGAGTGAACATAGAATTCCTGGATAATACCGGGATCATCGTTGAAGAAACAGGTCAGCTGGTTGCCAATAGCGTTGATTTTACTGCTGCTTTCAACGACTGGAATGGGATCCATTTAAAAAGCCAGGGGAATGTAATCGATAACTGTGTATTCGACCATGGTGGATATTCCTCTTATACCAGCGAAGTGAGTGAGAGTGCCTGCCTGATCCTTACTGGAAATGCAAGAGCAGCTGTTTCAGGAAACAGATTTTCGAACAGCAATGGCTATGGTGTGGTCGTTAAAGACCGGGCTGTTTTTGAATTTGATGAGCCAAGCTATACTAACGCCTTCTGGAATAACAAATTTGAATCCAATGGCACCGGGTCCATCATGGCACCCGTTAATATCCTGGCCACCATGTCCAGCCCTGATTTCTCAGAAGAATCTGAAAATGCCCATATATTGTTATATGAATCATCCTACAATGCAACCGAAACCGTTGTCCCCGTCCTTACTAATTATGATATCCCGTATCATATTTCAGGAATAGTTACCTTCAACAAAGTCCTGACTATTTTGCCCGGTGCAGAAGTATACCTGACATACAAGGGCGGGATCGTTGTGAATGGGAATCTGAACATCAACGGATCTTCTTCATCACCTGTGACTATTGACGGGCTTTTAGTTACAGCCGGATCATGGACGGGCATTTATGTAAAAAATGGAAATGCACTGATCACCTACACCAGTATAAAAAATGGCGGTTACAGGGTATTGCCAGGACTGGAAGAAGCCGCAAACCTAACTGTTGAAGGAAGCCTTAATATGCAAAATTCTACAGTTTCCGGATCTCTTGGGATAGGCATTCACATGAAGGACAATGCAGTGATACAGTATTCCAGTAATTTTTCTGGTAATACCCTGGAAGACAATGCAGTATCTGCCATTCGTCTGGGTATCGATGATGTACATAAAGTGGTATCTGATAACAGCATTTCTGTTCCCGGCGCAACGACCCCTGCCATTGAAATAAGGAATGGACAGAATGACCTTACCGGAACATGGACAAACCTTGGTGCAGATATTGATTACCTGGTCGTTGAATCAATCGTCCTGAAAGGGACCCGTTCGATCACCATTGAATCCGGATCGGTATTACAATTCGCATCCGGGACCGCTTTCCAGGTAAATGGAGGATTAACAGCATCTTCAGTTGTTTTCGAAGGATCAGAAAATACACCAGGCTACTGGGACGGGATATCTATCGCTACCGACAATACGGTTTCCTTATCCAATGTAACGATTACAGATGGAGGCGGTGGCGCAGTTGACAAGGCCAATGTGATCATCCAGCCAGCCGCAAACAATGTATCCATAACCAACTCATCAATCACAAACAGTGCAGGTTACGGAGTCATTATAAAATCCGGGGCTTCCGATTTCAACATCAGTGAAGGGGGATCGGGTAACACACTGAGTGGTTTGCTTGGTGATTTCCTGAACGAGAATAAGTAATTATTGCACCGGCTTAAGGAAAACGATATATTTAACCTTCATTGTTTTTTTTATTAAGATGAAAGCAACTTTAAAATCTGTTGATGTACCCAGAGTGGGCATGTATTTTATGGTGGCACTCAGGATAATTATCGGCTGGCACTTCCTGTACGAAGGTCTGATCAAACTGGGTGATCCGACGTGGACCGCAGCAGGATACCTTGAACAATCGAGATATATCTTACCAGGATTATTCCATTGGATGGCTGAATCACCGGGAATGCTGGCTTTTGTTGATTTTGTTAATATCTGGGGACAAATTTTTATAGGACTGGGACTGATGCTGGGTTTATTTACACGTATCGCGGCCATTGGCGGAGCCGTTTTACTCGGGATGTATTTCCTGGCCAATCCGCCGTTTATCACAAATGCCTATAGTTCAAGTCTGGAGGGACACTACCTTTTCATCGATAAGAACCTGATCGAATGCATCGCTATGATTACTGTGGCATTGCTCCCAACGGGTCATTATTTGGGATTGGACAGACTGCTGTCCGTTCTCATATACCGAAAGAGATCGCCAAGAAAAATTGTAACGCCTGAAGAGATTGAAAAAAGCAAACAGGAAACGGAAAAGGATACAGGACCTTTACTTCCACGGCGTGAAATCCTGAAGCACCTGGCCACCCTGCCTGTTCTTGGTGTCTTTGGTCTTGCATACCTGAAAAAAAAGAAGTGGGAAAGTATCGAAGAACAAAACCTTGTGGATGTTATGTCGGGTGCCAGCGTGGTAAAAATGGACTTCCCGGAAATCGATGAGTTAAAAGGAGAATTGCCTTTTGGAATGATCAGGGACAAAAAGGTAAGTAAGGTAATATTAGGCGGGAACCTTCTGAATGGTTATGCTCATTCACGCGACCTGATCTATGTCTCCCACCTGATCAGGGCATATCATACTAAAGAGCGAATTTTCAGGACCCTGTCCATAGCTGAAAAATGTGGAGTGAATACACTTTTAACAGATCCGGTCATCGCGAAGTTAATCAATGAATACTGGGACCGGAAACTTGGCAAGATCCAGTTCATGTCTGATTGTGTTGGCCTGGATTATAGCCAGGGAGTCAGGGAAAAACCCTTCCAGGAGTGGCTCGATTTTATACAACAGGCCATTGACAACGGAGCCACAGCCTGCTATATCCAGGGAGAAACGGCTGACTTCTATTTCCAACAGGATGATGGCCCCGATAAAGTAGCCAAAGCACTTCAATTGATAGAAAATGCCGGTCTGCCTGCAGGTATAGGCGCACATAACATTGAGACCATCAAGAAAGCTGTTGATCTTGGATTTGATCCGGACTTCTGGATGAAAACTATTCACCACCAGAATTACTGGTCGGCACAGCATGCAACCTGGCACGATAATAAATTCTGTTTCAATACCGAAGAAACAATTGCTTACATGAACGACCTGCCTCAGCCATGGATTGGATTTAAGATACTTGCTGCAGGTGCAATCCATCCCGAGGAAGGATTCCGGCTGGCCTTTGAAAGCGGAGCAGATTTCATATGTGTTGGGATGTATGACTTCCAGATGGTCCAGGATGTTAACATTGCCCTCGACTGCCTGAATGACCCTGCTATCCTGAACAGGAAACGTCCATGGAGAGCGTAATTGAAGAGTCGGCAGCCGACAGTCTCCAATTAACCCGATTTACTCACTCAAGTTTATTCTTTTATTTGGGCTGGCTCTTTCGGGACCAGCCTTTTCGGTATTAGTCATCCTGAAGCACAGAACTCTCAGAAACTGAGATTCATAATATAATTGACATCTAGTCATCCCGTCCCGCCGTGCCCCCCCGAGCCCTCGGGGGGGAGTACTCGGGATCGGGATCTAATAGATTCTGGAACTAGTTCAGAATGACCATGTTACGAAATAATGTCAATAGCAACTTGTTTCCGGATCTAAACAGCTGATAATCATCATGCTGAAACAAGTTCAGCATGACGATACTTTTAAATGATGTCATTAGCAATTTATTTCAGGATCTCTTTTATTTATGAAGATTCCGAAACGCTTCGGAATGACTAAAAGTTCATGATGATCAAAAAAGTTTATGCCTACTGTTTGGTAATTAAAGTTTAAATACTATATTTGTAGTAGATAGTTAATTAATATAGTACATATTTCAAGCTTGCGAAATGAAAGAATTGACAAAAGCACAGGAAGAGATCCTCAGGGTCCTCTGGGAAATTGAAGATGGAGCAGTAACGGATGTAATGGATCAGCTGCCCGATCCCAGACCTGCATACAACACGGTAG
>CAYZEZ010000238.1:0-7535 GCA_964477295.1 uncultured Bacteroides sp. | reverse complement strand
GGCGAAGCCAAATGGCGAAGCCAAATGGCGAAGCCAAATGGCGAAGCCAAATGGCGAAGCCAAACGGCAAAGCCAATGCGCTCGCAGGATTCAATCTAAACCCAATTCTCCTCCAGTATCTCACCCTTGATAGAGATGATCAATTCTTTGATGGGCACTTTTCTCGCTGCTTCAGCAACGGCTTCCTGTGCCAGTTGAAGTAATCCACCGCAGCATGGCACCTGCATCATCATGACAGTGAGGGTATTGATTCCGGCCTCATCAATCATTTTACGTAATTTTTCCTTGTAAATATCGAGTCCATCATCAAGTTTAGGACAGGCGATAGCAAGGCTTTTTCCTTTGAGGTATTTCTGATGAAAATCCCCCATAGAATAGGCAACACAATCGGCTGCCAGTAGCACATCTGCCTGCTGAAAATAGGAGGCATTTGGATTGATCAGGTGCATCTGTACCGGCCATTGGGTCAGTTCAGAATGTCCTGAAACCATCTGGGTGCTATCCACTTTCAATCCTTCCTGTCTGAAACTCATTTCCCGGGCCCCGGGGCAACCTCCTCCACCATGGCTGTTATCGTGATCGTGTTGATGACCATGGCCATGAACAGCATGGATAACCTCCTTCACATCAAGTGTAAGCTCGCTGGCATGGCTGGTCAGGAAACCGACTGCTTCTTTCAAAAAACCTGTCTCGTTATGATCTTTCAGGTGCTGCATATGTGCAATCACTGTATTCTGACCTTTCTCCACCATGATCTCCATGACTTTGGTTTCATCGTAAGGCTCAGCCTCCCGCTTCTCAATGGTGATGGCCCCCTGGGGACAATGCCCGAGACATGCTCCCAATCCGTCACACATCAGGTCGCTTATTAATCTGGCCTTGTTATCAATGATCTGTAAGGCCCCTTCATGGCATGATGGAACACAATCACTGCATCCATCGCACAAATCTTCATCTATAAAGACTATTTCTCTTTCCATGGCTATTTGTTTTTGTTTATACTGGCGAAGGTAGATGATGGCTTATAAAATATGTGTAACATTTGTTACAATAGGATAGATTTTGTTTATTTTGGAAAAAAATATTGATTCTCCCTGCACCAGGGGCGGAGAATGCGATCGCAGGATTTATTATGGTTGATCAATTATTAAAAACTCCAATTTTCAAAGGGCTCAGTTCCGGCAAACTGGAATTGCTGCTGGCATCAATACCCCATCAGGTTAAAAAATACAGAAAAAATGATATTATCGCCTGTGCAGATGATGAAGTAATCAGCCTATTATTTGTTCTTGAAGGTGCGGTTAAGGGGGAAATGGTTGATTTTTCAGGTAAAACAATTAAGATTGAGGATATTGAAAGCCCGCGGCCTCTGGCTCCCGCCTTCCTTTTTGGAAGCAATAACAAGTATCCGGTGAACATTGTCGCCAATAATGATGTTGTAATCTTGTCTATCCCGAGGCAGTCACTGATCAGGTTACTTCAACAGAATGAATTGGTCCTCCGTAATTTTCTTGACAACATCTCCAACCGGGCCCAGTTTTTATCCACTAAAATAAAATTCCTGTCTTTTCAATCAATTAAAGGCAAAATTGCACATTACATCCTTAAGGAGATGCAGAAAACCGGGTCCTCTGATATCCATTTACCTGTTACCCAGTCTGATCTTGCGGAATTATTTGGAGTGGCCCGTCCATCGGTCAGCAGGGCAATAAAGGAAATGGACCGTGAAGGTCTGATACGTTCGAAAGGCAGCAATATACAGATTCTTGACAGGGATGGTTTATCTGCCCTGCTTAAGTAGGTTGAAAAGTATTTACCTTAAAAAATTCTTAAATTGCAGCACTTCCAAAAATTCATCGTCTATTATAACGGAATAAGATGTTAAGCGATCCTGCGTATCCCAATATACATCAGAAGTTGATTAACAAATGCAGGAAGGGCGACCGTAAAGCCCAATTTGAGATCTACAAACTGTATTATAAATCAATGTATAATACAAGTTTGAGAATTGTGAAGGATCCGCAGGAAGCTGAAGACATCATGCAGGAATCGTTTTTATCTGCATTCAGGAAAATTGAAACCTATCAGGGTAGAGTGAGTTTTGGTGCATGGTTAAAAAGAATCGTCATCAACAATTCCCTGGATGTAGTAAAAAAACGGAGATTGCTCTTTGAAGAATTGAGTGAAGATCACACCCAGTATGAATTACAGGAGGAGGCCCTGGATGAGGAATTACTTACACAGCAGATGGACCTTATCCGGGAAGCAATTCAAAAACTGCCGGATGGATACAGGGTAATCCTTTCACTTCATTTACTGGAGGGATATGATCACGAAGAGATTGCGGAAATATTAAATATCAGCAGTTCCACTTCAAGGTCACAGTTTTTCAGGGCAAAACAGAAATTATTAAGGTTATTGAAATAAAAAGGTACATAATCGCTATGGATCATCTTAGAAATAAAGTTTCCCAGCAACATAAAACATTCAATGTTGCCGAACCTTCTGAAGGGCATTTCGAGAGGTTCATGGAAAAACTGGGACCACCGGTTGCGTTGCAAAAACCCGGAATTTCCTACTACCTGAAGGTGGCCGCTATCGTTATAGGCGTATCAGTTTCGAGTATTCTGATTTATGAAATGCTGAGAACGGACAGCATCAATGAATCCTATACGTTTGGAACATTGTCGAAGGAATTCAGGGATGCTGAAGACTATTATACGAATACCATTAAAGCAAAATATACAGAAATCGAGGAATTACAATTTGAAGATCCTGCTCAGAAAAAGCTTATCCTGGATGAGCTGGATGAAATGGATCAACTTTACAATCAACTGGTTAAAGATTTCAATACAGATCCGGATAATGAGATGGTGGTCAATGCCATGATAAGGCATTACCAGTTGAAAATCGAGATCCTAAATAATATCCTGGCGCAACTGGAAGAAATAAATAAACTTCAATCAAATCTTAAGAGTCATGAAAACACAGAAATTTAAAATCATTTCACTTATTCCCTTTTTATCACTTTTATTAATGCCCATAGCCTGGGCACAGGACGAGGTTACAAAAGAATTCCATGAATCGTACAGTGCCGACAATAACACAAAGCTGGTGATTGAGAACAAGTATGGGAACATCGATATCAAGGACTGGGATCAGAACCAGGTGAAAATCGACGTGATTGTAAAGGTTAAGCATTCTAACAGTGAAAAAGCTGACAAGATCCTGAGCTACATTGATGTAGCTTTCAGTGAAAGTGGTAATGAGATCAAGGCTGTAACCAATTTTGATGATAAATTTAGCGATCTGCGAAATAACAACACAGAAATATCTGTCGACTATACTATTCAGATGCCTGCAAATATTAATATTGATATCTCCAATAAATACGGAAATGTATTTATCAGTGAGGTTACGGGACATGCAGTTGTAAATGTTAAATATGGTAACCTGCAAGCAAACAAAATATTTCACGGTAATGAAAAGCCCCTGTCAGAAGTTAATCTCAAGTATACTGAAGCCTCCTCCATTGAAGAAGCCAACTGGTTGAAGGTTAATATGAAATATGCACATCTGAGCATCGGCAAAGTCAAAGCCCTGGTACTGGTAAGCGGTTATTCCGAAATAAATGTAGAAGAGGCCAGTTCAATCGTTTCGGAAGCCAGTTATGATGGCTACAGATTAGGTAAGCTGGATAATTTTGTAACCACCATGAAATACTCCAATGTTAAGATTGAACAGATTTCGGATGAACTTAGCTGTGAGACCAAGTATTCAGACTTCAAAGTGGATTATATACCTGCAGGGTTCGAATCTGTTAAAATTGATAATAAGTATGGCAGCTTTAAAATAGGCATCGATGAAGATGCATCCTATAAACTGGACGGGGAAGCCCACTATGCAAAGATAAGTTATCATGAGACAGGCAGGGTGAGCAGAATAACTGAAAATAACAGTATGTCTGTAAGCGGTATTGTTGGAAACGATCCCAATACAAAATCTTTTGTAAAAATCAGTACCAGTTATGGAAGTGTTCAGCTTGACGACTGATCCATCATAATTCATTTGAACCGCAGAAACCGTTTACTCACGGACTCTGCGGTTTTTTTTTGCTAATATTATATCTTTAAGGTTTAATTTTAATCCTGAAAAGTGAAACGATTATTAGCGCTGATTGCCCTTCTTTTACCGGTCCTCCTCTGCCTGTCTGTACAATCGCAGCAAAAATTTGCGATTGTAATCCATGGAGGGGCTGGTAATGTCAATCCTGAAAATTATTCTGAAGAAAGACAAAAAGTGTATGCTGAAGCGCTTGAACATGCACTGGATACAGGGATCTTCATCCTGGAACGGGGAGGTACCAGTCTCGATGCAGTAGAGCAGGTTATCATCATCCTTGAGAACTCACCTCTGTTCAACGCCGGTAAGGGAGCTGTATTTACAAATGAAGGGAGGAATGAACTGGATGCCTCAATTATGGAAGGGAAAACGTTAAACTCAGGGGCTGTAGCTGCCGTTGGAGATATAAAAAATCCGATCCGGGCTGCCAGGAAAGTAATGGAGGAATCAGAACACGTTATGCTGATAGGAAATGGCGCATCAAGGTTTGCTGCCGAACACGGACTCGAGATAGTCGACAGTAGCTATTTTTACACCGAACAGAGATGGAAATCTCTTGAAAGGATCCGTAAAACATCCAAAGCCGAAAAATATGGTACGGTAGGATGTGTTGCGTTCGACCAGGAAGGTAACCTGGCTGCAGGTACTTCCACCGGGGGAATGACCAATAAAAAATATGGACGGGTGGGTGACTCTCCGATCATTGGTGCCGGAACCTATGCGAACA
Organism: uncultured Bacteroides sp.; assembly: GCA_964477295.1. Classification (GTDB taxonomy): domain Bacteria; phylum Bacteroidota; class Bacteroidia; order Bacteroidales; family SM23-62; genus CAYZEZ01. The sequence goes on along the minus strand of CAYZEZ010000238.1, from coordinate 2,686 downwards.
ATAATAGCTGTGCTGTTTCCGCTACCGGGCACGGGGAATTCTTTATCAGGTATACTGTGGCCCACGACATCTCAGCGTTAATGCAATATGCTGATCTGTCACTGCAGGAAGCAGCCAGCAAGGTTATCCAGGAAAAATTAAAAAGTGTGGGAGGAATGGGTGGGATCATAGCTATCGATAACCAGGGAAATATTGTGATAGAGTTTAACACATCCGGTATGTTCAGGGCCTATGCAAATTCCTCGGGTGAAAAGGGGATAAAGATGTTCAGGGAATAGTTCCTGGTTCTTTGTTCGATTCACGATTCACGATTAAATAAAATGGATATATTCCGAATTACAGCCAAAATTGGTTTTCTATTAATTATCACTACCTGCTCATGTAAAGGACCTCAGGATAAGGTTTTACAGAAGCCGGTTATCGACAGTGACTGGTGGATCATTGCACCTGAGCCGGACCTTAGCGAACTTGGACTCCAACCCGATCCGGATACCGTTACCAGGATGAATGAAACCAATGATCATCATATTTTCATGACCGACGATGGAAAATGGCATCTCTGGGCCTGTGTGAGAGCGACCCTTATTGGACGTATACTGGCACACTGGACTGCTGACAGCCTCACACAATCTCCCTGGATCTTTACAGGGGAGATTATCAGGGCAAGTAAAGAAGCCGGTGAAAGCCTGGTTGAATGGTATGGCCAGGAATTTATTCAATCGCCTTACATCGTTAAAACAGATGACATGTATTATATGTTCTACGGAGGATATAGTACCGGCGCTGATCCCGAAGGTAATCCAACCACTGATTACAATCTTATCGAAAACCAGATCTCCTTAATGTACAGCAGCGATGGAAAAGAATGGATCAGGCACATGGATGAGAAAGGCTACAGCAGGATATTTGTCGGACCGGGAGCAGCCAGGGATCCATGTATTGTTAAGTTTAATGATACCTGGTATGCATATTACGCTGGTCACCATGATGCCGACAGGCACAAGGCAGGTATCTATGTCAGGACTTCCCCCGATCTCATGAACTGGTCCGACTGGTCTATTGCCCAATATGACAGCAGTTGCGTAAGTTTGCCCAATCGCTGGAAACCGGAATCGCCTTTCGTTATTGGATTGCAGGGGTTTTATTATTTATTCCGTACCCATGGTAAAGGCAAATCGGGAGCCTATGTATACAAAAGCACAGATCCGGCATACTTCGGAAATCCTGATCCGGAGGAGAACCTGGTTTGCGTATTAAACACAATAGCCCCTGAGATTATTACAGATAGCGTGGGTAACCAGTATATAACCAATATTAGGGGACCTGATGGATATGGCATCAGAATGGCCAGGTTAAGATGGGACACTATTCCTTCGGCCGGGTCACAATGAACCAGGGATTCATTAGATCTGTTTTATTGTAATACACCGTTTCCCCTGTATCATTCCTGGTGACTGTGCAGCCTGCATTTATTGCCACACACTGACCAGCTGCAGTGTCCCATTCCATGGTGGGACCAAAACGGGGATAGATATCGGCATTCCCCTCGGCGACAATACATATCTTTAATGCACTTCCCACTGATACAACGGTAGCGGGACGGTGTTCTTTTTCTAATTGACTGATAAACAGTTCAGTATTCGGGTTCCGATGTGATCGGCTTGCGACAACAGTAAATTTTCTGGTCTTTGCCAATGGCAACTTTTTAGCCAGGCTTATCATTTGATTAAGATCAGGCAAATCACTTTTATCAATAGCTGTCATCTGAACTTTGTAAGAACCAAAAATATTTGAAGCAAAATAGAGATCATCAGATACCGGGACATAAACCACACCGATAACCGGATATTTATCTGAGATCAAAGCCACATTTACTGTGAACTCACCATTTTTCTTTAAAAATTCCTTGGTTCCGTCAAGTGGATCAATCATCCAGAAACGCTCCCATGAAAGCCTTTCAATATCCTCCTGATTTTCCCCCTCTTCACTCAGGATGGGTAAATGACTGGAAGACAGGATATCTGTCAGGATTTGATGAGAAGCCGTATCGGCCTCGGTCAGCGGGCTGTTATCCGCCTTGTATTCAGTGTGCACCTCGGAACGACCGTAGACTTCCAATATCCTTGCTCCTGCTCTAACTGCGGCATATATCGCTAATTCCAGATTCTTTCTGTCTTCATTGGCATCACTCATCTTACAGATAAATTACAGACAGGATAATGACAGTCACCACCATATAAATTATGGTCAGGGGTGCCCCCACTCTGAAAAAATCCCGGAATGAATAACCCCCCGGGCCATATACCATGAGGTTGGTTTGAAATCCAATCGGGGTCATAAAATTTGCAGCTGCAGCATACGCTACTATCAGTACAAACGGGATCGGATTCAGGTCAAGATTGACCGCAGTTGTCAGGCTGATTGGAAAAATGATGGCAGCGGCTGCTTTACTGGTGATATAGGCAGCCAATATGCTTGTAATTATGAATATTCCTACAAGCAATCCAATTTTTCCCAGGGGCATAAAGACCGAAATAATACCCAGGGCAATCATGTCAGCCGCACCGGATTTTATCATAGCTGTTCCTAATGCAAGTGAAAGGACAATTATTATTCCCAGGTTATAATCGATGCTTCTTGGTAATTCTTTTGGAGTCATTAACTGGAATCCCAGGGAGATAACAAC
>CAYZEZ010000237.1:0-7557 GCA_964477295.1 uncultured Bacteroides sp. | reverse complement strand
CGATGCCGCGTGTAACCGGGGTTTCCATGTATGAGGAGGCTCTTGAACAACTGAATTCAAGGCACTTCGACCTGGTCATCCTGATGATCGGCAACGACCGCAGAACTCCCCTAGACATCGCCGATAAAGTAAAAAAAGATTTTCCCTTCATCCCGATATATGTCCTGCTGAATAACGACCGCGAAATCTCCCGTTTCAAGGAAACCTCGAAGTACCTGGAACTCATCGACCGGGTATTTGTGTGGAACGGCGATTCGAAGATCTTCTTCGCCATGATCAAACAGCTCGAAGATAAGGTGAACCTGGAGAATGATACCAGAGTGGGGCTGGTGAAAATCATCCTCCTGGTGGAAGATTCCGAGAAATATTATTCCCGCTACCTGCCATTGCTGTACAGTATGGTGCTGGAGCAGACCAAAAGGATAATTGATGATGTAAGTACCGACGATCTCTTCAAGGTGCTCCGGCTGCGGGCCCGTCCTAAAATTATCCTGGCCACAACCTATGAGCAGGCAATTGATATTTATGACCAGTACAAGGATGACCTGCTCTGTGTGATCACCGATGTGGAATTTGAGCGGAATGGAAAACTTGATCCCCAGGCCGGCTTTAAGCTTGTAAAACAGGTTCGTTCGCTTCACCAGGGAATACCCACCGTCATCCAGTCGTCGGATACGCAGAACATGCACCGTGCATTCGAGATGAAGTCCTTTTATATCAACAAAAACTCTGAAAGCCTCAGCCAGGATATCGGTTCTTTTATTAAAACGCATCTCGGTTTCGGCAGTTTCATGTATAAAGATTCCACAGGCAAAACAATCGGGGAAGCGAACTCGTTAAAGGAATTTGAAAACCATATTGATTCCATACCGGCGGAATCGCTTATATATCACGGGAAAAGAGACCATTTTTCTTTATGGCTGATGGCCCGCGGCGAGATCAGGATAGCCAAAATGATCCGGCCGGTTAAGATAGCCGATTTTAAAACAGCAGATGAGTTCAGGAACTACCTGAAATATGTGATCGCCAAATACAGGAACGAGACAAATATCGGAAGGATTGTCAATTTTGAAGAAACAGCCATACTCGACGAGACCAATATTGTCAGCCTTGGAGATGGTTCCCTGGGTGGAAAAGGAAGAGGCCTGTCGTTCATTAATACACTTATTTATAACCTTAATTTTTCCGAAATCCTTCCCACCCTGAACATCAGGACACCTGTAACCTTTCTGATCGGGACCGACGAATTTGATTTGTTCCTCGATGCCAACAACCTCCATGATACTATTTTCTCGGGAATTGAATACAGCGAAATCAAAAAGCGGTTCCTGGATGCAAAGCTTTCTTACGGACTGGAGAAGAGGTTACGTGCACTGCTCAAAATGCTTGTCAGGCCAATTGCCATCCGTTCATCAAGCCTGCTGGAAGACAGTACATCACAGCCCTTCTCCGGGATATTTAATACCTACCTCCTTCCGAATAACCACAAAAACCTTAATACACGGCTTAATTGGGCCATGGATGCCATAAAGCTGGTATATGCCTCCATCTATTCTGATAATGCAAGGAATTATTTTGAAGCCGTAAATTTCAAGGTCGATGATGAAAAGATGGCTGTTGTGATCCAGGAAGTTGTCGGAAATCCCTTCGGGCAGTATTACTATCCGCATATTAGCGGAACAGCACAGTCCTACAACTATTACCCTGTGGCCAGGATGGAACCGGAAGATGGATTTGCCGTTGCAGCTGTCGGGCTGGGTCAGTATGTGGTGGAAGGCGAAAAAGCCTATCGTTTTTCACCAAAGTATCCCGACCTGGAAGTTAACGCCCCTGCCGTTCAGCTAAAAGGATCACAGGTCTGTTTCTATGCCCTGAACATGAGCAATGAAGAGCTCTTGCCACTGATTGAGGGACAGGATGCCACCCTGAAAAAACTCGACATAAGTGAAGCCGAGATGCACGGTACACTGAAACATTGTGCTTCGGTATATAATGCGGATAATGACAGTATCATACCAGGACTGGACCGTGACGGGCCGCGGATCGTCAACTTTGCCAATATCCTTAAATATGAATATGTTCCTTTAGCCCAGGCAATTGACCTTGTCCTGGAGGTGGTCAAAGAGGCACTCGGTTCGGCGGTTGAAATTGAATATGCCGTTGACCTGAAAAGAGATGAGAACGGGAAAGCCTCGTTTCACCTGCTGCAGATAAAACCGCTGGTGGGCAGTTCAGAGGATTATCATATCGAACCGGACGAGGTGGACAGGGATAAGATCATTCTATATGCAGAAAAGAGCATGGGGAATGGCAAGATAGATTACATAAAAGACATCATCTTTGTGAAGCCGGAAGCCTTTGACCGTACCAAAACCAGGGAGATGGCCATCGAGATCGAATCTTTGAATGCTGCATTGAAATTGAAGAACAGGCAGTATGTGCTCATGGGCCCGGGACGATGGGGTACGCGGGACCGGTTTATAGGGATCCCGGTAGCATGGCCGCAGATCTCCAATGCCAAGGTGATTGTTGAGATGAGCATGGAAGGATTTCCGCTCGATGCCTCATTGGGCTCCCATTTCTTTCATAATGTGACTTCCATGAATGTGGGGTATTTCTCTATCCAGCATGATGGCAATTTAGATTATGTGGATTGGGATAAGATCAACCTGCAGAAGGTAGTTAAGGAAACCAGCTATTTCAGGCACGTCTGTTTTAAGGAACCGTTCACCATCATCATGGATGGACAGAAAAGGATATCGATCATAACCTGTAATAACCCATGTAGCGATGAATAAGAAATGAACACGTCCAGTAAAAGCATACATACTCAAACCATTGATTTCAGCCAGGTTTCATTCAGCAAGCTTATGCAGAAAAGGATCCGGCAGGTTTTATTGATCTGCAGTAATTATGATGCGTTTATGCTGGAAGAGGATGGCCGGATCGATGAACAGATCTTCAATGAGTATATTTCGCTGAACCTTCGCTATCCCCCCAGTTTTATCCAGGCCGGATCTTCCAGGGAAGCCACGAAAATCATGGAGGATGAATCGATAGACCTGGTTATATCCATGCTGAATATTGAAGACATGGACGCCTTCAGCCTGGCGAAACAAATAAAGCTGAAAAATCCCGCTATACCCATTGTTGTTCTTACGCATTTCAACCGTGAGGTGACTATCCGGTTAGAAAAGGAGGACCTGAGTGCCATCGATTATGTGTTTTGCTGGCTGGGTAACGCCGACCTGTTGCTGGCAATTATCAAGCTTATCGAGGATAAGATGAACTGTGCGAATGATGTTGAATTGGTTGGTGTTCAGACTATTTTGCTGGTGGAAGATAGTATACGGTATATCTCCAGCTATCTGCCTACGCTTTATAAGATCATCCTCAAGCAATCGCGTGAATTCAGCAACGAGGCGTTGAACGAGCACCAGCGGATGTTGCGGATGAGGGGCCGGCCGAAGATATTACTGGCCAAGACGTATGATGAAGCGCTGGCTCTGTATGACCAGTATAAATACAATCTTCTCGGGATTATCTCTGATGTGAGCTTCAGTAAAAGCAAAAAAAATAGAAAGAAAAGGAAATACGGTATTGAGTTTTGCCGCCATGTGCGTGCAGAGGATAAGTTTATGCCTTTCCTGATCCAGTCGTCCGAAATTGCCAATAAGGTTTATGCCGATGAACTGAAAGTGGGCTTTATCCATAAATATTCGAAGAACCTGTTGTATGAGGTAAACAATTATATTAACAAGAATTTTGCCTTTGGGGAATTTGTATTCAGGGATCCTGATACGCTGGAAGAGGTGGGGCGGATATCCGATCTGCAGCAATTGCAGCATGAGTTACTGAGATTGCCGGATAAGGTACTGGAGTTCCATTCGGGGCGCAACGATTTTTCGAAATGGCTCAATGCACGTGCCATATTCCCGGTAGCCCAGTTATTTAAATATGTGAGGAAGGAGGATTTTAAGAACCTGGATCAGATGAGGTCGTACCTGTATGAATCGATTGCAAATTTCAGGATAAGTAAGGGCCGGGGTATCATTGCTTCATTCAACAAGTCGAAATTTGACGAATACTTAATTTTTTCACGGATAGGAGACGGATCTGTCGGGGGGAAAGCCAGGGGGCTTGCATTTATTAATAACATCATCGAGAAACACCATATTTTCAATAAATTCCCGGGTGTGAACATTACCATTCCAAGGACTATTGTCATTTGTACCGATATTTTCGATGAGTTCATGGAATCAAATAACCTGTATGATATTGCGCTGGCAGATAAAAGTGACGAAGATATTCTGGCTGCATTTATTAAAGGAAAACTTCCCGGGCGGATCCACCAGGATCTGTATGCCCTGATCGAGGTGATCGAAAATCCCATCGCAATCCGCTCTTCAAGCAAGCTGGAAGATTCTCATTATCAACCATTTGCCGGCATATATTCTACTTACATGGTGCCTCCTGCAAAAGGTGATAAGAAGGCCATGATCACTATGATATCCGATGCCATTAAATGTGTCTATGCTTCGGTATATTATAAGAACAGCAAAGCATATATGGCAGCCACCTCCAATGTGATTGATGAGGAGAAAATGGGAATTATTATACAGGAAGTGTGCGGTATCCGGTATGGGAACAGATTTTATCCTACCCTGTCAGGCGTGGCCCGTTCGATCAATTATTATCCTATACCCCCTCAGAAAACGGTGGATGGGATCGCCAGCATTGCATATGGCCTGGGAAAATATATAATGGATGGCGGGATAGGATTGAAATTTTCACCCAAATATCCGAAGAAAATACTTCAGCTGTCCTCTCCGGATATGGTGCTTAAGGATACCCAGAAAAATTTCTATGCACTCGATATGGATCCGGAAAGTTTTGTCCCGTCAGTTGATGATGGAGTGAATCTCCTGAAACTACCGGTTAAAGAGGCTGAAAAAGACAGGTCATTTCGCTTTGCTGCATCAACCTTTGACCTGCAGAACCAGATCATACGCGACGGAATGAACCAGCCGGGGAAGCGGGTGGTTACTTTTTCCAATATATTGATGCACAATGCTTTCCCACTCGCTGAAATTCTTGATTATCTCCTGGCTGTTGGACAAAAAGAAATGAATACTCCTATTGAGATTGAATTTGCGGCCAACCTTGACCCGGTTGGTGAAGATTCGAAAATCTTTAACTTTCTGCAGATCAGGCCAATTGTGCAGCAAGACCAGGCTTTATCATTCGATCTGGGCGATGTGGATCCGTCTAAAACCATTATTCATTCCGAAGCTGCCCTTGGGAATGGTGTGTTCAGGGGATTGCATGATATTGTTTATGTCAGGCCTGACTCATTCGATGCCGCTGTTAGTGAAAAGATTGCCGTGATGATCAGCGATATCAACGACCAGTTCTTATCTTCCGGAAAAAACTATATACTTGTTGGTCCGGGAAGGTGGGGGTCGACTGATCCATGGCTGGGTGTTCCGGTTAAATGGTCGCACATAGCGGCAGCCCGCATAATTGTTGAAGCCGGATTGGAAAATTATCGTATCGACCCCAGCCAGGGCACCCATTTTTTTCAGAACCTGACATCATTTGGAGTGGGCTATTTTACAATTAATCCATATATCAAAGAGGGTTATTATGATGTTGAATACCTGGATGGCATCGGGGCAGTATTTGAAAATGAGTTTGTAAGGCACTTGCATTTTAAGAAGCAGATTGTGGTGAAGGTGGACGGGAGGTCAAGCACGGGAGTGATCTATAAGCCTTAAGAAGCAGACAGTAGACATTAGACAGAAGTCATCCTGTCCCGCCGTGCCCCCCCCCGGGCACTCGGGGGGGAGTACTCGGGATCAGGATCTTAAATAACTGATAAACAGATCCCGAACTAGATTCGGGATGACATAATATGCTTAAATTAAAATTCTTAATACCAATCCATCATGAATGTTGATCAAATAATGAATGACCTGAGGAAAAAACATCCGGGCGAGACCGAATTCCATCAGGCCGTACACGAAGTACTGGAATCGATTGAGGAGGTGTACAATAATAATCCCCAATTTGCCTCAAGCAGTATAATTGAAAGAATAGTTGAACCCGACCGGGTATTAATGTTCAAGGTCCCCTGGACCGATGATGAAGGAGGTGTCCACGTAAACCTGGGTTACAGGATACAATTCAACAATGCCATCGGGCCCTATAAAGGCGGATTAAGGTTTCACCCGAGTGTAAACCTTAGCATTTTAAAATTCCTGGGATTTGAACAGATATTTAAAAACAGCCTCACATCTTTGCCTTTAGGTGGTGCCAAAGGAGGATCCGATTTCAATCCAAAAGGAAAATCATCTGCAGAGATCATGCGGTTTTGTCAATCATTTATGCTGGAGCTTTGGAAGGTTATTGGTCCCTCTACTGATGTACCGGCCGGCGACATAGGCGTCGGAGGGCAGGAGATCGGCTTCCTGTATGGTATGTACCGCAAGCTGGCCAGGGAGAATACCGGTGTGCTGACCGGCAAAGGCATTAACTGGGGCGGTAGCCTGATCCGTCCGGAAGCAACCGGTTTTGGTGTGGTTTATTTTGCCCAGGAGATGCTGGCTACCAGGGGTGAGACCATTAAGGGCAAAACAATAGCTGTCTCGGGATTTGGTAACGTGGCCTGGGGTGCGGTTAAAAAGGCGACCGAACTGGGGGCAAAAGTTGTTACCTTATCTGGTCCGGATGGCTATATATATGATCCTGAAGGCGTTTCGGGTGTGAAGATCGATTATATGCTGGAACTGAGGGCCACCAATGAAGATATTATTAAGCCATATGCCCATGAATTTGAAACACAATTCGTCCAGGGAAAGCACCCGTGGGAAGTTAAATGTGATCTGGCGCTGCCCTGTGCCTGCGAGAATGAATTGAATGAGGAGGATGCCGGAAAGCTTGTGGAAAATGGTTGCATATGTGTTTGTGAAGCGGCCAATATGCCCTGTACACCGGAGGCCATCGAAGTGTTATTGGAGCATAAGTTATTGTATGCTCCGGGAAAGGCCGCGAATGCAGGCGGTGTGGCTACTTCGGGACTTGAAATGTCGCAGAACAGCATGAAGCTTAACTGGCCCCGCGAAGAGGTCGACCGAAGGCTGCATGAGATCATGAAGAACATACATGAAGCCTGTGTTATACACGGAACCGAACCGGATGGATATATTAATTATATGAATGGGGCTAATATCGCAGGCTTCCTTAAGGTCGCCAATGCCATGTTAGATCAAGGCATTATTTAGACTTGCCGTCTGCTGACGGATATTCCTTGATCCTGAGAAATTAAGGGCTTAAATAAAAAACCTCATATCCGTCGGTGTAAACCAACATCCATCAGATAATCATGGAAGTCTGCAAACTCTTTTGGTAGTCCGGTAGTTTTGGATTCTTTCAGCATAGTCCTTTGCAGATCCTCAGGAATGGTGACTTTCTCCCCTGTTACCTCCTCTACGATTTCGTGAAATTTAGCCGGGTGGGCTGTGGCGATGAAGAATCCTGCAGCATCCTGCCTGTCAT
>CAYZEZ010000236.1:0-7652 GCA_964477295.1 uncultured Bacteroides sp. | reverse complement strand
CCTGATTTCTCCGGTAGGTATCAGATCATCATCCGTTACAATGTACTTGTTCGCATGGATAAACAATTCATGGTCGTATATGGTATCTTTTGCCCCGTTTAAATTAAAATAACCATGATGGGTAAGATTTATCGGCGTTGGCTGATCGGTCGTCGCTGAGTATTCAATGGTTAATTCATTGTCCTCATTCAGTGAAAAATGAACCTGGACATTCAGATTGCCCGGGTATCCCTCCTCCATGTCATGACTGACATAATCCAGCATCACACCTGCCCTGTCGTGATCCGCATATTCATTAAAATCCCAGGTCAGTTTATCAAAACCTTTTACCCCGCCGTGAATATGATTTTCACCGTGATTCTGGACGAGCCTGTATTCTTTGTCATCTAAAACAAACCTGCCTCTGGATATTCGATTGGCATAACGGCCTACAATGCTTCCAATATATGGATGGTCATCCAGGTACTCTCTTAAGGTTTCAAATCCAAGTACAATATCTTCAAGGTTTCCTTTTCTGTCTGGTACGACAATAGAAGGTATAATGCCTCCGAAATTAGTAATGTTGAGAGTAACACCATTGTCATTTGAGATAGTAAACAAGTGTGCTTCCTCATTTTTTGTAAGATCTCCAAAAACCCTTGTGTCTACTTTCATAATTGATTTATTATTTGCTTAACAAAACAAAAATAATAAAATGGAGCAGGAATGATAATTCGATCGGAATAAAATAAATGCAATTTCAATTGTAGCTAATTTAAATGAAAGTGATAAGGTTTAACAGATTTATTTTATATTTTTGGATGCTATATTGAATATTTCATCCTTTAAAAAAATACCCGAATGAAAACTGGTAAAACTAGATCTTTTCTATTAATTACATCTTCACTTGTAATAGTGATTTTCTTCGCCTTATCAGGATGCAAGAATAAAACATCCCAGAGTTCCGGCCAGGAGGGTGATTTGATCATCGACGAATCCGAAACAACAGAACAGGTTTTCAAAGAGATCACTGATTATCCCCTTCCTACGGCATTTGAGGTCACAAAATTATTAATAAATGCCGGTGCAGGCTATATTTTGGATCTGTGTAACAGGACAGAAAATATTGACACCTATATCAATCTTAAAAGCAAGGCTTTGAATTTAGGTGTATATGGGGCCGACCTGAGTTATGCTGCCACCTACAACCAGACCCAGGAAACAATGCAATATCTTGAGGCCACTTCTAAACTGATCAACGATCTTCAGATTTCCACCGGCTTTAACCAAACCCTTGTAACCCGCGTTGAAGATAATCTCGATAACGTTGATTCGCTGATCCTGATTATTACAGACTCCTTCATCAGCACCTATGAGTACCTTATTGAAAATGAACAGGATAATATTTCGGTACTTGTTTTAGCAGGTAGCTGGATTGAGGCCCTGTACATTACAACACAGATCAGCATAATAAGTATCAACAATGAAAAGATCGTAGACATCATTTCTGATCAGGACAAGACCCTGGAAAAACTCATTGAGATCATGGAACCCCTGAAAGATGATCCTATGATCCAGGATACCTATAAAAGTCTGAAAGAATTAAATACCCACTTTGAGAAGGAAGATAAAACCTTTACCAAACAGCAACTGAATACCCTCATTGAGAAAACTGAATCTATAAGAAATAATATTATCTGATCGAACCTTTATTTTTAAGTGAAAGGCGCACTGGGTTGCGCCTTTTTTATCCGCGCTCCATTATAAAATATTTAAGTTCGTGCTCCGTTAGTATCCTAAAGGTAAAAGCGCCGTAATGATTCCCTCAAATTCATTAAATTTACAAATGATATAAGCCGGTCGCTTTATGAGTGAATCAATTCTCAAAGCCCTGATGCACTTATTTGCAGTGGTTGCTGCCCTGGGTGATCATATTATTTCCGAATCAGGAAGAAATATTGTTAAGTCGTACTTATCACAGCACCTGAAAGAGGGTATTGCAGAGGATTACCTGACCTTATTTGATGACTTTTATGAATTCTACCAGCGCGATCAGAGTTTCCAGATCAAAGGTGAACTTCCTTCAACAAGCATATCCAATTCAGAATCGCTGATCAGGATCTGCAATAAGATCAAGGTAGATCTTCACAGGAATGAGAGAATAATAGTTCTGCTCAGACTCATTGAATTTACATTTACAGATATGGTAATCAGCGACACTGAAAGAGAATTTGTGCTTCTGGTTGCTGACACCTTCAATATCCAGGAAAAGGAGCTGCAAAATGCATTTGTATTCATCACCGGTGAGAATTATGACAAGATTGATCCGGAACACGCTTTGATTATTTCCCGCGTAGAGACCAGTGAAATTGATGAACTGGAAGGAGATTGGATTGAAAGAAACCGCCCTGAACCAGCTTCAGCCGAAAAGAGGATAATTCGGGATGACCTGGATGGGATGATCCTGGTTTTGCATTTCAGCAGTATAAACATTTTTGTTTTTAAATATACCGGGAAACAGAAGATTCTCCTGGATGGCCAACCTGTTATACCGGAAAAGTTTTATATCCTGAATAACGGGGCCATTTTGCGAAGCCCCGAAATTGGTTCAATTTATTATAGTGATATTGCAAGCCAATTTCTTAAACCTGAATCTGATATTAAAATCGTCCTGAATACTTATAACCTTGAATTTCACTTTAAAAACAGTGCCGACGGCATCCATTCATTTAATTTTTGCGAAGATTCGGGACAACTGATTGGAATTATGGGAGGAAGCGGTGTAGGCAAATCAACTCTTTTGTCACTGCTGAGCGGGCAGCTGGCGCCAGATCATGGAAAAATTACCCTGAATGATTATGATCTTTTGGAAGACAGGTTTAAATTGAAGGGGATCATTGGATTTGTTCCCCAGGATGACCTGTTATTCGAAGAACTTACTGTATTCCAAAACCTCTATTATAATGCCAAGTTGTGTTTTGGCGCTTACACTGACCAAGCTGTTATCCAGGAAGTCAATAAGGTGTTGCAGGACCTTGAAATAAACGACATCAGGGATTTAAAGGTGGGCAACCCACTCGACAAATATATCAGTGGCGGACAGCGGAAGAGGTTAAATATCGGACTCGAGTTGATGCGACAGCCATCTGTTCTTTTTGTTGATGAACCTACCTCGGGATTATCCTCTACCGATTCAGAAAATGTGATCAGATTGCTCAAGGAACAGGCCATTAAGGGTAAACTGGTCATTGTTAACATCCATCAGCCATCCTCCGAGATTTTTAAATTATTTGATAAACTCTGGGTCCTGGATAAAGGCGGCTATCCAATTTATTCGGGTAATCCCGTTGATAGTATTGTTTATTTCAAAGAAATCAGTAGCTATGCCGACACCAGTGAAGTGGAATGTCCCCGCTGCGGAAATATCAATCCTGATCAGATCCTTCAGATCATCGAAGCCAAGAAGGTGGATGAACAGGGAAATTATACTTCAGAAAGGAAAGTGGCACCGGAAGAATGGTACCAGCATTACAAAAAGGATATTGAAACCGGTATTGAAAGGATCCCTGCAAAAAAGATCCTTCCAAGGAGTCTGTTCAGTATTCCGGGCATAGATGTTCAGTTCAAGATCTTCCTGTTCAGAAACCTGATTTCAAAAATTACCAACCGGCAATATGTGTTTATAAACCTTCTGGAAGCTCCCCTGCTTGCTTTCATTCTCTCCTACTTCATCAAATTCTTCGATGGCGACACATATGCATTCAATGCAAATAAAAACCTGCCTACCTATCTATTTATGAGCGTCATCGTCTGTCTGTTTATGGGTCTTGTAGTAAGTGCGGAGGAAATTATTAAAGACAGAAAGATTTTGAAGAGGGAAAGCTTCCTGAACCTGAGCAAATCAAGTTACCTGAATTCCAAAATCCTGTACCTTTTTCTTCTTTCAGCAATACAGACCTTTCTTTTTGTTATTATTGGGAATACGATCCTTGAAATTAAAGGCATGACTGCTATTTACTGGTTGATACTGTTCAGCACAGCCTGCTTTGGTAATATGGTGGGATTGAACATTTCAGCCGGATTGAATTCTGTCATTTCCATCTATATCCTCATCCCGTTAATCCTCATTCCTCAATTATTGCTTAGCGGCGTGCCGGTGGCCTTTGATGATCTTCATAAAAGTCTTACAAACAGGAAATATGTACCATTGATCGGTGATATAATGACATCCAGGTGGGCATATGAAGCACTCGCTGTTGAACAATTTAAAAACAACCGGTTTGAAAAGCATTTTTATGAACTCGACAGAAAGATAAGTGAAGCCAGTTTTAAAACCACTTTTTTAATACCCAGACTGATAAATGTCCTGGAGGAGTGCGGACGTAATATGGATAAACCGGATTATCAGCCTGATTTGAAGAAAAATATCTCCCTTTTAAAAAATGAGATCACATTACTGGGAGAGCATCCTGATATTTTTCCTTATGAGTACCTCGAAAACCTTGATCCTGAACTCTTTGATGAAGACATTGTTGAAGAAACCCTGGAATACCTGAACTATGTCCGGTTTAGTTTTCAGAATATAGTCAGGAAAACACAACAAGAAAGGAACAGCCTTTATTCAGCCCTGACCGATTCATTGGGAGAAGAAAATCTTATTGACATGCGTAAGAATTACCATAATGATAAGTTAACCGATCTTGTAACCAACCGGATGGAGGTTGACCAAATCCTGACCATCAATAATCGACTGATTCAAAAGAGAGACCCAATTTTTAATATCCCCGAATCCAATCTCGGCAGGGCCCAATTCTATGCCCCTTTCAAAAAATTTAATAACCAGCTCTACGATACCAAGTGGTATAACCTCACTGTTATCTGGTTATTTAATTTTATACTCTATGTAACCCTCCTCCTCGACCTGCTCAGGAAATTCCTCCGCTATTTCGAAATCGCAAAACTCCGTCGTCATTGAACTGTTCTTCCGATTCACGGTAATAATTTATACATTTATCCCATTATCAAACCAGACAGTTTTACAGTATGAAAATTACTCCGATTGATTTTACCATTATTGCAGCCTACCTGGCATTCACAATAGTTATCGGACTTGTTCTAAAGAAAAAAGCTCAGAAGGACAAATCCTCATACCTGCTGGGAGGGAATAAACTGCCCTGGTACCTTCTTGGCCTGTCGAATGCTTCAGGAATGTTCGACATTTCAGGGACAATGTGGTTGGTGACCCTGATGTTTGTTTACGGATTAAAAAGCATCTGGATCCCCTGGCTCTGGCCTGTTTTTAACCAGGTCTTCCTTATGGTTTTTCTTTCCGCCTGGCTAAGAAAATCTAATGTTACCACAGGCGCAGAATGGATAGGTACACGCTTTGGTTTTGGTCGCAGTGCAGAGTTCTCGCACAATGTGGTGGTCGCATTTGCCCTGATCAGTTGCCTTGGATTCCTGGCCTACGGATTTATCGGACTGGGAAAGTTTATTGAGATCTTCATCCCATGGGAAATCGTCTCACAATATATCCCATTCAACGTCAGGCCTGAATATGTACCCCATCTGTATGGTATAGTATTTACCGCATTTGCTGTCTTTTATGCCATCCTGGGAGGAATGATAAGTATCGTATGGGCCGATCTGATCCAGTATATCATTATGACCATCACATCCATTGCCATTGGTGTTATGGCTATGACAGCACTGACAGATCATGCCATGATGGTCCCGGATGGCTGGCATTCACCCTTTTTTGGATGGAAACTGGGGATAGACTGGAGCGGAATAATTACCGAGGTAAACCAGAAAATTGCTTCTGATGGCTATTCCCTGTTCTCCCTGTTTTTTGGAATAATGTTATTCAAAGGTATCCTGATCAGTGCAGCCGGTCCGGCTCCCAATTACGACATGCAGAAGATCCTGGCTACAAAGAATCCGAGGGAAGCTGCACTGATGAGTGGTTTTGTTTCTGTAGTTTTAATGCCGGTAAGGTATTTCCTGATTGCCGGATTTGCCGTTTTAGCCATCCTGTTTTATGATAAACTCGACCTGATCGTGGCAGGCCAGCTCGACTTTGAGCAAATTTTACCCTCTGCGATCAACGAATTTGCCCCGATTGGCATTATGGGCCTGCTGCTGGCAGGATTACTGGCCGCGTTTAATTCAACCTTTGCTGGCACACTGAATGCTGCTCAGGCCTACGTAATCAATGATATTTACCTAAAATATATGAATCCAAAGGCCTCCAACAAACAGGTTAAAAGAACCAACTATATTGTCGGATTATCGGTCATCCTTGTCAGTATTATCTTTGGTGTTTTCGCAAAGAACGTAAACAGTGTTCTGCAATGGATAGTCTCGGGATTATGGGGTGGCTATACAGCTGCAAACGTCCTGAAATGGTATTGGTGGAGATTTAACGGACATGGCTATTTCTGGGGAATGCTCACCGGTATTATCGCTGCGATGATTTTTCCCAGAGTTCTACCGGTTTTCTTTCCGGATATACCCCAGGATATCATTCTGCTTTATTTCTTTCCATTGATGCTCGTCATTTCACTGGCCGGATGTATCATTGGCACCCTGCTGACCAAACCAACTGAAGAAGAGACCCTGAAGAAGTTTTACCTGTCGGTAAGACCATGGGGATTCTGGAAACCAATCTATGAGAAACTGGTTGCAGAAGATCCGTCAATTGAGAGGAATAAACATTTTAAAAGAGATCTGTTTAATGTAGTGATCGGGACTATCTGCCAGACAGCCCTGGTTACTCTGCCTATTTTCATTATTGTGAAAGCCGGGGGATCCCTTCTTATAACCCTGGGAGTTATCCTGATTGCCGGGATCATCCTGAAAAAAACCTGGTATAATAATTTAGAAAAATCGGGTTAGAGAGATGGAAAGATTACCAGGAGATATTATTCCAGAACTGGATTTCAGGGAGCATGTTGATTTGATCCGTGATTTTACGGAAACATATAAGGCCAATATTAATGAAGATCAGGCTATTCGTGAAATCAGGTGCATGGAAACAATGTACCCGGGTGTACTGGCACCTATCCGCGAAGGAGATCTTTTTGCGGGTAAATACAGGCATCCTGCAGTTTGTTTCACCCCACAGGCAGGAGGGGACCAGGGTGGATTTGCTTATTCCTGCCGTGATGATTTAATGGTCAGGTTAATGACCCATCCCGAAGCGCAGCCTGATGATGTAGAACTGCTGAAAGAAATAAAAGCCTTCTGGTCGGCAGAAAATTCAATCACCAAGACCCGACGGTCTTATCCCGATCACCTTCAGGTGGGATTACCCGGTGATAACTGGACCAAAGAACCGGGGATCGGGTTTCCCCTGTACCGCATGGCAGGGACACAACTCGATTATTATACTCTGGAGAAGAGTGGAACAGGCGGACTGCGGAAAAATATTAAATATAAACTGAAAAAAGCTGGTTCAGAAAAACAGGTATCATTTTACAATGCCTGCCTGCTCACACTCGACCTCTTCTCTGAGATCTGTATATGGTATGCCGAAAGGGCCGCAGAAATGCAAACAACAAGTGACCATCTGGCTCTGAAAGATCTGCAGCAAATGGAACAGGCATTAAGGAACATCAGCCACCTGAAACCGCAAAATCTTCGTGAGGCCATCCAGTTGTCATACCTGTGGT
>CAYZEZ010000235.1:708-7670 GCA_964477295.1 uncultured Bacteroides sp. | reverse complement strand
GGAATAGGTAGATTATTATACCAGCTCCCCGTCACCGGCAGTTTATTGGTGTTGTTATTCTTTGCATCTATCTATCTGTTAGCGGTTATGGGTATTGGCCTGTTCATGTCAGCCATTTCGAATAACCAATTGCAGGTGATGTTCCTGGCCTTTTTCTTTCTGATCACATTTATCCTGATGAGTGGGATCTTTACACCGACGGAAAGCATGCCTGATTGGGCAGTAAAATTCAATTACATCAATCCGATGGCTTATTTTATGCGGGTGATTAGAATGGTTCTGCTGAAAGGATCCGGAATAGCCGATATTTTCAAAGAAACAATCTACCTCAGTTTATATGCCATCGTAATCCTGGGATTGGCTACCTGGAGATACAGGAAGGCAGCCTGATCTGTCACTTCAGTAATTCTTCCAGGAAAGCATTTGCTTTTTTGCTGTCCCATTTAAATGCCCCTGTCTTTTTGAGTACTATTTCACCCTGCTGGTTAATAATAAATGTAGTAGGCAATGCTGAGGATTGCAGCAGGAAGGGTGGGGTGCTGACAGGCCTGTAAAAGGGCAAAGAATAGCCTTTTTCTTTCATGAAACTTTGCACAATATCCTGATCCTCCTGCGTAACCAGGATAAAGGCAACACGGTCTTGATATTTCTTGTATAACCTTTGAATATCAGGCAATTCTGCCAGGCAGGGAGGACACCACGTAGCCCAGAAATTGAGGAAAACAACCTTATCCCTGAATTCTTCGAATTTTATAATGTCCCCTTCAGGTGAAATGAATTTCCAGCCAAAGTCATTTGACCCCAATTTTCCGAGTATTGTCTTTTTAATGATCTGTGGACGCTGGATAGCTATTTTGTTTACTGCAGTGGCAACAGTTTTACGGGAACCTGGTATGATCATCAGGATTATCAACAAATAAAATAACAGATCGGTTATCTTCCCAAACCAGCTCCTTTTTGACCAATAATTTTTCAATCGTGTAACAACTCCAAACTTTCCCATTGATATTTTTCTTTAAACTGTTGTATCAAAACCCACACTCACACTCCATCGCAACCATTAACTCGCACCTAGTAACCAGTAGTGTCTATTCTGTTCATTGTAAGCAACTTATCCTCATTTTCTTCAACCTTTAATACAAAATCAAACCGGTCCAGGTCGAGGCACAAATCAAAATCGGTTGAAGGAGAGAAATGTTGATTTTCAGGTGCAAAAAACCGTTGTGCACTTGTCTTCCTGATGGTTTCTTTCATTTTGTTGATTTCATTTGCTTTACCTTCCAGCTCATTACGAATATATTCAGCACAGAAAGTATCTTCCTCAATCGGGTAGTTCGCAGAATACCCCATACATACCAGGGAAAGATATTCCGGATTGGCTTTCCGTATATATTTCACCAGGGCACCGGCATTAACGAAACTCCCTGCTAAGAGTATATCTGCACCGGTTGCATTGACCAGTCCCTGGGTGCCTGCACTGGTTCGCTGAATAACTGTTTTTCCTGTGAAGTCAATGTCTTTAATAAAAGTAGGTGAATTCCCATAATGGAAACCGGGTATGGTTTGCTCATCCTTTTCACCCATTAACAACCAGTCGGGATGCAGCTCCTTTAACTGAAATGCTGTTTCAATACTTCCAACCGGATGAATTCTTTCTGCCCTGTTATGAAAAACGTAACAGGCTGTGCTGAATGCCCTGAAAACGTCAATGACAACCGTTAGTCCTTTTGCTTTGCGGGCTCCCTCGAACAGATGTAATATGTTTATTTCCATACCTGAGGCCAAAAATATACAAATCCCGGTGTCCTGCTGCATAATCCCTGAAATTTTTGATTTGTGTGGTTTCCTTGAAAGCAAAGAATTATATTTGTTTACATAATATAATAAACCATCATCGCATGTTTAAAAAAGTAATGAACTTCATCACCGATGAAGTCTGGACAATTGATCTGGGCAAATATCCAAGGATCCTTGCTTTTTTTATTCGCCAATTGAGGATCATTCTGCTTGCCATGCGGGGATTCAAGGAAAACAAGATACAGCTGCGTGCCTCTGCACTGACATACTACACAATGATGTCGATGGTGCCTGTAGCTGCAATGATTTTTGGGATAGCAAAGGGATTCGGCTACCAAAAAAAGCTTGAAGTTATGATCAGGTCACAATTATCAGAACGCGAGGAGATGAAGGAAGTGGTCAATTATATCATCACTTTTGCTAATTCCATGCTAGAAAATATAAATGGAGGATTCATAGCCGGTGTTGGACTGGTTCTATTGTTTTGGTCGGTGATGAAAGTATTAGGGAATATTGAGAATTCATTTAATGCTATATGGAGCATTCAGAAACCGAGGCCGTTTGTCAGGAAATTCAGTGATTATCTGTCGATGATGCTGATAGCGCCGGTTCTTTTGGTTTTATCCAGTACTGTTACGGTATTCCTGTCGGATGCAGTAACTGGCCAGCATACTTTCATGCAATATTTAGGTCCGGTGATCAATTTCCTGGCCAGCCTCATACCATATCTGCTTATTTTCCTGCTTTTTACAATATTGTATGTCATTATGCCAAATACAAAGGTGATATTCAGGAATGCCCTTTATGCAGGTATAATTGCCGGAGTCATCTTCCAGGTGATCCAGTGGGCTTATATTTATTTTCAGGTTGGAGTCTCGAAATACGGGGCCATCTATACAAGTTTTGCTGCACTGCCCCTGTTTTTAATCTGGCTTCAGCTTAGCTGGTTGATTGTGTTGCTCGGAGCTGAAATATCCTTTGCATACCAGAACCTGGACAAATATGAGTTTGAAGCAGAAGCAATGAAAATATCCCATTACAACAGGAGGTTACTCACTTTCTTAATCCTGCATCAGGTAGTCAAGGGATTTATTACAGGTGATAAGCCATTAACAGCCAGTGATATAGGGCACATACTGGGAATCCCGATACGGTTGGTGCGTGACATCATTTTTTCATTAACAGAGAATGACCTGCTGGCAGAAACCATCACCGAAAGCCCCAAGGAAAGTGCCTACCTTCCTGCTATTGATATCAGCAAGCTGTCCATCAGTTATATCATACATAAACTCGAGATGACAGAGGGTGATACGCTGTTTGCAGAAGAATCTGATGATCTGAAGGCATTTTCCGATATACAGCAGGAAATACTTAAAGCAATCGAAAAATCACCGGCCAATCGGCTTATAAAAGACGTTTAAGAGTCCCCAGTCGGCAGTCGGAAAACATGCAACCTGTAACATGCAACCTGTAACATGCAACCTGAAACATACAACCTGTAACATGCAACCTGTAACATGCAACCTGTAACATGCAACCTGTAACATGCAACCTGAAACCCTATTTCCCGTATTCCCTCCTGAATTGGTCCAACAACCTGATAAGGTTATCTATTTCTTCCTTACCTGTGTTATAGTTAGTAATACAGGCTCGCAGTGTATTTCTTCCATTGATCTGGTATATGGATATCCATGCTTTACCGGATTGGAAAACTCTATCGCAAATGTATTTTGCGAAATCCGGATCTTCATGATATTCCGGATCATTGAAACAGGTTACAGGCAGGGGAGAGGTATTGTATAGCTTCCAGCCTTGAACCGTAAGTTCCTTTTTTAAATAATCCCCGGTATCTGCCTGGTGCTGAATGGTTTCTCTGAATCCATCCCATCCGAAAAATAAGAGGGACAGGTATAGTTTCAGGCCGGTAAATCTCCGCGACCATTGGATAGAATGGGTATATGGATCAACAATATCAAGCTGGTTCGCCTCTTTGGGCATATAGTCGGCAGTTATCCTGAAGGTCTGACCTAAGACCTCTTTTTCCCTGGTGATAAACATGCTTGCACACATAGGCACCGATAACCATTTATGAACGTCGAAAGTAATAGAATGGCTAATCTCGATCCCTTCCAGCAGATCTGTTCCTCCTTCCATAAAAATGGCAGCCCCGCCATAGGCTGCATCGGTATGGAACCAAATTTTATGCTCTGAACAGATCTCACCAATCCTCGTCAGTTCATCGATCACGCCGGTTCCCGTAGCGCCAGCTGTGGCGATTACCATAAATGGATGATGGCCAGATGAATTGTCTTTTTTAATTTGCTGTGCAAGATCCATTGGATCCATTCTCAGGGAATGGTCGAGTGATACCTTTTTTACAGCGTCGAAGCCGAGTCCGGCAATTCTTGCCGCACGTACAACGGAATGATGGGTCTCCTCCGAGCAATATAAAACGGGAGTGGCACTGATATTCTTCAATCCGATATTGGAATACTCCGGGAAGGCATGATTCAGGGCAGCCAGTACTGCAGTCAGGTTAGCTTCAGCACCTCCCGTGGCAAAAACACCATCGATATCTTCATCCCGGTAATTGAATATTTTACCAAATAACCTTATCAGGTGGTTTTCCACTTCGTTTGGAAAGGGAGAATGGCTCCATGCTGCCAGTTGAGGATTGTATACAGCGGTTATCAGGTCTGCAATGATCCCTGGAAAACTTGATCTTGGATTAAATAAACCATAATAATTAGGATCAGGAGTATGAACAATATATTTTTTCATGCCTTCCAGGACGTGCATGATGGCTTCTTCATGTGACACAGGTCGATCGGGATCATATTTTCTTACAAAAGCCAGGATCTCTTCCAGGTTAAGTTCTGGTGTAACTCGTTCATTTACACCTTGTTCATAATACGATTCCAGTTCCCTTGAAATCATTTCCCAGATTGAATGGCGCGACTGGCTGGTTAAATCAAAAGTGGACATTTTCGTATAAATTAATAATTGAAATAAAAAATTGTATCTGCTCAGACATTTGAATAATATATCCTTAATTTTATGACAGAATTATTCCGGCTTAACCGAAGCATTCATTCATAAAATAACTAAATAAAATGTACAGATCAGTCTTTTTAATCCTAATTGTTTTGATGTTTTCGAATGTTTTAATGGCACAGCCACGTCGTGAATTTACCAGGCAGGATACCCTCAGGGGATCCGTGACGGAAGAACGCAGGTGGTGGGACCTGGCTTATTATCACCTGGATATTTCTGTTGATCCTTCCGACAGTACAATAGAAGGAAGTAACACCGTGGGATACAGGGTGCTTGAACCCGGCCGGGTGATGCAGATCGACCTGCAACCGCCCCTTGTACTGAAAAAAGCCGTTCAGAGTGGTAAGGAATTGAAGATCAGGCACGAGGGGAATGCCCATTTTATTTACCTGGAATCCGATCAATCGGTAGGAAAGTATTATGAGGTTGAACTTTATTATGGCGGCCATCCCCACATAGCCAGAAGACCACCGTGGAGTGGCGGCATACAATGGGAGTATGACGCTCATGGAAATCCATTCATTGCAACCTCCTGCCAGGGGATTGGCGCGAGTATCTGGTGGCCATGCAAGGATCATATGTATGATGAGCCCGACAGTATGTTGATCAGTGTAACAGTCCCTGCCGGCCTTATGGATGTTTCAAACGGCCGACTGCGTCAGGTGGAGGAACATAATAACCAGACAAAGACCTATCACTGGTTTGTAGCCAATCCGATTGGCAATTATGGAGTCAACATTAATATTGCCGATTATGCCCATTTTTCAGATGTTTTTAAGGGGGAAAAGGGAGACCTTGACTGCAATTATTATGTGTTGCACGATAACCTGGAGAAAGCTAAAGTGCAGTTCAAACAGGCTCCAATGATGCTGGAAGCCTTTGAATACTGGTTCGGGCCTTATCCATTCTATGAAGACGGGTACAAACTTGTTGAGGTCCCTTATCCGGGGATGGAGCATCAAAGCTCCGTAACCTATGGAAATGGTTTCGAGAACGGTTTTGGAGGAAGGGATGCCAGCCGGTCGGGCTGGGGTATGAAATTTGATTTTATTATAATACATGAATCGGGACATGAATGGTTTGCCAACAACATTACATACAAGGACGTTGCAGATATGTGGATCCATGAGAGTTTTATCAATTATTCTGAAAATCTGTATGTTGAGTACTATTATGGTAAAGAGGCCGGAACGGAATATGTATTGGGAACCCGCATGGGGATACGAAACGACCGGCCAATCATAGGTACTTATAATGTTAACTCCAGTGGTTCAGGAGATATGTATCCTAAAGGTGGAAATATGCTGCACACATTGCGCCAGCTTATTCAGGACGACGAGAAATGGCGCTCCATATTACGCGGGCTGAATGAAGAGTTTTATCACCAGACTGTTACCACCGAACAAATTGAGCAATACATCATCGATCACTCGGGACTTGATCTGACCAATTTCTTTGACCAGTACCTGAGAGACAACAGGTTACCCGTCCTGGAATATTCCATAAAGGAAAATGAGATATATTACCGTTACAGCAATTGTATCCGGGGATTTGACATGCCTTTAAAAGTAACTGTATCAGGAGAGGAGCAATGGATCAATCCTACCACTCGCTGGGCAACACTGGAGGTTGAATCGGCAGGGGCGACATTTGCTGTAGATCCTAATTTTTATATTGCTGTTTTAAATATAACAGGTCGTTGATTGGTGATCGCCCAGTTTCTTTCCAGTTGCTAAAAATCTAAAATATCTAGCAACAAGAAGACTAATTTTTCGTTTTAGGGTTGATAAAATCAAATCAACCTAATTCGGCGCATTATGAAACCGACAGTTTATTTTGGTTTTTCAATTCTGATGTTATTCACGGCAATCACCAGCTGTGAGAGAACAGGCGATGATTCCATTGTTTACCATTCGGTAAATAAGGAATTTGTACTTATCAGGGACGTACAGGCTTTAAAGGAAAGCAATGATGAGATCTCAAATCATGTCGACAGCATTCTTACGGGACTGATCAATACTGAGTTCGTAACGACCGGGCAGAAAGACTTTGATTTAAATGCATGATATACATCCCGGTATGGCTAACAGGCAAAATTTATATAATGAACA
>CAYZEZ010000235.1:0-698 GCA_964477295.1 uncultured Bacteroides sp. | reverse complement strand
AGGTATCTTACTGCTGTTCAATAGCATTGTTCTTTTCGGACAATCAGATTTTTATAGCCGGCTGGCTGATTCTGCCGTTGTATTAACACACCAGAATGTGGTATATGATCCGGATTATTACTCATTGGAGTATCCCAATGGAGATGTGCCTGCCGACAGGGGTGTGTGCACCGATGTAATTATCCGTGCTTATCGACTAGTGGGGATAGATCTTCAAAAGGAAGTACATGAAGACATGAGGGAGAACTTTAGTGAATACCCTGATAACTGGGGACTTACACAGCCAGATAAAAACATCGATCACAGAAGGGTCCCGAACCTGATGGTATTCTTCAAGCGCCATGGAAAGGTAAAACCGATATCGGAAGATCCTGATGATTATTCTCCGGGTGATATCGTGTGCTGGGATCTGGGCGGAGGCATCGATCATATTGGAATTGTTGTGGACATGAAATCAACGGATGGTCAAAGGAATCTGATTGTACATAATATTGGTGCAGGACAGGTTCTGGAGGATTGCCTTTTCGACAACAGGATCACCGGACATTACAGATATGGAAATTGAAAGAATCCATCAGAACTGATCCTGAATTAAAAGCCTCATAATTAACAATTAATAATCTTTTTACGCGATTCCTTTGATGATTTAAAGAAATATTCATAACATTGCGTCGAATTAACAGGATTATGAATTTTAA
>CAYZEZ010000234.1:1517-7674 GCA_964477295.1 uncultured Bacteroides sp. | reverse complement strand
CAGGTGGTTTACCAAAGGCTTTTGAAGTATACGTAATTAATGACATCCCGGACCTTACAAAATATGGTTTTGGGGTCGCCAATAATGGAGGAGGTTCGGACGGGCAGGAGTATGTAATACCAGCCGGTACAGCCACAGCAGGAACATTCCTTCGATTCGCCACAGAGGTAACTGAATACACAAACTATTTTGGATCTGCACCAGACTATACTGATGGGGTTTTCAATATCAATGGAGACGATCCATTTGAATTATATTTTGATGGATCAGTGATTGATGTATACGGAGACGTTGCTTTGGATGGAACTGGTGAGCCGTGGGAATATATGGATGGATGGGCATACCGGCAGAACGGTTCGGGCCCGGATGGTACCACATTTCAAGTTACAAACTGGAATTATAGTGGTATTAATGCTACTGATGGAGAAACCACCAACGCCACTGCTGCCTCAGTATTCCCTGTCAGCACCTATACAACCACAGACGATGTTCCCCCGGATTTCATACCCGGTTATCCCTACGCAGATGACATCCAGCTCGAGCAACTCGATGTCGTAATGAACATCGATGAGCCGGGGATAGTTTATTATCTTTTACTGGCCAATGATGCGCCTGCACCAACAAGAGCTGAGGTCATGGCGGGAAGTATGATGAATGTGACCGTTCCCTACTCAGTTTATAGTGCAACAATTCCGGGACTTACACCCGGAACAGATTATGATGTTTATTTACTTGCAAAGGATAATGAAGGAACACCAAATGTCCAGGATACAACAACGCTTCTTGAGGTATCTACACTTTCACCTAAAGCCGTAGAGCTAACCTATCCTGTCGGTGGGGAAACATTTTTCCTTGGAGATACCATCGATATCACCTGGACCAGCACTGCGGTTGACAGTATAGATATATTTTACTGGCTTGATATTTTCGGAATTGGCCCCATGTTTATCCAGCTAGATGGACAATCACGGGCAGATGCTGATCCGGGGACGTATGAATTTATCCTTCAGCAGATACTGTATGCGGATTCTTCAAGGTTCATGATTGTTGATTATGAGAATCCTGATATTGCAGATACCAGCGGATGGTTCTATCTGACCGATACAACCTTCCCCGGAATCTATGGACTTACTCCATTAAACAAGGCCACCGACGTCATGCGCAGTGACTCGCTGTCCCTTACGTTTAATGAGTTTATGAATATCGATACAGGATCTGTCAAAATCTATAATGAAAACGGTACACTATTCGATTCCATTCATGTTCCTTCCAACCAGGTATCAAGTTACTTAGATATAGCGTATTCGTTTACCCCGGGCAAATTATTAGAAAATGATTCAACCTATTATGTGTTGATGGATTCAGCCACCTTTACCGATAAGGCAGGAAATGCCTTCAGGGGAATAACAGCGGATACTACATGGACCTTTACAGTGAGCGATCCAAGAACGCTGAAGCTTGTATATCCCATCGGAGGTGAAAACTTCTATACAGGAGATACTGCTATCGTCAGGTGGACATCAGATGGCCTGGATAGTATTCAAATATGGGCTCGCGGCTTTGAAGAAGCGGTCTGGTTCCCGGTGCTGGGAGAAGAAGATACCAAGGTCTTTGCAGAACAGGATTCATTTGTACTGGCAATCCCCCGTGATGCCGGACTAGACTCGACCTATTTCAGGATTACCTGGGCCGATGATTTTAATTTCTTCGATGAAGGTGGGGTCTTTTACCTGACAGATACGATAAAACCAATGATCCATAGTCTGGAGCCGGCAAACAAGGATTCAAATGTTACTACTTCTCCTGTTTTAATTCTTGCACTGGACGAACTGGTATACAAGGGAACAGGCAATATCATTATTAAGAAGAAAGCGGATGATTCTGTTCTTGAGACCATCCCGGTCAGCAGTGAACAGGTTGTTCTTCAGTGGAATGAGGTACATATTGAACCGGGCATGCCCCTTGAGAGGAGTACAACCTACTATGTTAATGTCGATGCAGGAGCATTCAAGGATTTCCAGGATAATGTGTTTGACGGAATCATGGATGATACTACCTGGGTCTTCACTACCATTGGTCCGGACCTGTTCATCACTGAATACATTGAAGGTGGGAACAACAGGAAAGCCTTTGAAATTTATAATCCAACCGACGCAGCAGTGTCACTTGATAATTACAGGATTGCTGAATCAAATAATGGCGGTGGCTGGGCGTTTTATCATTATTTCCCGGGTGGCAGCAGTATAGCAGCAGGAGATTTCTGGATCATCATTTCGGATGATGACGAATTTACCCCTACCACCTATTTCGATCCTGCAGATGCCGATGAACAACTTTCATACCCCAGTGTGATTAATTTCAATGGGAATGATGCCAGGGCAATAGAAAAGAACGTCGATGGTGAATGGATTATCATAGATATTTTCGGTGATCCGGATGATGCGGCAAATTTTGATGTGGCTGGCATAACCGGCGCCGGAGAAAACCATACCATCCGGAGGAAAGATTTTATTATATATGGAAATGATGACTGGCCCTCTTCCGCCGGCACAAATGCATTCAACTCTGAATGGAAGGTTATGGATATAGATATTTACGACAATCTGGGCTTGCTTACTATGCCATCCGATACGCTCGCAGAAATTGATTCATTCTCGCTTGCAGAGCAGACCATGCCGGCAGTGATCGATTCTGCCGCCGCAACCATCGCAGTTGAAGTAGCGCTCGGGACTAAACTCGACAGCCTGTTCCCATACATTGAGGTTTCACCCAATGCAGGCGTTGAACCGGCCTCGGGTGATTCGGTTGACTTCTCAGGCGGTCCTGTTGAATTTACTGTAACCGCTGAAGACAGGCAACATATTAAAGTTTATACCGTTACGGTGACTGAAAAAACCACTCCGAGCAGTGAAAATGATATCGTCACCTTTGTGCTCGCTGATGAGACAAAAGCTGCAACAATAGATGCGGTAAACCATACTGTTACAGCTGAAGTTAAATATGGCACCAGCCTGACTGCACTTACTCCAACAATAACGGTATCAGGTGGTGCAACCATCGATCCTTTATCCGGAGTAGCCCAGGATTTCAGTTCAGCTGTAAATTACACAGTAACCGCACAGGATGCCACAGAACAGGTTTGGGCGGTAACTGTAACGGTTCAGGGACCCATTGAGGTCGCTACCATGGCCGATCTGCGTGCCGGTACAACCGACAACGCAACCCTGTATAAGCTTACCGGAGAAGTAATACTTACATATGCCATTTCTTACAGAAGTAAGAAATATGTACAGGATGCTACCGGAGGTATCGAGATCGATGACCCGGATGGAAATATTACCACCGTTTATAATACAGGTGATGGCATAACGGGACTCGTGGGTACGCTGGAAGATTATAGTGGTCTGATACAGATCCATCCGCTAGAAGATCCCGGAACGGCTACCTCAACAGGAAATACAATAACACCTGTCGTTGTCACTGCTGCAGAGTTAAATACAAATTACAACGATTATGAATGCGAAGTGGTCACGTTAAGAGGGGTTACCTTCACAGATGCCGGAAGCAATTTTACCGGCGGAACCAATTATGACCTGGAACAGGGGACAGACGTTACGGTCTTCAGGGCACATTTCTATGATGCCGATTACATTGGAACTGCAATTCCTTCCGGATTACAGAGTGTTACAGGTATTGTCCTTGAATACAACACAGAAGCTGAGGTCGCCAGCCGTAGCGCTGCCGATATAGTTCCTTTTGTAATAAGCAGTGAAAAGGATATTTTGTCCTTTGTACTGGCCGAACAAACGGGTGATGCTGTTATCAATTCAACAAACAA
The DNA here is from genome assembly GCA_964477295.1 of uncultured Bacteroides sp. Lineage (GTDB taxonomy): Bacteria > Bacteroidota > Bacteroidia > Bacteroidales > SM23-62 > CAYZEZ01. The sequence goes on along the minus strand of CAYZEZ010000234.1, from coordinate 3,836 downwards.
AACAGTTGATATCGAAGTGGCAGAAGGTACGGTTGTTACATCACTTACACCAACAATAACCGTTTCAGATTATGCCACTATTGATCCGGCATCGGGAGTAGCACAGGATTTCACCAGCCCGGTCACTTATACAGTAACCGCAGAAGATGAAACCACAGAAGACTGGACAGTGACTGTTTCAATTGGGACAGGTATAGACCAGATGTTGAGCAACAACCTGTTTGAGGTATATCCAAATCCAAGCCAGGGGAAATTCACCCTGAAACTGGCTGCAGAGACAGATACCGAATTCGAAATAACCATCACCAGCCTGAACGGACAGGTGATGATGATCAGGACATTAGAAGTGTATAGCGAATTATCAGAGACACTCGACCTGTCCCGTTTCGATGCAGGCATCTACCTTATGAAAGTCAGGACGGCCGACCATATCCAGATCGAAAAGCTGATTATTGAATAGGTGAAAATCAGCCATGCATAATAACCGCGGGGGTCAGCGAACCTCCGCGGTTTTTTTGTTAAACATGCTGAAAATCATTTTTTTTAGAAAGAAAGTTGGGTAATGTTGATTTTTACAAAAATTATAAATCCCTGAACTATGAAACGACTGTTATTTCTGCTCCTGGCAGGATTAATCATCTCTCTTCCCCTCCAGGCACAAAAGAAAAAAAATCAATCTTCAGAAAAATCTTCCACTTACAAGACCAGCACTTTCTCTGGTCTTAAATGGAGAAGTATAGGTCCGGCCTTTTCCTCCGGGCGGATTGCGGATTTCGCCGTAAATCCGGATAACCATAAGGAATATTATGTAGCCGTAGCCTCCGGGCATGTCTGGAAAACCATTAATTCAGGCATCACCTTCAGCCCTGTCTTTGATAATCATGATGTTTACTCTATGGGGGTGGTTACCATGGATCCAAACAATCATAGCGTGATTTGGGTCGGTACCGGCGAGAACAACCACCAGCGTGCCCTGGGATATGGTAACGGTGTTTGGAAATCACTTGACGGAGGACAATCATGGGAAAATATGGGACTGAAAGAATCACGTCAGATCGGTGGGATTGTAATTGATCCCCGAAATTCTGATGTGGTTTTTGTAGCCGCAGAAGGATCTGCCTGGGGACCCGGTGGCGATCGTGGATTATACAAAACTACCGATGGCGGAAAGACCTGGAACAAAGTGCTTGAAATAAGTGAAAACACCGGGATCAATAATGTGATCATTGATCCCTGCCGTCCCGAAATCATGTATGCCACCTCAGAACAGCGCCGTCGTCATGTCTACACTAAAATCGGTGGCGGACCTGAATCTGCCATTCATAAATCAACCGATGGCGGGGAAACCTGGAAAAAACTAAAAAAAGGACTGCCCACAGTAGATATGGGAGGAATTGGGATTGCCCTTTCACCGGTGAATACCGATGTGGTTTATGCAATCATTGAGGCACGCGACGATAAAGGCGGATTCTTCAGGTCGACTGACAGGGGTGAGTCGTGGAAAAAAATGAGTTCACATGCCAGCAGCGGCCAGTATTACAATGAGATTGTATGTGATCCCACAGATGTGGATGTAGTTTACTCGACAGAAACTGTTACGCAGGTTACGCGGGATGGAGGCAAATCATGGAACAGCCTGGGGAATAACGAACGCCATGTGGATGACCATGCCATGTGGATCGATCCGGATGATCCCGGGCACTTCCTTATTGGTGGAGATGGCGGAGTGTATGAATCGTTCGACGCCGGAAAGAATTATCTCTTTAAATCAAACCTTCCGGTAACTCAATTCTACAGGGTGAATGTCGATAACGGCCTCCCGTTTTACAACGTGTACGGCGGCACACAGGATAATAATTCTATGGGCGGGCCATCAAGAAATACAAAAAGTACAGGTGTCGCCAGCGATGAATGGTATGTTACCTGGGGTGGCGATGGTTTCTGGGTAGCCATCGATCCTGAAAATCCTGATATCGTATATTGCGAATCACAGTATGGGCATATCAACCGGTACGACCGCAAAAGCGGTGAGAACATGTACATTAAACCAAGGCCCCGGAAAGATGAGAAAACATATAAATGGAACTGGGATACTCCCTTCATCATAAGTCCCCACTCAAATACCCGCTTATACATTGCTGCCAACAAAGTTTTCAGAAGCGATAATCGCGGCGATGCCTGGGAGGTTATCAGCGATGACATAACAGCAAAGATCGACAGGAATACCTGGCCCGTCATGGACCATTACTGGAGTTATGATGCGGTGGCTAAAGATGTATCCACCTCCCAGTTCGGCATGGCTGTTTCATTGGCAGAATC
>CAYZEZ010000234.1:0-1417 GCA_964477295.1 uncultured Bacteroides sp. | reverse complement strand
CAGGATTTTATCAATCCCAACCTGCTTTTTGCCGGAACAGAATTCGGAGCCTGGTTCTCCCCGGACGGCGGGCAGGAATGGATCCGGTTAAAGTCCGGTTTGCCCTCAGTTGCCGTTAAAGACATAGTCATCCAGGAACGGGAATCGGACCTTGTGCTGGCCACATTCGGGAGGGGATTTTACATCCTCGACGATTACTCGCCACTGAGGGAAGTGTCATCAGATTTGATCAATAAAACGGCTTACATCTTCCCGGTAAAAGATGCCCTTATGTATGTAACTGCCAGGAATAAAGGAAGCCAGGGATCAACCTATTTTATCGCAAAGAACCCTGGCTTTGGGGCAACTTTTACATATTATTTATCTGATTCATTAATAACATTAAAAGATTTAAGGCATCAGAAAGAAAAAGAGCTGTTCGAGGCAAAAAAGCCAATACCCCAACCATCCGTTGAACAACTAAGGGCCGAAGAAATGGAAGATCCCCCATTCCTGATCTTTACCGTTACCGATGCAGGCGGATACGAAGTGAGGCGTTTGACGGCCAAACCTAAAAAAGGAATCAACAGGATAACATGGGACCTGAAATATCCAAGCACAACGCCGGTAAGTATTAAGAATAATGATTATGATCCTTTTTCTTCCGATCCAAGCCACTATCTGGCTTTGCCCGGGACCTACTTTGTTTCTCTCCGTAAAAGTGCCGGAGGTGCAATAACCGAACTTGTCCCTCCTGTCGAATTCAAAGTAGTCACACTGAATAATACCACCTTGCCGGCAGCCAGCAGGGAAGAACTGGTTGCCTTTCATACTAAGGTTTCCAAGTTAAGAAGATCGATTCAGGGAGCATACAAATTCACCAATGAGCTGAATAACAGGATAAAATATATCCGCCAGTCCCTTCTGTATACCCCGGGCTCTGCATCAGGTCTTATAGAAGAAGCTGCAGCCCTCGAAATAAGGATCAATGATGTGCTGTTTACGTTCAATGGCCAGCCTGCAACAGCAAGCTGGGAAGAAGTTCCTCCAGCCGACATGCCCCTGAACAGAAGACTGAGTGTTATTCTATCTGTGCACTCCAGGTCTACATCAGATGTAACTAAAACAGAAACCGATAATTACGAGATTCTTCTCGAAGAATTTCCTCCCCTCCTGGAAGAGATCAAAATGATCCATAGCGACATCCTCAACCTGGAGAATAAAATGGAGGAGATAGAGGTTCCGTGGACACCTGGCAGGATCCCCGAGTGGTAGATTAGGGTGTATTAGAAAAACTCATGGATTTTGCAATATGCTGAAATAATTTATATCTCTGTAACGTTAAGTATTTTAACATATCGATAACAGTTTCTAATCAAAAAAAAATATTAACTTTATCGATCTAAACTGATCTTTTGGATAAAATAATTCACAGAAA
>CAYZEZ010000233.1:0-7697 GCA_964477295.1 uncultured Bacteroides sp. | reverse complement strand
AAGGTTAAACACATCCTGAGAAAAAATTAATGTGGAAAAAGAAAATGCCAATAAGATAAGAATGGAGGTTCTCATAACTGCTTAATATTTAGAATATTCATCTAAAAGTGTTCGTAATCTTTTCCACGCTGCAGTTCGGGCTTTTACATTGCCCTCATTGGCATTGGGCCTCTCTCCGGTACGCATAAATCCATGTCCCCCAAATTCATATACCACAGGATAGAAAGGTTTGCCTAACCGTTTCATTTTCTTATCTGTGCTCCACAGCGTTTTATTTACTTTATTGTCGTTTTCGCCATAAAATCCATAGATGGGAACAGATATCTGCTCAAGTTTCTTCTTCTTAACCGGTGCTGTGCAGTAAAACACCAAACCAGCTTCAAGGTTGTCTTTTTGAGATAAATAATTGAACACCTGTGTACCACCCCATCCCAAACCTGCAATTAAAATACAACCATTACATGACTGCAAATCAATAAGATAAGCTAATACCCTGTCTATGGAGGCAACTATTCCATCCTGGTCAAGGCTTAACAGCTTATCCCTGGCTTCACCCAAATTTATGAACCCATCCGAATTACCATTCCCGGGTGATTTTCCTGTTAAAAGATCGGGGACAATGGCAATATAATTCTGCATCGCCACCTGGTCAGCAAAGCTCATCATCCATTCAGTCATCCCGAATTCCTCATGAATGATAATAACGGCAGGTGCCGTTGTCAGGCTATCCGGATAGACGACAAAAGATTTTACAATGGATTCGGCTGTCTTTAATTCAATCCACTCCATCTTATGCCTGGAACTGTTCAGGTCTTTGAGTGCAAAATCCTGAGCTCCAACAGATGAGAAGCAAAATATTAAAAGGTATAAAATGCAATTCTTCATGTTGAAAAATGGCTGATAATAATCCTTATTGATTAAAGAAAGAATTTCACCCAATTTACCCAAATTGTTTAAATTCCTCAAACCTGATGAGGGGATGATTGAAATTTATTAACTTTCCACTACATTAATTACACATGGGGATAAGATCAGTATTGTCGGTTATCCTGGTATTCTGCCTGATACAACAACATATTGATTCCCAGGAACTATGGGTACCTTACACCGAGAATAACCTATGGGGAGTCAAGGATGGGAAAGGGGTTGTTATCACTCCAGCAGGTTGGGATAGTATTATCGTGGAAAATCCTGTTTACGAATATTTTGATAATCTGATACTTTATCAGGAAAAAGGGAAATTCGGGATTATTAATATCAAAGGCAAAGATGTGCTTGAGCCTGAATGGGATGCCATCTATTTTAATCCCGGGCTAAGTTACGATTACAATGTGATAAAAAATTGCCAGACTGAATTTGGTGACAGGACAATTAGTTTTTTAAGTATTGCTGATCTGGAGTATGACCTTAACAGAACCTATTCCAACTTTCCAATATTTTATACCGTTACCAGGAAGAATAATGATTTGTACCTGTTCGATAGGAATTTTAACAAATTGATCCCGGAGCCTGTCTCCAATATTTTTGTAGAGACAGATGTCTTTATTGATTTTGGATTAATGATCCTTGAGAGGAACAATAAAATGGGAATCATGTATAAGTCCGGCAAAAAGTCTTCCGGGTTCCAGTATGATTCGGTTGGTTTCTGGCATACAGATGACCGTCAATGGTCTAATGATCATTGTTACCTCAAATTAGACGGGCAGATTGTCCAGTATTTAAAAAAAGGAAAAATTGATAAAAACCAGGTAAACCTGATCATACCGGATTGTATTGGTCAGATTTTACCCTATACGGATACCCGCAGCTGGATATATGATTTTACTGTTGTAAACAATAATATTCTGGTAACCGATGGGAACAGCAATGTATATTGTTACTCTGCACAGAAAGAATTGCACTGGATAAAGGAAATTCCAGATGTTTACAGTTATATACCGGTCTCATCCGCCGGCAGGATCATTATTGGGAATTATGTTTTTACGAAGACGAATATGGAGGAAGATCCGGAAATTCTTCCAGGCGCAGGTATACAACATCCTATCGTTCAGGATGATTACATTGTATATATTGCAGAAACTGATCCGTCACCTGAGTTTGAATCAACAGAAATTCCTGGCTTACACGACATCGATCCATCCATGATGGGATCTGACAAAAAACTCATTTACTATAGCCTTAATAATCATAATGTTATATGGAACAGGTCTCTTGAAAAAAATTATCCCGACAATATTTCTTTCCAGGTTTTCAAGAAAAAAATCATTATGCCAATAAATGGGACGGCTGATAACCCGGGATATTATATCCTGATTTTTAACCTGGAAGATGGAATGGAACAGGCCAGATATAAATATGAACTTCCGCAGAATATCCAGGTAAGCAAAAACAATGTTTACCTGTCAACCTGTTGCTCTCCGGATATTGATATAATATGCGATGAAATAAGGGTGAAAGCTTTTTCAGGTATCGACCTGGAAAAACCTGAATTTGAAATTTCAGTGAATGCTTCCGGGCATGCATTAATGGCTGGTGATAGTGTATTTTATTATAATGGGTCGGAGCAAATAATTATTATCAATTCCACATCAGGCAAAAAGATTAAAAAGCTTAGCCTGACAGCTTTAGGTTCAGAGAATATATTGGATGACAGGGTGAGTTTTAAGATGCTGGCCTTTGATGAGGGTAAATTGTTTTTTATACTGAATGAACAGCGCCTTTTTTCTATTGACATTTCGAATGGAAGAATAAATAAGTATGCCTTCTATATTGATGAGGAACGGACCACCTTTAAATCGAAATATCCTGTCGTTTGGGGAAATAAAATATTTATGAGAGACCGGCAGGACAGGATCAATGTATTTGATCTTTCGAGATAAATTTATCGTTTTATAAGAGTACTTTTAAGCGAACCTGGGCTGAGCAGAATTAGTAGCGGATCAACCAGCGATACCTTCTGGCATTGTCACCAAATTTCATGGCAAGCATAAATTCATGAGTGCCGAAAGTATGTCTCATTATACTGCTCAGATTATAATCAAAAGCATATCCAAAATAGAATTTATCGATCTTCAGGCCACCCATTACGATTACAGCATTCCCGGTCCTGTAGGACAATCCTGCCCAATAATTTTCGAAAATATAAGCTTTGGTACCTAAATCGACCTGGAAATTCCAGTTTTCTGTGGTCTTAATCATCGCGTTTGGTTCCAGGGAAAAATAATCATTGACGTCCCAGTTATATCCGCCAATGATATAGTAGTGCCGTTTTAACCTATAGTTTTCATATCCGCGTTGTCCGAATTTCAAAGAAGATTCAAACAGCTGTGCAGCTGAGAAACCTGCATAAAATTTAGGATCTGAATAATATACTCCGAAATCAGCATCCGGTATGAGTAGGGTATTGTCAAAATTATTCACCAGATCATCGTTTTGCTCATATAACCTGAGTTCTTCCCGGTCCACCTTAAACTGATAAACCGTACCCGATAAGCCAAATGAAAGCTGTCCGGTATGCAATGTTATATGGTATGCATAGGTAAATTGCAGCCCTGTTCTGCTAACAAGTCCTGTCCGGTCATTGAACACATAACCGCCCAGTCCTACCTTGCCACTCCTTGAGCTGCCCTTACTTCTTTTCCTGACAGAGGAACTCTTTGAAATAAAGCTGTTTTTGAGGATCCTGGTTTGGGCACTTATGGCGTGTGTTTTTGGCGAATTGGCCAGGCCGATCCATTGTTCACGGGCGGTAATATTAAATGAAGTATATCCTTCACTCCCGGCCACTGCGGGATTAATCAGAAATTTGTTCATTATATACTGACTGTACAATGGCAGCTGTTGGGACAGCCCATTAAAAGTCAGGGTTAATCCCGATAACACCAGGAGAAACCCTCTTGCAATTGTACTATGTGCTTTCATTTCCAGTCAGTCTAATTTGCGATCTCTCACCCGCCAGAATTAGTCTGCAATTATATTAATTTATTTATCTAATTATCGTTACAGTTCCGGTTAATGTTCCCGTGCCATCTCCCGGATCAATCACATAGAAATATGAATCCATTGGCATTTCTTTGCCATTCATAGCTCTTCCATCCCATGGTTCCGGATATCCTCTTTCTGATCTAAAAATCACCTTGCCCCAGCGGTCAAATATTTCCACGACAATATCAGGATAAGCAGCAGCTTCATCAAAGAACCAGGTGTCGTTCACATTATCCCCGTTAGGTGTGAATGCATTAGGAATCTTTGCAAAATATGCTTTCGTTGAACAATCCTGTATCCTGATGGTATCTCCGCCAACACAACCATATTCAGATGTTACAAGAACAGAGATTTCCTGAGGACCAGGATATATTGTGATGATTTCAGAGGTTTCCCCGGTTGACCAGTTATACGTTGATCCTGGATTACCGGCATCCAGATCCAAAGTCATTGATCCGCACAATAAGGTATCGGGACCAAAGTCGACGACGGGATCAGCAGCAACAGTAACTGTGACCGAATCAGATGCCATGCAGCCATATTCATCGAATACACAAATGCTTACCACCTCATCAGTATTGGTCATATAGGTGGATGTTCCCGTTCCATTGTGCCAGATATGGTTGATGAAATCGCCGGTTGGAACTACAATGGCAGTTTCGCTGCCACAGATAAACGGATCGGGTCCGAGATCAATGGTTGGAGTAGACACCACTACATCAAGTACAGATTCTTCAGAGACACAACCATTAATAGTAGTTTCAATTACTGTTATGGTATAATCGTCAGGATCACTTCCCCAGTCAACATATATTGTATCGTTATTTTCATGCGTAATGCTTCCACCTGTAGTGGACCAGCTGTAATTAGATCCTGTAAGTCCATCCACTACATAGAGTACCGGATCGGCATTAATACAAACAGCAGAAGTCTGGATATGGAAAACGGGTTGAGGTATGCTATACATATAGACTGTTACACTGGCTGTTCCGGTAGTATCGCACTCGTCTTCGATCCTCACATAATACGTGGTTTCAGTGGATGGAGCTTGTATGGATATGTTGTTCCCCGTACCGACAGAGTTTGCAAGGGCAGCATCTGAATACCAGACAGCTGCAGCGTTGCTTCCAATTACACCTCCAGTATATGTAAGCAGTATAAGACCATCACCTGGACAAACCGTATCTCTGTTTGTAAGGGCTGCATCTGGTGCCACGGATATGGCTTTCACATTCAGGGAGGCAGACACAACGGCGGAAGTATCACACGTACCTTCAAACCTCACATAGTATATTTTTGTTGAGTCGGGGGCAGAGACGGTAATCTGGCTGCCTGTTCCAATACTATTTGAGAGTGCCGCATCATCATACCATTGTGCCTCTGAGAATACCGATAATAATCCTCCCGAATAGTTCAGTGTTATGTCTCCATCTCCGGAACAAATATTATTCCTGTCTATCAATACATTATCGGGAGAATCGTTGGCCCTTACTACATATAGTCTTGTGAATTCTGCATCGCTTGTGTCGCACGGTCCCTCAAATCTCACATAATAGCTGGTTGAAACATCGGGTGCAGGTACGACCAGGTTGTTCCCTTCTCCAAGAGGTGTCGTGAATGATGCTGAATTGTACCACCTGGCAACAGTTTCTGATCCCGGGATACCTCCGGTATAGGATAATATTATATTGCCGTCGCCCGGGCAAATAGTATCCCTGTCCTTACCGGCTGATTCGGGAGGTATGGACAGCGTTTTAATATTAACAGTGACGCTCTTTGCAATGGTGCTATTGCAGGATCCTTCGAAGCGCACAAAATATTGGGTTGTTGCGAGTGGTGCTGCCAGGCTCAGGTTATTTCCGCTTCCCGCATGGGTAGTAAATGTTGCATCTGAATACCATTCAGCAGTGGCAGCAGTGCCTAATAAGCCGCCTGTGTAAGACAACGTTATGTTTCCATCGGCGGGACAAATATCATCCCTGTCACTGGCAGCGCTGTCAGGTGGAGTTGATAGTGTATTTATGCTTACAGTAACTGATTTTGACAGGGTTGTGTCACAGGATCCTTCAAATCTTACATAATAGGTTGTGGTGGAATCAGGTGCAGCCAGTGTAAGGTTATTCCCGCTTCCTACATTATTCGCGAACAGCGGATCGTCGTACCATTCTGCATCACCACCTTCCGTGACAACTCCACCAGAGTAACTCAATACGATGTTTCCATCGGCCGGACAAATATTATTTCTGTTCGTTGCAGCCGTATCCGGTGGAGATGAAGTGATGATAACTGTTATATTGAATGAACAGGAATCGTTGTTACCCGACGGATCGTAGATTGTATACGTCACGCTGGTCAGTCCCTCGTTAAATGAATCGCCACTGGCATCGTCAATTCCTGAGCCTAAGGTAGCTCCTGATAAGCGGTAAACGATACTGTCGATGCTGCAGTTATCTGAGCCAACAGGAGCAATATTTAATACTTCTGCAGAACATCTGCCGGGTTCGGTAGTAACCGTTGTATCGTTGAGGCTGGTTACTGCTGGAGCAATTGTATCGAGTACCGTTACATTGGCTATGCAGGTGTTGATGTTGTTGTATATATCAGTTGCTGTGACTGTAACAGGAGTAGTACCTGCATCAGCGCAATCAAATGTGCTCTGGCTAATAACAATAGTCTGTAAACCGCAGGCATCAAATGCGGTGTCGACAATAAAGCTGCTATCGATGAGGGCTGATCCGGCCACATCCAGATAAACGGTTGTATCCATGCAGATGACGGATGGGCTGACAGTATCAATAACAGTTATTGTTGAATTACACTGGCTGGTATTACCATTATTATCTGTTACAGTAACGGTGATTATGTTTGTACCTGTATGGCTGCAGTCAAAGGCAGTCTGGCTTGGCGTAATTGACTGGATACCACAGGCATCATTGCTTCCATTATCAATGTATGAGCTATCGATAGTGAAATTGCCGGTGGCATCAAGGTATATTGTTGTATCGGTGCATAGTGCGATAGGTGAAACGGTATCCAATACAGTAACAGTTGCCGGGCATGAGTTGCTGTTACCATAGTTATCTGTGACAGTCATTGTTACGATATTGGCTCCGGCATCTATACAATCGAAAATAAACCTGTCGAGTGTAATGGTAGCGATGCCGCAATTATCTGTACTGCCATCATTCACATAGCTGCTGTCGATGATTGCCGTGCCGGCTGCGTGCAGGTATATGGTCGTATCCTTGCAGTTAGCGACCGGAGGTTCAACTTCTGATATGGTGACAGTGGCGTTGCAGGTAGCGCTGTTGCCATTATTGTCTTCAACAGTAAGTTCTACTGTATTTGCGCCAATGTCAGCACAGGTAAAGTCATACCTGTCGAGATACATGGTATCTATGCCGCAGTTGTCCGTACTGTTATTATCAATTGTATCCGCAGTAATCGTGGCATTGCCTGTAATGTCAAGCGCGATGGTTACGTTCTGGCAGACCGGTGTCGGCTCGACATTGTCTTCGATAGTGACTGTGGCATTGCAGGTGGCTGAGTTGCCATTGACATCTTCAACGGTCAGCGTAACTGTGTTAGCTCCTACATCGGTGCAATCAAAGGTGTAGTTATCAAGATATATTGTATCAACGGCACAATTGTCTGTTGAGCCATTGTCGATCATAGCGGCCGTGATGGTAGCATTGCCGCCTGCATCCAGCTGA
>CAYZEZ010000232.1:0-7700 GCA_964477295.1 uncultured Bacteroides sp. | reverse complement strand
GAATTATCTAATTTTATATCATGGAAATTGAAGAATTCTTATCGATCGACAGTTCCCGGCTGAATGCGGAACTGCTGGTTGAGAAATTTGATGAGGATCCGGGTGTATTTGAAACGATTCTCAACCTAATGTACCAGGATACCTATCCCCTTTCAATGAGAGCAGCAAGGGTGATATGGCTGATTGGGGAGAGATATCCAGATTTTATCAAGTCATATATGCCCGAAATGATCGCAAAACTCCCTGCATTTAAAGTCGACGGTGTAAGAAGAAATATACTTGCACTCATTGAAAACAGCCCCCTGCCAGAAATCGATCTGGGCAATTTGTTTGAATATTGTTATACCGCTCTGGAAAATGTGAAGGAGCCGATATCGGTTCGTGGATATTCCATTACAATACTATATGAAATTTCCAGGTTGGAGCCTCAACTTAAAACCGAATTGATCAATTTTTTTGAATCCTTACTACCCAACGATTCCATTGGAATTGAAACAAGGATTAAGCACACGTTGAGAAGACTATATAAGGAAACCGGAATAGTAACCTGACTTACATGAAACAAGATAAAAATATTATTATGGTAAGTTTCGCGAGACCAATTAATTAAATTTAATAATTACGAGTGAATAAACTGATCATTCTTACCGGACCATCCTGTATCGGGAAAAGTCCCCTCGAAAAATCCCTGGCCAGATTTTTTCCGGAAGTCAGAAAAACCCTTCATAAATTAGTCCTGTATAATGACAGGGCAGCAAGGCCCGGAGAGGCAGATGGTGTAGACTACCATTTCAGGAAGACAGAGCAGTTGAAGTTCCTGGAAAATAATCCGGATTATATTTTTATGGATGTGCGTGGAGATCTTCAGGCATTGGATTTAAATGAGCTGGAAGAAATCCTGAAAAGCAAAAATGCATTTTTTGAAGGAAATCCTTATCTGGCAGAAGCCATGCAGAATCATCCAAAGCTGGTAAAAATACCCAAATTGAGTGTATTTTTATCGCCACTATCAAAAGATGAACTGCTCGAACTCAAAGATCCTGAGAAACATGTAAAGCTTGAAGATTTTGTCGTTCAGGTAATGCGCAGAAAGCAGATCAGAAGGAAAACAAGGCAACGGGTGGAAATTACCCTTTACGACCTTCAGGATGTGGAGAAAAGGGCCGGGAGTGCATTTAAGGAGCTTAAAATGGCCTGGAATTTTGATTATGTTATTCCCAACCACGACGGAGAGGATAGTGATAACTGGGAAATGTTTTATTATCCTGTTGGAGATGCAAGAAAGACCCTGCAAGCCTTTGTTGAATTGTTGCAGGAAAAAGTGCCGCCACTTTCAGAGAAGTGGAATAAATCAATGCTTTAATGGGTAACAGGGACCACCCGCATTTCGGGATTACGGTATTCATCAGGAATGTCAGGGATATTGTCCCCATTAATATCTTTTTGCTGAGTGACATAGTAATATAAAGCCATCCACTCTTTCCCCTCCTGGACCCCTTTCACAGCAGGATATATGTCTATAAGGACTTTTTGAATATCCGTCATATCATCCCCATTTTCAAGCTTCGGTTTTACGTTGACAAGTCCAAAAGACTTTTTCTTCAGCATTCCGACGAATTCGAGCATATAGGCGTTGGCAACAATGCTGTACAAAGCATCATTTTTCCTCGAAAAATCCACTTCCCGGTATCCTTTACGATCATCACCTGTCTCGAGGGACTGAACTTTCCTGAGAAATCCTTTTGTCGGATCAAATTTGACCTTCAGGCCACTATAATAAACGTAATTTCCGGGACTAGTTTTATATGCTACAAGCAGAACCTCAATGATTTTTTTCAGTTCATTGCCAGTAACGAAAACCTTGGCCAGGGGGGCACCTGGAATATTATCATTACCCCGCCCGAGAGATACGATCCTGAACAGGTCGGCTATAGTTTGATCACCTGGCATCATCTTATCGCGTATAACCCCTGCAGCAATCATGGCAATATCGATGTTTTCTGTTTCCACATCATTTACATAATTATAAATGGCATCTGCCAGAAATGGTCCCAGATTACTGTTTTCCAGCCTGTTAATTTCATCGCATTCAAGTTTAAATGCAGTACTGACAACTGGCTCATCGTACGAAAGGTCAATATCTTTAAGTATAATGTTCTGGACTTTTAACTTTTGTTCTTCTGTCAACTTATGAATTTCCAGATCTCCTTCAACCTCATCGTCAACAGGAATCAGATCAGCCGAGATCAACTTCACCCCTGAGGGGCCATAAGAGATGTGCACTCTGCCGAGAAAGGCCCCAAATGCTCCGGTCTGGACAATGGGAGTGCCGTCAATGATGACCGGTTCAAATAAGTGTGTATGAGTATGGGCGCTGATGATCAGGTCAATATCTTTGATTTTCCTGGCGAGTTCAACATCTTCACCATCCCATTGTCCCTTTTCATTTTTATACAGGCCACTATGAGAAAGGCAAATAACCAGGTCAGCATGTTCATCCGTTTTCAACTTTTTCGAAATTTCCCTGGCTGTTTTAACTGGGTTGGTAAATTTTGCAGGCTTTACATATGGTGCGACATCGGAAGCCTCCTCTCCCATCAAACCAAATAATCCGATGCGTATTCCATTTTTTTCAATAATTGTATACCGGCGAATGACTTCTTTCTGGTAAAGTCTTTCCAGATCATTATCATCAGAATCTTTTTTGCTAAATTCAATGTTGGATAAAAGCACTGGAGGTATATCACCTTTCTTAGTGGAGGAATTGATAATTTTTGCGGTTGTACCAATGCCAAAATCAAATTCATGGTTTCCCAGGCTGACAGCATCATACCCCATGGTATTCATTAATCTTAACTGAAAACCATTATCTGGTTCCAACGCATGGAAGAAGGTACCCATAAGGAAATCTCCGGCATCCAGAACAAGGAGTGATTCAGAATACACTGACTTTTCCTTTTTTATAAGACTTGCGATCCGGGCAAAACCTCCAATTGTACTGTCATTATTAATGGTGAGGGGGGAATATTGTGATTCGGGTGCATAACCCATCAGTCTGGAATGCAAATCATTGGTATGTAAAATAATGAGCTCCTTGTCCTGGGCCTGAAGATATTGGTCGCCGGCAAATAAAATCAGGATCACGGAAATAATTGAGACAACTTTCATGTATTTAATTAATTTTGAATTGTATAAACCTGCAATCTGTAACTTGTAACCTTCAACTGTTCCACTAACATACTAATAAAAATGAAACCAACTTCAATGTCCCTGTTATTTAGATTGTTATTTTCTCAGCTTGTCTTTACGCTCTCATTCATAACACTTTCAGGTCAGTCTGTCGAACAGGATAAGCAGGATTACCGTCCGGGCCTTCTGTTCCGGGAAGACTGGAAAGAGATCCCTGCTGTCACAGGGGTAACCCAGGCGCACGTGAATAACCCGGAATTGATCCTGGACCTTTACGGACCTGGAAAGGATAGTATCAGGAAGAGTCATCACGATAAACCAGTTGATGATCCCTACTATATATGGTCGGGTTATTGTACCGGGAACTGGCTGGTTACCCTGAAACACAGGGATTATATGATGGATCTGACTGGCTATGCCAAAATAAAATGGAGGTCGAAGCAGGCAGGGTTCCGTCAATTAAGGATTGTATTAAAACTGGATGACGGGACATGGCTGGTAAGTGATCAGTCGGATGGACCTTCAAAGGACTGGCGTGTCAAAGAGTTCAACATGATGGATATAACCTGGTACCGACTGAATATAGATCGTATCAGCGAAGTGGCACCGGTTAAGGATCCTGACCTTTCACGCGTTGATGAGGTTGGCTTTACCGACCTTATGCCAGGCGGCATCAGTCCGGCATGCTCCCGTCTCGACTGGATCGAAGTATACGGGCGCAGATCTGACAGATGATAATTAATTGTTAAATGATCGATCAGGATTTACAGTTGATGATTTGATTCATAAATTGCATATCAATTGCCGTCGGTTTCAACCGGCGGATTCATTGGATAAAATAATATAACCGTAATGAATAAGAAATTATCCCGTCGTAAGTTTATTGCAAGGACATCGATGACTGCTGCAGCATCGATGGTGATCCCGGGCCTGGGATTCTCGCGTCCCTCCCATGGATTCGATCCCAAAGGTCTGCCCACACGGAAGCTTGGAAAAACAGGTGTGGATGTGCCCATTATGTCTTTTGGAGCCGGCAGCCGCTGGATGTCCATTGCCGATGATGACACTGCCCTTGAGATACTGGAATATGCCCTTAACCAGGGGATATATTACTGGGACACAGCAGCCAGTTATGGCAATGACCGGATCTCCAGTGAAGAACGGATCGGTAAGATCCTGCCCGGCAGAAGGAAAGAAGTTTTTATGGTTACCAAGGTCCATGAGAGAAGTGCCGATAAGGCGAGGGAAATTATTGAACGGAGCCTGAAAAGGTTAGGGACCGATTATATTGACCTGCTGCATATCCATTCTATAGATTCCGTGGAAGATGCTGAACGGATTGGCGATAAGGGGCAGGTGCTGGAAGTCTTAGATCAATACAGGGATGAAGGGATTGTAAAGCACATTGGTTTTACAGGACATACCACTGCGCAGGGAATGAAAAGGGCGGCTGAGTTATACGATTTCGATGCCATGATGATCGCTCTCAATCATATGGTAAAGACAGGCGAAGAGGATTTTGAAGGACATGCCGTTCCTTTTGCAGCAAAAAAAGGAATGGGTGTTATTGCCATGAAGGTTATCAGGCCCCGCGAAAGCGTGGAAGGACTCGATCCGTCCGACCTTATCCGGTATGCCCTGACACTTGATTACTTTTCAGTAGCCAATATTGGTACCGACAACATGGATGTGCTGAAGTCAAATCTAAACCTGGTAAGAAACTTCAAGCCCCTGTCAGAACCGGAAATGGATAAAATTACTGCTTCGTTGGATCCCTTTTTCAGGCATCATAATGTAGCCTGGATGCAGCCGGGTTACGCCGATGGTAATGAAAGTATGGCTTAAGGAGCGAAAATGAGGATATATCAGATGTTATATTTCGTCAGCCTGAACCTTGATCAGGCTGACGCTTCTTCAAAAATCTGATACTTTTGATCCAATCTCAGAGATATAGTCTTTCTATTCTGATGCCACCTAGAACGCAACACCGATAGAGAACCCGGCTCTTGCTCCAAAACCGTTAGCATCTGAAATACCCACATTGATGTCACCTCCTTCTGCCGATAAATGCCTGAAATTATAAGACGGGCCAATCCAAAAATCCATGACAATGATATCTTTCAGTAACAGCTGACCTCCTATATTAAGCGCAATGCTTGCATTGGTCAGTGTACCGGATGCATCGGCAACCTGGTCTTCCACTTTAAAACTATAATACCTGAAGTTTGGTGCGATATAAAGACCATTCGGAGCCGGAGTCTTGGACAGATAATACCTGAACTCCGGTGTAAGCCCCCAGCCGCTCAGTTTGGTATCGGTTCCACCAGGTTTATAACCGGTATAAAAGAAGCCCAGTTGAGCACTCATGTCCTCGCTGAGTACCCTCTCATATTTAATCACATAGGTCTTGATAATCGGACTGAAAAGATCCGTCTTGACCACATTCATCTTTTGTGCCATGAGGGAAAAGGTAACAAGACCGGAGACAAGGAAAGCCAGTACAATCTTTTTCATAATAGTTGTGTTAGGTGATTTTGGTTTATAACAAAGTAAATGTATGCATTTTATCATATGATAGGAAATCTATTTTGCAAATCAATTATCGGCGTATGCTGTTTTCAGTTTGTTATAGAATAATTGAAATGCAGCATCCCTGTCGATATAATAACATCTCAGTATCTTGCCTTTAGTGCCCATAAACCTGTAGGAAAGATCGGGGTCTACTTCGGGACAGCTTACCTCCTGCCACAGGGCGATCTCGGGATCCAACAGGACTGCAATATCTCCCAGGTCAAAGAAGCCTTTTGTATCCTTTTGAAAATTATCACGGGTCAGCCGGTATTCATGAAGATATTGGCCAATTTCCCCAAAGGGTTTGACATGCTTTTCAGATTCTTCCATAGGGCAGGTCAGATGGGTCCCGGTATCGAATAAAATCAATGGCACAGGTGCATCAAAGAGTGTGGCAGCAGCGAGGCGGTCGCCAAATACATTGAAATTCCAGCATTTTTCAGGCCACCGGGTACGTCCGTGCCAGAAAAAAATCGCATGATCGATTATCCGCGGTTCCTTGAGATAGGCCGATGCCAGGTTAGTGGCAGACCCCAGTGCAATAATCCACACCGGATCATCCGGTGTTGATTCAAGTGCCTTTTCAATGATGAAATCCACCCCTTCCGATTCAGCCGGTTCGTATTTGTACCTCATCGGATGTGAGCCCCTGTAAACCGGATATTGACCTTCCAGTCCCATTTTACTTAGAACGGTCTTTATTTCCCGGTAAGAATTCTCGATGCTTTCCGATCCGCCTCCCCAGTAGTTATTATAATTGGCAGCAATAAAACCTTCTATTTTAAACCGCTCCGTAGACAGAAGGGCGAGTGTTATGGCCCACTGGTCATCGATTTCATTCTTCGCATCGGTATCGATGATCACCTTGATTTTTTTTCCTTTGACCGGAACGGATGGGACGATCCTTTTATTAAAATCAAAACCGTTGATAAAATCGAGCTGATCACGGAAGGTTGACTGGGGAAAAATATTACCAGTATGCAAAACGAGAATAATTATTGAATTAATTGCAAGGTTTTTTTTTATAGGTATCATGAACATAAGTATATAAAGTGAGCGTGATTCAAATACAAGATAATTGATTTCAAATTAACTTTTCAGAAAGAACACTAAAATCTTGTTTCAAAACAAGTACTCCATTTCATGAAAACTGTAAAAAAACATTTGAACCTGTCTGCTTTTAAGCTTATTTATTTCTCCTGCTCATCCGCGCCGGATGATGCAACTGGAAGTTTCTGATAACCAGCGAATTTTACAATACCTGGATAAAAAGAAGGAATCCGTTGAGGATATGGCTTCAAGACTGGAGAAGGGGTACGGCAACACGATTGGATTTTTATACTGCACGACCAGAAAATGGCTATACCTTTCCAGACAGGAATTAAATTTGTTTCCAGAATACTTTTTTTATCCGCCAAAAGAACAGGAACAACCATCAGCCATTTGATAGTTATATCTAATAAAATTAGTACTTACTCCAATTAATCCATTTCTCCACTCAGCCGCCAAATAAAGTTCCTAAAGTACTGCATGTCAGTTATTTAAGATTGATTTCTAAATATTTATTATTATTTTGTGAATATTAACTGTAAGTTTATTTTGATAACAGGTGATCTGATAGTAAATAAGGTTAATATAATATAATCTGATTATATGCGTAACAAAGGAATAACCATAAGTACAATTATAGGATGCTGGCTGACAATTCAACTGGGTGCCCAGCAGACCCTGCTCACTGGTATCGCCGAGGTTTGGCATGGCATCGGTCAGGAAAATAATCCGGTTTTCATATTCCGACGGGTCTATATCCGTTAACTCGTCGTATAACCGGCTGGCTGTCTGCATCCCTGCATCAAGATTGGTGCCGCCGCCGGCCGAGATTTCCAGAACATGGTCTTTTATCGCCTTCATATCGGTTTCGCCCACCGGATTCAATGGCT
>CAYZEZ010000231.1:0-7743 GCA_964477295.1 uncultured Bacteroides sp. | reverse complement strand
AAGGATTAATAATGCGGTTGTATTTTTCATAGGTACCTGTTTTTAAAAGTTCAGCATTCGGCGTTCATCGCTCATCGTTCTTCGCTGGGTATTGGTAAAGGGTGTTGTGTGTTTTTCTGCTTCGCAAATCATAAATCGCAAATCATAAATCGTTAATCATTAATCATAAATCTTAGGTCATTAGAATTCATAGAGGCACGCCACTCGTTCGAACGCTGCATATTTTATCAAATAATCATATTGACTGATGATCCGGCGCTCCTGCGCGTTGGTCATGGTTGTCCTTGCATCGATGAATTGAATCAGGTTGGCCTGACCCTCCTTGAATTTCCTGTCGATCACCTGGAATCCCTGCCTGGCGCTTTTGTACTCATCCCTGGCGGCCACGATCGAAAGCTGCGTTGCTTCCAGGTCATAGTACGACTGTATCACCTGGAGGCTGATCTGGTTTTTGGATTCCTCCAGCTGGTCCTGCCGGATGTCCCTTTCAATCCTGGCCTGGCTTATTTTGGCCTTATTCTCAAAACCATGCCAGAGGTTCCAGCGCAAAACAATGGAAGCCAGCATGTAATCGTAATCGGAATTAAAGGTGTATTCTGTTCCCTGGAAACCATAATCCACTGCCCCGTAAAGAGTGGGAAATTTTTGCGATTGGTTGAGGCTGATCAGGTAGTCATTGGCCGAGGAATAGTTTTTGAGCATGGTGATCTCCTCACGGGAACTGAGCGCATTGTTCTCTGCTGAAGGAAGATCAACAATAAGGAAGGATGTGTCGGAAAGCTCCGTCAATTCAGCAACGGTAATCTCCGATTCAAGCGGTTTATTGAGCAGGAAATTGAACCATGCCCTCGCCACCTTTTTTGATTTTCTTACCTCGGATTCCTGCTGCTCGAGCTGGCTCAATTCGGATTTCGACCGGTAAACATTATCAATGGTCACTTTATCGTTCCGATACAGGCTTTCATTCACCCTTACATTTTCTTCGAGCAGGACCTTCGTGTCGTTTACCAGCTGTTCGAGTCTCAAAACCTTCAGGTAATTATAATAGGCGGTCTTGATATCGGCCACCAGCTGCCGTTTATAGGTATCCGCATCGGCCTGCTTTGCCCGGGTCAGGTATTTGTTGATCTTGTTGTTATAGTATATCCTTGGATCGACAATCGGCTGGATAACAGACACTTTTGTCTCGTGTTCCTGCGACCTGAGGAAATAGAATTCCAGGTTATCCATCATCGGGAACTGGTCTGACCCGATCAGCATATTCAGGGTTGAGTAAACCGGGTTCAGCATATCCCCAACCGGGAATTCAATCACCCGTCCACCATCGGCAACAGTATAGCGTGCGTTAATGCTTATATCGGGATAATACCACGACCGTGCCTCTTTCAGCGCAGCCATGCTTTTTTCATAGCTGGATTGTTTCTGGCGGAGGGAGAGGTTGCTTTCGAGTCCCTCGCTGATATAGTTGATCAGAATATCGGTTTGTGAGTTTATCCTTCCCGTGATAGCACTCAACATTAACAGAAACAAGAATATACGTTGTTTCATGATATTATACTTTTACAGCTCCTTCCGATACCAGGGTGAGATGCGTTTGCAGGATATCAGTCTGGCTGATATTAAATATCTGGTAAATATCTGATTTATTGTTCATTATAATCAGCAGACCAAGCAGCTGGGTCCAGAGGGTGGCTGAGAAGATCGCGGAGGGAATGTCGTTTCTTAATGATCCGTCCTTAATACCCAGTTCAACGCACCGGTCGACGATGGCCAGGGGTGTTTCCTCCAGAAGGTACTTCTCGGCAGAGGATCTTTCGATGTTCAGTTTATCGAGCTGGGAGGTTTCAAACATCATGAAGAACTGGAAATAATTGCTGTGTGTCCGGGAAAACTGCACCGTGGTGGCTGCCAGCTCGAGCAGTTTTTCATAACCGGTGGATTTTGATTCGATGTTCTTTTCCATGAATTTCAGGAGTATCTCTGCTCCCCGCCGGAAAATGGCAAACTGGATATCCTCCTTGCTCTTATAGTAGAGATAGAGGGTTCCTTTACTGAGTTCGGCTTCTTCCGCGATGTCATCCATGGTGGAGTTTTCCAGCCCGCGCTTAAAAATGATCCGCTCTGCCGCATCGATGATATCGCCCCGGCGCTGCTCCCTTTCACGTTCTTTTCTTTCGGATATTCCCATAATTGACTATAAGTTAATAGATAGGCGTTGTTATATATAATGACTCAGGGTCATATAATGAACGAAGGTATTGTAAAAAATTGAAAAATCAAAATTTACCGTGAATCGCGGGCAGGTTGTATCTGTGGCACTGTTCGGGCGGGCATTCGTGAACCGGTATCCTGTCATTTGTAACTGTAATTGTCTGGTACGCGACAAATCATTAAACATTTAGTTGGTATCTTTGTTGTCATATTATATTAAGACAAAACACAATGAAAGCAATATGGAACGACAAAGTAATCGCTGAGAGCGATGATACGATAGTCATAGAGGGAAACCATTATTTTCCCCGCGAAGCGATTAAGAAAGAGTTTTTTAAGGAGAGTGATACACACACCACCTGTCATTGGAAAGGCGTGGCCTCCTATTACACCCTGGATGTGGATGGAAGTGAAAACAAGGATGCAGCCTGGTATTATCCTGAAGCATCCTATGCGGCTAAGAATATTGAGGACAGGATTGCATTCTGGCGGGGGGTTACGGTGGAACCGTAAACGGGAGTGAAGAGATTACGGATCAGATTCGGGATGACTAAATGGAAGAAACCTCCGGCCGGTAAATCAATCCTTAAACTTCACCTTGCTGAACTTCAGTGCCTTCAGTACCCAGTTGGGGACTTCTGCTTCGGCCGGGCGCTTGCGCATGTTGACGTACCAGCCGATCTTTTTAAGGATAGGTAATTTGTGGGTCTCGACGAATTCTATCAGGGTCCCGTCAGGATCTTCGATATAGGAAAAATGGCCTGCTGCCTCGCCCATATCGAAGGTATTCGTATGCTGTTCGCTGGCACTGGAATCGACCGTAAACGGGAAACCTTTGTCGGAACATTCCTTACGCAGCACATCCATCCCGATCACATCGTAGCAAAGATGGATGAATCCGAGGTCGCCCCACTGGCGCCCTTCGTATATCTTCTTTGGCTGGCGGTCCTTTACCTGGAGCAGCTCGATCTGGCTGGGGCCAAAAAGCCGGCTGAAACTGCCCCTTAACGGCTTGCCGTGCTTCAGCAGGACACGCCGGAAAGTATGTTCACCCCCGGGCAGCGGTTTAAGGTCATCGAACGTTCCTTCTTCATCGTAAACAACGGTATCGTATCCCAGGATCCCGCTGTACAGTTTTCTTGCCCTGTCGATATCCGAAACGCCGATCATTGCCCCATACGTTGCACCGGTCATTTTATTCTCTTTTTCCCTGAACCAGCTGTTGCCATTGACCACCTGGAAAATATTGTTATAGGGGTCCGTAACATAGAAGAGTTCATTGCCGGAAGGATCTTTAGATACCGCATCTACCTGCTGTTTTTTGGATTTAAATACTTCAAGGGCCGACCTTACATCCCTCGATTTGATCTTGGTTGCATTGATCCCAAGGTCGCCCAGCAGGATCTTTTCTTTCGGGGGTTCCGGTACTCTTTCGGTATACTGCCAGATCTCGAATCCGCCACCGCCCATCAGGTTGAGGGCCAGGGCAGCATGCCTTTTCTGGGGCTTGCCTCCTGTATAGGGAAGCATTAGTTCGGCTACCGTTTTATCTTCAAAAACCCGCACATCCATTCCGAAATGCTCGTGGTACCAGATCCAGGCTTCCTGCAGGTTGGGAACGCCGATGCCTATCTGCTGTATGCCGCTGATTATCTTTTCATTAAGTTCGCTTCTTTGCATTGTGTTAATTTTATTAATTCAACTAAAAATACGATAAATAATCAAGGTGACCATCAAAGTCATCCTGAGCTTGTCTCAGGATCTGTTGGAGCAATGAGATCCTGATCCCGGGTACTCCCCCCGGGTGCTCGGGGGGGCACTGCGGGACAGGATGACTAATTTTTAATGATCATGTCCGTATCGGCAATGATCTCGTCCCGTAAAGCCTTTAGATTCTTAAGATCATGGTCCTTCGTGACCGTGAGTAACCAATATTTCCACATCGACCTCATTTTTTTCAGGGAAATGAAATACTCATGTGCAAAAAGCCCCGCAGGCAAGAGGGATGCCAGGTAAATCCATTTAATCCATCCCGGGTCAACAAAAATCCAGACCAGGATGAATTGAAAAAAATATATAAATGGAATGGTCGCCAGTCCGAATACATATTTTACCGTACTGTGAAACTGGACATCCTTAAACTTCGGGGTCATCAGGTTTGAAACCTTGTAAGGTATGATGTTGTTTATGAACCCATACAGGAACAAAGGAGAAAGAACAATCATTAAAAGGGTAAGCGGGAGCAACATGAAAAAGGAGTAATTCTTCCTGTCAAACAGCCACGACCTGAAATTCAGTTTTTTAACACCCGAGGCAAAGAGGCTTACCTTTTCAGCAAGCTCCATGATCCTTTCCCTGTTATTGGTTTCCTCCTCGTACAGGATCCGTATCATCTCCTGGTCGGCCCGGAATTTTGTTTCCAGGTTTTTCCTGCGAAACCCGAGGTGTTGCCGCATTACAGGATTGTAGATTTCCCTGAGCGACATATACATATCATAAAAATCCTCCGACTCTATATGAATAATACATTCCATAAACTCCTCGATCATCCGTTTCCGCAAAGCATTTATTGCCTTTGCAGGGTGCTCGGTATATTCGGTCCAGAAATCACTTACCGGGATGGGTTCACCAAAACAGATCAGCACCTTGGGCCTGAAATTGGAATAATGGCTGTAATCAATTCCCACGGGAACGATCTGCAGGAAATCTTCCTCTCCATGGTCCTCCTGGGCCCGGAAGGCGATCCTGAAGATGCCTTTCACGAAGGGACGAAGCCGTCTCTTATCCCCATGGGCACCTTCCGGCATTATGCCAAAAGTGTTACCCCGCTTCAATGCAGTAACCGTAGTATTGAAAATTTCTTCATTACGCTTTAACTCACTCGCACCGTCACGCATCCTGTAAATAGGCAGCATCTTGAAAATTGTTAAGATCTTTAGCACAACCGGGTGAGTGAACGCATCTGCCCGTGCAACAAAAACGGCGTCCCTTCCACAATGATGCAGCACAGCCATTGCATCCATGACAGCATTGTTGTGGATCGGGGCAAAAATAATGGCTTTCTTTCTCGGGATGCGCTCCTTGTGGATCACTTTGGTTCGCCGGTTAAAAATCCGGTAGCTGAATGCAGCATATATCTTAAAACTCTTATATGCCAGAGTGGTATCGTCGATGTAGCCCGTTTTTCTGAAGTAAACTTTGTCCATAGTTTCCGGATAGTTGTGCCAAGATAGAAAAAATTTAAATAGTTACCAGCCTGCAGCCTGCTCATCAATTGCCGTTGGCTTCAGCTGACGGATATTGAAGGGTGAAAGAAACTCACAAGCCTGCAGTTGAAGTCTGCCAGAGTGAGTTGGGTTTTAGGGGAAATGAGTATCTTGTCAATAAAAAAATGAACGGGAAATTTCAATCGATAAGTCCTTATGAAATACAGGATAACATGTTCACAGCCATTGACAAAGAATGGATGCTCATCACTGCAGGCGCACCGGGTTCGTTCAACACCATGACCGCCAGCTGGGGGACCACCGGGATCTTATGGAACAAAACCATTGCGATCTGTTTTGTGAGGCCACAGAGGCATACCTTTAAGTTTATCGATAAGGCCGGCCTGTACACTTTAACCTTTTTTGAGCCCGGGGATAAGCATATCCTTCAGTATTGCGGGACTACCTCGGGACGGGATACCGATAAGATAAAGGATACAGGGCTTATTCCTGTAGTTTCGTCAAATGGCGGGATCTATTACGAGCAGGCCAGGCTGGTGCTGGAGTGTAAAATCCTGTACAAGGACAGGCTGGAAGAGAACAATTTCATAGTGAAGGATATTATAGGCAAGAACTATCCTGCGAAGGATTTTCATACATTCTACATTGGGGAAATCATTGCCTGCCTGAAAAAAAGTAAGGTATGATTTTGTATAGCGTTGAACGCTGAAGGCGCCGAACGTTGAACGCTGAAAGCTGAACGCCGAACGTTGAACGCTGAAAGCTGAACGCCGAACGTTGAACGATGAAAGCTGAACGATGAACGCTGAACGATGAAAGCTAAACGCTGAACGATGAACCATGAACAAGAGCGAAGCGATTGTATTTTTTGACGGGATATGTAATTTCTGTTCCGGATCGGTATTGTTTATTATTAAGCGGGACCCGAAAGGGTACTTCCGGTTTGCTGCATTACAGGCTGAATCAGGTGAGGTGATTATGCGGCAGCTCGGGATCGGGGAGGGCCGGCCCGAATCGATCATACTGGTTGAAAACAACAAAGTGTGGTACAGGTCATCGGCAGCCCTTCGGATTGCCAGGAAACTCCGGCACGGCTGGCCGCTATTTTATGTTTTTATTATTGTTCCTCCGGTGATCCGTGACTTCTTCTACAATATCATTGCCAGAAACCGCTATAAATGGTTCGGCAAAAAGGAGTCATGTTTTGTTCCCACACCTGAGATACGATCCAGGTTTCTCTGATTTACCAATTCCCACACCCACACCCCTACTGTCTACTGTCTACTGAATTCTTTATATCTTTGCGGCTTTAAAAAATCTACAAGAATGAGAAAGATTGTTTTTATAGTTTTTGCTACCCTGATGGCAGTGAATCTGTTTTCACAGGATACTCCGGATACCAGTTATTGGAAATTTAATGGCCTGACAGGTTTAAATTTCAGCCAGGTTTCGCTAACCAACTGGTCTGCAGGGGGTGAGAGTTCATACTCGGGAAATGCATTGCTGAATATGAACCTGAACTATAATAAGAATAAGGCCTCCTGGGAGAATTCACTGGCCCTGGGATATGGTTTAATGAAGCAGGGGGAGCAATCGACCAGGAAAACGGATGACCGGATCGATTTTGCATTAAAATACGGCCGGAAAACCACAAAGCATCTGTTCTACACGGCCATGCTGAAGTTCAATACCCAGTTTACCGATGGTTACAAGTACCCGAACGACTCAGTTTATATATCCAGGTTTATGGCACCGGGCAGCATAACCCTGTCGGTCGGTATCGATTACAAGCCCTCCGAAAATTTGAGTATTTATCTTGGTCCTTTATCGGGAAAGGTTACCATCGTGCGCGACGATACCCTCTCTGCCCATGGCGCCTACGGTGTGGAGCCCGGGGAAAATGTCAGGTATGAGTTCGGGGGATCGGCGAAAGCGGTCTACCAGAAGGAAATCATGAAAAACGTGACGTTCAATACCAAGCTGGAACTTTTCTCGAATTACATCAAAAATCCCGAAAAGGTAGATATCAGCTGGGAGGTCATGATCAACATGAAGATTAATGAGTTCCTGTCGGCCAACCTCCACACCCACCTGATGTGGGATGATGACATCAAGTTCCCTAATGTGGATAGCGAGGGGACAGTAATCGGAAAGCCTGTTTCAAAAGTCCAGTTTAAGGAAGTTTTTGGAGTAGGGCTTTCCTATAAGTTTTAACCGTGAATCGTGAAATGGTTCTCATTCGCTGAAAGCAAATGGTTCTCATTCGCTGAAAGCAAATGGTTCTCATTCGCTGAAAGCAAATGGT
>CAYZEZ010000230.1:0-7758 GCA_964477295.1 uncultured Bacteroides sp. | reverse complement strand
ATTCACATTAAAATACCTGGCAAAAATTTCAACAGCAGCAATGGCCTGAATGGTTTTTCCGAGTCCCATGTCATCAGCAAGCAGTACTCTGCCAGCCTTGACAACATTGATTATACCCTCTTTCTGATAGGGATAAAGCCTTGTTCTGACCAGGTTATCAAAGATCTTGCTGCCCGGCCCGTCAGGAAAGATATCCATCAGCCTGTCATTCCGGTCCATGTTCATTTTGTGAAGGGAGATATATTCAAATACATCAGGATAAACCCGGAACGCAGGATCTGCTTTAACTGCACTTCTTATGAAATCATCCAGGTTGCAGACCATATCCGGGAAAAGAAAACCCTGGTTATCAAAAAACTTGTCCTGGTCTGTATATCTGATACTGTCATCGGCTTTTTTCAGGCGAACCACTCGTTTATTACCATACAGAATACTGAGAGAGGAGTAATTATTTACCTGGGGTCTGGAGTAATACTTCTGGTACTTCTTGTACCTGAGTAATTTCAACAGGACATATTCCACATGTTTGCAGGTTCCGAGTGTATTTAATTTGAAGTCGGGACAGGAGCAATAGTTATAGCTACTGATGTTATCCCTGAGGGAGACTTTGTACGTCTTGCCGGTTTCCAGATTAAAAACTTCAAAATCTGAATAGAACGGATGATCACCTATGTTTTTAAATTTGAACTTTTGCTCTGAGGCAAATTGTTTCCTCAGTTCTGCCTGCCACTCATCCAGGGACAGGTCCTCTGGTTTTCGGGAATAGGGTATTTTTTTCCTGCTGTCGGATCCTGGCATTAGATAAAACGTTGTTCAGTGATGTTCAAAGGTAAGTACAGAAATTATATTTTGAAAAAGGTGTAAATAAATTTCCTTTTATTCGTGTTTTTTTGAAACCCCGGCATTATCAATGACAGAATTGATAAGTGTTTCTGTTTTATGTATTGACTGAAGCTGCTTGGTAAAAAGGAATTCAAGATACTTCAATTCGTTCTGATATTCTTTCAGTTTTTTTTGCTTGTCAACTTTCCTTTTCTGGCTCCTGACCCGTTTTATAAAATTTTCAATCAATGGTACGAAATAGATTTTTGCAGCTTTTACCCTTACATGCAATACCTGGATATAACCGGGGGGCTTTGTGCCAATAATTTTTCTTACTTGGTCTGAAAACCTGTCAGCCACCTTATTTTGCGCTTCAAAATCAGACTTAAGTTCCGAAGCCCAGTCCTTATATTCTTGTTTCATGGATTTCCTGTCATCTTTGGTGAAACTTTCGGCATGGTTATTCAGCTTATCCCGTAACAGGTTGAAATTAAAAGACTTTAATACAATGTCTTCGATAAATTGATGCGTTTCCTCATTTAGTACTTCTTTAAGTTTCTCCCTGTTTATTTTGCTTTTTGCAAACTTTTCGAGGTTTTCATCCTTTTGCAAAGTGGAAAGCGGGACCGGTGCGGTAAGTACCAATCCCTCCAGGGACACAAGGCGTGAAAGGGCTACATATATTTGTCCCGGAGCAAATGCCCCGGAAACATCAATAATCGCTTTTTTAAAGGTTAATCCCTGGCTTTTATGAACAGTGATTGCCCATGCCAGCTTAAGAGGATAATGTAAAAATGTACCCTTTACCGATTCTTCTATTTCAAGAGTCTCTTTGTTAAGACTGTATTTTTTATTTTCCCACTGATAGTGTTCTGCCCGGGCAGGCGGTGTTCCGTCATTAAACCTGATTTCTATCCGGTCGGCAGAAAGGTCATTAACAATACCTATTTTCCCGTTAAAATATCGTTGTTGCCCGGTATGATCATTTTTAATGAACATAACCTGGGCCCCTTTTTTTAATTTTAAAGTGTATTCAACAGGGTAGAGATTATCACTGAAATCCCCGTCCACTTTCGCATCAAAGGAGTACAATTTTCCCGGAAGATCTTTTAATGCCTATCTGTTTATTTCGTCGGCTTTACGGTTATGCGTGGTGAGGTAAATGTAACCCTCCTTTGCATCAGCACGGAATGAAGGTTTATAGAACCTGTTCAATAATTCTATATCTTTTTTTGTAACGGCGTTATCCCGAATGTTATTTAGCAGTGAAATGAATTGTTTGTCTGACTGCCTGTAAATTTTTTCCAGCTCAATATACAAAGGTGGATTATCCAGCAATGCTTTGGCGTAAAAAAAATTCAGCCCGGGGTAATAGGGGACAAGATAATCCCGTTCTTCGTCCTGTACCACAGGTGGCAGTTGCAGCAGGTCTCCAATGAATAATATTTGTATCCCGCCGAAGGGACTGTTTTTTTGTCTTCTGACATAGCGTAATACTGCATCTATGGCATCGAGCAAATCGGCACGCAGCATACTCACTTCGTCAATAATCAACAGTTCCAGTTCATTCAGCAAGCTCCGCTTATATTTGTTTAATCGAATGTCTTTAATTAGGGATTGCCGGGTATTCAACTCTGTCGTGATATTGTCTCCTGTAGTCAGATCATTCGAGGGGATAAATGATCCGAAAGGCAACTGGAACAGGGAATGAAGAGTAACTCCACCGGCATTTATGGCTGCAATACCCGTGGGTGCCGCAACAATAGTTTTTTTAAAGGTATGTTCAGTTATATATTTCAGGAAAGTTGTTTTGCCGGTACCGGCTTTCCCGGTCAGGAACACATGACGGTTAGTCTGGTTAATAAACCTTGACGCGATAACTGCTGCGGAATCTTTATCAGTAAATGTCATGCGTTAGCAGCTGATAATGGATTTTGTTATCAAATACAGATCAATATCCCATCTGGTGTTACAACCTCTGTAGCCATCTTGCCAGCAAAACATCGTGTACATAAAATTTATTTTCATCGATGATTACAAGTTCATTTTTCGCAAGCATTTTTAATGCTGTGCTTACTGAGCTGGCAGCACCAAGCTTATTACGGTTGATGAATTCATTTGCCAGGGGATTAACCAGGGGTTCTTCTTTAGCAACAGCAAGCAGGACCTTCCATTGCATATTGGTTAACAGTTTTGTGTAGCCTGAGAAAACCAGGCTCTCCTGGTCAAGGATCTGATTAAATATATCTTGCAGGATCCCTTTATTCATACCATCATACGATCCGAAAATCTTATTACAAACAAGCTGTATACAGTAGGTTTGTTGACGACACCAGCTATATATCTTCTCGACAGTACTCTCATCGTAGGATTTTTTATTGCTTTCAAAATGGAGTCGTATAAAATTCTTGTATGATGCCAGGTCAATCGGATCAAGCTGCATAAGTTGTGTACTCCTGTAGAAGGGTCTGTTCTTCTCACTGAACATGGAGATCATCATATTTCTATGACTTCCGCTGAATATAAAACGTATACCGGGGAATGCCTGGACCCATGACCTGAAAACAGCCTCTCCATCCTGGTCTGAAAACCCGGCAACCTGCTGGAATTCATCGAGAATTATCAGTGTTTTCTTTTTCCTGCTTGAAAAAAATGTGCCGATAGCATGCAGAGACTTGTCAACATTACTGGTTCCATGTAATCCTATACTGAATTTTGGTGCACCTGTGACAGGATCAAAACCTAACTCCATTCCGGTTTTACTTAGCAGATTCTTAAATGCAGACGAAATACCAGATGCTGTTTCCCCGAAGCTTTCAAACAGTGCCTGTGAAATCCTTTTTAGAGCAGTGGACATATCTCTTGTGCCAAGTAAATCTATATATAAGGTTTCAGCTTCACCTTTTTTGGTAATCTCAGCCAGGAAGTACTTCAGGAGAGCAGTTTTGCCAATTCTGCGCCAGGAGAATAAGACAACATTCCTTTCATTTTTGAAATGGTCTTTCAGTTCTTCCATTTCAGATTCTCTGTCACAGAAGTATTCCTTGCTGTAAAAGCCTGTCAGGAGGAAAGGATTTTGAAGTTTTTTCATAGGCTGAGGTTTTTACGTAAAGTACGTTACGTAAAGTACGTTATGCAATATACGTCATAAATTTGATATTATCAAAATCATTGTTGTATTTTCTACTATACCAACCTTTCTTCCAGCATATCTTTCCATATTACAAATCCTTTTCTTTTTTCTGAATAATCATGAATGATTCGGCTGAAATTTCCCGGATTATTATCAAGAAAATGTTGTCGCCCCAGATTTCTTATTGTATTAAGATCCTGATCGACTGCATGTATTCCTGCTGGTAACCTCTGTGTGTTTTTTTCGATGTGCCAGATATAGGTGGCTTCTTCGGTGTCGAGGGTTTCCAGAATTATATGATACTGTTCATGTCCGCTGAGCAGGAATACAAATGAGAAAGGGGACAGAACAAAGCGGATCTTTAAAACAGATCCATCGTGTTTTGAAGCTAAGTACCTCAAATGCCTGTAATGTTTGACATTTTCGTTCTTTAACAGATCATTCAGCAGATCCTTTTCCGTGTTGTATAAGAAAGGACCTTCCTGAATATTATTCAAATCGAGAAGGCTTTTCTCGTTCGCTGATGAATACTGTTTTGCGACAATACTTTTTTCAATAAAACGGAATTTTGCACTTTCGATAATTTCCCGGTTGATCTGCTCCAGATTATCGGAGCTGGCTATTTGAGAGATCAGCTTATTATGCCTGAACTCAGCATAGATATTGACAGGCACGGTCCTTAATTTTAGCATTTTTGCAAAATATGGTTTCAGTACGTCAAATTCCGGCCTGATCTCATCGTTTTCTATTTCAAATTCCAGTTCCGTTTCAACTTCAGGGATATTATATTTAAAAGCTATTGCGCCATACCTGAAATCAAGTTGTTCAATAGGTATTATAATAGACTTTTCAAATATTTGGATTTTTCTGAATGTTTCAGCAGGGATGTGGTGGCATTCGTCAATGATAATGGTTCCGAATGATCTGATAAATTCCTGCGTTTCCTGTTTTTCTATGTATTTACCTAAACTCTGAAACATGGCAATTGTGACAGCTTTCCCGGTTCTGGTTTGTCCTGCTCCAATTCTGCCAATTTCTTTTTTAGGTATACCGAGGAATGCCTCGGTCCGTTCAATCCATTGCTCTAACAGCTGTTTCCTGTGTACAATGATCAGGGCAGGTTGTTTCTTCTCAGCAATGATTTTTAATCCAATAACGGTTTTCCCGGAACCTGAAGGTGCAGTTATAACACCAAACTCTTTCCGTTTGGATGCTTCTACTGCTTTTTCTTGATGAGATCTGAGGCATAAATTAGTCGAGAAATTTACATTTTCATTTTTATCTCTTGCGTCCAGAAACTCATAATCAATTTTTTGCTTTTTACAGTATCGAAGTAATTTTCCTGCAAAACCTCTCGGAATAATAATTTCATTTTCTTTTTCCTCTATGAGCTTAAAATACTGCTTTGTTCCCCAGGTACTTCTACTTGTCTTTTTTTTTATGAAGTATTCAGTATTTGCAATATTGAGATTTGCCTTCAGGAAATTAATCAGTCCTGGTGTTATTCCAGTGCGGTTGAGATGAATTGAATGGTCAAGTTTTATTTGAAGTTTGTCCGGATGGTACATGGTAGGTGTTGAAGCAGGATGGTCGGGTAGGTGAAGTGTTTGGAAAATTTTATCAAGATGGGAAATCTGCACTCTTTGAATAGATGACAGAAAGTTCCACTGGTCCGGATAAGGCCTTAATTGCTCATCAATAAAGCAACTATTCCCCTTTTCCAGTGCAGGTTTATGCAAAGGTAAAGCTATCAGGTTACCTAATCCTTTGCCGGAATGAGAATCCTGATTCGGGAACAGCCTGACGAAACTGGAACTTTTATCAAAAATCGAAATAATTCCTGCCTGCGTGAGTAATGCATTAATGATTTTCCTGCTTTTAAATGCCGGGTAGGGCTGATCGAAAAATATCCATACATGTCCTCCTTTTCCCGAACGGGATCGTTCAAGATAAGCTGGGATTTCTTTTTCTTTAAGGGTATTGATGAAGTTATGGCAATCCACTGCCCATTTTTCTTTGTCGAAATCTGCTGCAATCAGCCAGGAGCTGTTATCAGCCAGTAACGGATAGATACCGATTAACTGCTCACCCTTGAGATGCTTAATGACCTGTTTATTCGTAAATGGAAGGATTGTTTTGTCTTTATAGTCATTAAAAGTACCACCCTTATATACATGAAGACGGTACATATACGGGTCATACTGGTATGCAGGCATATATCCCTTTTTCTTGCCTTTTTCCCAATAGATGGCAAATACATCTTCTCTGCCTTTGAAAAGGATTCTGAATAGTTTGACCTTTTCGAATGTAGAAAATTGGTTCATATTCAGATCTTATTTCTTCTCAATTTACTGCAGGTCCATTCTAATGCCCGTTGCAGAAGTGCCCCGTAAAAATACTTATTATTTAAATCATGTAAAGCAAGGTGTACGCTAATGAAAGCTTCCGGTACTTTTGCATTAAACTTTGAAGCATTGAAAAGGACGAAGGAAGATTATTATTATTAATTAGACTGCATGCTATTTTTCAAAGTATGTCGCTTTTCTTAACATCCTTTTGATAAAATTCAGTCTTAATTAGAATCTAAAAATTGGGTTGTAATTTCCCGTTTACGGAAGCATATAATATTTGAGGAAATATAAAATAAATGCCAGATTGTCAGGCATTTAAAGTAGTAGTCCGTAGTCCGACGGGGAATCGAACCCTGGTCCCATCTGGTATTATAGTTTCTAATAGTTCTAATAAAAAACCCTGGCTCATATTTGAACCAGGGCTATCAATTTTATCGTAGTCCGTAGGGGAATCGAACCCCTGTTACCAGGATGAAAACCTGGCGTCCTAACCCCTAGACGAACGGACCATGTTTTTGCCAACCAGTTTTATCAAAATTGGAGGTGCAAATATAGGGGAATTTTTAAAGCTGACAAGGGTTTAAACAAAAAAAGTTAACTTTAAACAGACCGTAAAAACAATCATTATGATTACCTCAAGACGTTCATTCTTAAAGCAATCTGCCCTTTTGACAGGGGGACTGGCCGCAGGCACCGGGTTACTGGCAAACTCATCAAAACTGCTGCTTGCTAAACAGGGAAAAGATAAGCTGGGAATCGCGCTGGTGGGACTGGGGTATTACAGTACCGATTTGCTGGCTCCGGCCTTACAGGAAACAGAAAATTGCTACCTGGCAGGGATCGTGACAGGCACCCCGGCGAAGGAGAAAACCTGGATGGATAAGTACAATATCCCAAAGGGGAATATATATAACTATGGAAATTTCGATGAGATAGCCAAAAACGACGCAATTGATATCATCTATGTAGTCCTGCCCAACTCTATGCATAAGGAATTTACCATACGGGCGGCTAAAGCAGGCAAGCATGTGATCTGCGAAAAGCCAATGGCGGTTACTGCAGAGGATTGCCAGGCGATGATCGATGCCTGCAAAGATAATAATGTCGCCCTTTCTATCGGCTACCGGATGCAGTTTGAACCTACCACCCAGGAGATCATGAAGTGGGGCAGGGAAAAGGAATTTGGCAACATCGATTATGTGCACGCATCGGCAGGATTTAAATGGCCCCGCGACAAAAAGGATAACTGGAAACTGAAAAGATCT
Source organism: uncultured Bacteroides sp. (assembly GCA_964477295.1). Lineage (GTDB taxonomy): Bacteria > Bacteroidota > Bacteroidia > Bacteroidales > SM23-62 > CAYZEZ01. The sequence goes on along the minus strand of CAYZEZ010000230.1, from coordinate 187 downwards.
TACGGTGGAGGACCCCTGATGGATATGGGTGTTTACTGCATACAGGGCGCACGCTATTCCACGCAGGAGGAACCCGTTAGTGCAACGGCCCAAAAATACCAGCCTGATAATGAATACTTTAAGGAAGTGCCTGAAACGGTCACTTTCCAGCTGGAATTTCCTTCAGGGGCAGTGGCCAACCTGACCA
>CAYZEZ010000229.1:0-7781 GCA_964477295.1 uncultured Bacteroides sp. | reverse complement strand
ATACCATAATATTTGAAAAAGGATTTGGTGTTGCAGATGTTACCAAACCGGGAAGGGTTGATGAACATACCATGTTTGCTATTGCATCCAATACAAAGGCCTTTACTTCTGCAGCGCTGGCAATGCTAGTGGATGATGGAAAACTCTGGTGGGATGACAGGGTGATCGATCATTTGCCCTATTTTGAATTATATGATCCTTACGTTACCCAGGAAATGAGGATCAGGGACCTATTGTGCCACAGGTGCGGCTTAGAAACGTTCAGTGGCGATCTTTTATGGTACGGGACCACCTATTCCAGGGAGGAGGTAATCAGAAGGGCCCGCTATCTGGAACCTGCATTCAGCTTCAGGTCTGATTTTGGCTATTCAAATATCATGTTCATTACTGCAGGAGAGATTGTATCAAAAGTTGCAAAGGTTAGTTGGGACGAATTCCTGCATCAGAAGATTTTCAATCCGTTAGGCATGGACCGGACAAATACCTCCATTTCAAAACTTGAAGGAATGGATAACGTGGCAGAACCTCACTTTGTTGATCCTGTCACTGGTAAATCACAAAAAATACCCTATGTGAACTGGGATAATGTGGGACCGGCAGGGGCTATCAACTCGAATGTGCATGATATGGCACAGTGGATCAGGATGCAACTGAATATGGGAAAATGGAATGATGAAGAACTGATCAGTGAAGGTCAGATCTGGGAGATGCGGACCTTGAATACACCACAATATGTAAGCAGGGGGATCCAGAGTATTCGTGCTTCCCAGCATTTCTCCGGATATGGATTGGGCTGGTCTTTAATGGATTATCATGGATGTAAAATCATAAGCCATGGAGGGGGAGCTGATGGGATGATCTCCCAGGTAACCATGGTGCCTGAAAAGAACTTTGGATTTGTGATCCTGACTAACAGTAATAACGCTTTACCATCCGCCTTATCTTTTGATATACTGGATGAGTTTTTTGGTGTTGAGGACAAGCTGAACTGGAGCGATATGTACCATGATTATTTCAAAAAGCACTTCGAAAACCTGGCAAAAGAGGAAGAGGAGTTATTGAAAAAGAAGATTATTGGATCCAAAGCATCTCTTGAACTCAGTTCATATACAGGAACCTACGGAGGTGAAATGTATGGTGATGCAGAGGTGATACTGGAGGATGGGAAATTAGTGGTAAAATTTCTTCCCACACCAATCTTTACAGGGGACCTGACTCATTGGCACCAGGATATATTCCGCATCAGGCTAAGAGGAATTCCGTCTTTACCGGAAGGAACTGTACAGTTTATCATAGATTATAAAGGGATGGTTACTGAAATGAAAATAGATATACCGAATCCTGATTTTGACTTTACAGAACTTGAGTTTAAGAGGAAAGACAAATAATAAATTCTGTTATGGAATGTAAAAATGATCAGAATTGCAAGTACTGTAATTGTTCCTATTCATGCAGCAAGCATGGTTCTTGTTGCGACTGCCTGCATTATCACAGGAGGATGAATGAGCTTCCGGCATGCTATTTCCCGGATCAGGCAGAAAAAACATACAACCGGTCGATAGAATATTTCATTGCTCTTTATCAGAAAGAAGGCGGCAGCTGGCATGGTAAATAACTATGTGATCAACTGCTTCCGCTATAAACAGTTGTTGAAATAATTTTTTGTATCCTTCACTATCTCGTCCTACTTTGCGGATCAAATTTGCTAATATGAGATCGATTTTGCACGGTGTAATTGTTTTAGCTATTCTGGTTAGCAGTAGTTTTTATATTCCGAAAAATTACCAGGCAGATAACCAGCCGGTCGATCCGCCTTTCCTGTCCGATAATGATGAGTGGGTCGATTCTGTTTTTAAAACCCTTTCACTCGATGAGAAAATAGCCCAGATGTTTATGATTGCTGCCTATTCAAATAAAGGAAACAATCATACAGAGGAATTGATCAGGATCATTACGAAATATAAAGTGGGTGGCGTGATCTTTTTCCAGGGTGGTCCGCAGCGGCAGGTTGACATGCTTAACCAGCTACAGGAAGCCTCCGGGGTCCCGTTGCTGGTGGCTATGGATGCAGAGTGGGGATTGGGGATGCGTCTTGACAGCACACTCAGTTATCCTCGCCAGATGATGCTCGGTGCCATACAGGATGACAGCCTGGTCTATTATATGGGCCGGGATATTGCCATCCAGTTGAAGCAGATAGGGGTACATATGAATTTTGCACCGGTAGTCGATATCAATAATAATCCCATGAATCCTGTGATCAACAACAGGTCATTCGGTGAAGATAAACGCAATGTGGCCCGGAAAGCCATTATGTATATGAATGGAATGCAGGACGAGCATTTGTTATGCACAGCCAAGCATTTCCCGGGACATGGCGATACGGATACAGATTCCCACTATGAACTGCCGGTTATCAGGCATGGAAAGGACAGGCTGGAATCTGTTGAGCTGTATCCTTTTAAACAATGCATCCGGCAAGGCCTGACAGGTATTATGGCTGCTCATTTATCTGTTCCTTCACTGGATTCTGCCAGGAACCTTGCTTCTTCCATTTCTCCAAAGGTTATTAATGAATTATTGAGGGAACAGATGGGCTTTAAGGGACTGATCGTTACAGATGCATTGAATATGAAAGCCGTGAGTGAATATTTTAAACCTGGAGAAATAGAAGCGAAGGCTGCCATTGCCGGGAATGACATATTGCTCATGCCTTCAGATGTTAATAAGGCCATCCATGAGATAAAGCGTGAGATCAGGAGAGGCACCATCTCCCGGAATGACATTGATGAACACTGTAAAAGAATCCTGGCTGCAAAAAAATGGGTAGGGTTGGATGAGTTTGAACCCCTTGTAAAGGATGGGCTGGCCGGCCAGTTGAACAAACAAGATTCCAGGGTCCTGCAGGAAAAGCTGGCAGAGGCGTCTCTGACATTACTCAGGAATGAGAAACAAATTATACCATTACAAAAGCTGGATACGATCAGAATGGCAAGCCTGACCATAGGACAGGATTCTGTTAATACATTTCAGCAGTACCTTGGATTTTATGGACAGGTGGATCATTTCCTGATACCGGCTGGTGTGACCAAAATGGATTTTGATTCCATCGGGGAGCTTCTGAAGCCATACAATCTTATTTTCGTCGGCATTCATCAAACCAGCTCCCGGCCCTCAAACAATTATGGAATATCCGATCAGATCATTCGTTTAACCGAACGGATTGCAGCTACCCATATGACCATACTGAATTTGTTTGCCAATCCTTACAGTTTAAATAATTTCATGCACCTGGATAACCTGGCCGGTCTGATTGTAGCCTATGAAGACAATGAAATTACACAGCGGTTATGTCCGCAGCTCATTTTCGGAGGTGTAACAGCAAACGGATTTCTGCCGGTTAGTGCAGGCAAGGTTTACAAACCTGGCGATGGATTGACAACAGAGAAAGCCTTTCGCCTGAGATATGCGTTGCCTGGATCGGTAGGCATGGATCCTGAAATCCTTAAAAAAATTGATACGATCGTATGGAATGCGATTGATCAGAAAGCCATCCCGGGTTGCCAGGTGCTGATTGCCAGAAAGGGAGCTGTCATATATAATAAAGCTTTCGGTTACCACACCTATTCAAAGAATAAGCCTGTTCACGTTCAGGATATCTATGACATTGCCTCAATCACCAAGATTACCTCCACTCTTCCGGTATTAATGAATCTCACCAGCAGGGGCTTGTTTGATGTGAATGATCGTCTGGGCAAATACTTACCTTATCTTGATACCTGTAATAAAGGAGACCTCATTATAAAGGAGATACTTGCCCATCAGTCAGGACTTTATCCATGGATCCCGTTTTATTATTCTACTCTTGAAACGATGGATCCGGATGACCCGTTGATAAGTAACAGGATTTCTGGACGCTATCCGTTTATGCTGTCCGATCATGTTTATTTAAATAAGAACCTGAAATACAGGGATGGTGCCTACAACAAGGAATTTTCCGAAGTTTTTTCAAACCAGGTGGCAGATTGCATGTACCTGAACCGCGACTATACAGATACCATCTTTCGCAAAATCATCCAGTCTGAATTACTTGAGAAAAAGGAATACAGATATAGTGACCTGGGCTATTATTTCTTTAAGCAGGTGATAGAGGAAATGACTGATACGGCTCTTTATCCATATGTTTTTCACAGCCTGTATCATAAAATAGGGGCCAATTATACAGGATTCCTTCCTTTACAGAGGTTTTCCAAAGACATTATAATCCCTACTGAAAACGATGTCTTTTTCAGGCGTCAGTTATTACATGGGTATGTGCATGATCCAGGGGCTGCCATGTTTGGCGGTGTGGCCGGACATGCCGGTATTTTTTCAAATGCCAATGATCTGGCCAAAATCATGCAAATGTATTTAAACAAGGGATGGTATGCAGAAGAGCGATACCTGAGTGCGGAGACCTTTGATTTGTATAATACCTGTCCCTATCTGGAACAGGATAACCGGCGTGCCCTGGGATTTGACAAGCCGGAAATGGACCTTGAAAAAATCGGACCGACCTGTGACTCTGCCTCTGCATCCAGTTTTGGGCATACCGGATTTACGGGAACAATGGCCTGGGCCGATCCGGATAATGAAACCATCTATATTTTTCTCTCCAACAGGATCCATCCCGACCAGTATAATCTGAAGCTGATTGAAATGGATGTCAGGACTAAAATACAGCAGGTAATCTATGATGCTATTAATTCAGAAGACAGAATTCAGAAGAATAAGATTACTACCTTTGAATAACTTATTAATTATGAAACCTACACATATTGAGCATATTGGTATAGCAGTTACTGACCTGGAATCATCCATAAAATTCTACGAGGAAGTCATGGGACTCGAATGCTATGCCATCGAAGAAGTTGAAGACCAGAAAGTCAAAACAGCCTTTTTTCAGCTGGGAGAAACAAAAATTGAGTTACTTGAATCAACCGATCCCGAAGGACCTGTTGGTAAATTTATAGAAAAACGCGGGCAGGGGGTTCACCATATTGCCTTTGCCTTTGATGAGATTGATAAAGCATTGAAAGAGGCCGGGGATAAAGGCATTCAATTGATCGATCAGGTTTCCCGAAAAGGAGCAGAAGGAATGATGATTGGGTTTCTTCATCCAAAATCGACCAATGGGGTACTTACTGAGTTTTGCGGAAAATCCACCCAGGATTAGACATACCCATTGCTCTCCGGCTACCGTTCCCCGCCCACTGGTATCCATTGGTCATGATTAATAAATATTTAATCTAATTTCAATCAAAATAAAGGACGAATTGGTATTTATTATATTATTTTTGTACTTTCGATTACAGAAAATTAACTCATAAAAGCTATAAAAATGAAAAAAATCTCTTTACTCCTGACAGTTGTTTTAGTCGGTTTCGTCGGCATTTTCACAAGTTGTGATGAAGCTGCTGATCTTTTAAATCCAAAAATCGAATTCTTTGGTGGTAATTACATCGATGAAGATGTTACCGTTGAGCCGGGTGCTGCCATCAGTTTTTCATGGCTGGCTACTAAAGGGACGAACAACCTTAAATCATTCTCGATTGCTCGTGACGGTGTTACATTGGCCGGTTATCCCGATGAAGACATTGAAAAGGATAATTATACGGATAATGTTACACTCGAAGCTCCGCTTAATGAGGGTGCCTATGTGTATACTTTTACCGTAACGGACAGTAAAGACAAAACAGCAAGTGAGTCATTTACTATTACTGTGGAAGCCTCAGGCGGACCGGTTATGACCTGGACCAAGACACTTGGTTCTCATCAGTCAGCTACCGGAAGTTCTTTTGCCAGTACTACCGGTACTGTTTATGGTATAGCTGATGCAAAAACCAATTCGGCTGCTGTTGATTTCATGTATTTCTATGGAGTCGACAACCAGGCCACCCTTGCTGCTCCCGATGATGCCGATGTTTCGTCCGTATTTGCAAGTGCGGATGGTCCTGCCAGCTGGTCGACAAGGAATGCCACCAGGTTCAAGACAACCTCGCTGTCAACCTCCGATTTTGATGCTATCGAAGATGATATGGTAGTTGTTGAAAATGCAACCGGTGCGTCTGAAACCAAGGTGAATCATTTAGAGGCAGACGATGTGGTCGCCTTTGTAACCGCTGCCGGTAAAATGGGACTGGTTAAAATTGTAGCAATTACAACAGGTGCTACTGGATCGATGAATATAGCTGTTATCGTTCAGGAGTAATCGAATGCCTTAATATTAAAAAAGCCGCTGAAATCCAGCGGCTTTTTTTAGACTATTTTGTTACCGTAGTAATTCCGGCTATCCCCGCAAACAAGGGTCTGTATTTTACCTTCTGAAAACCTGTTTCTTCAAGCAATCTTTTTAGTTCATCTGGTTTATAGAAATGTTTAGCAGAAAAGGCGAGGTATTTATAGGCACCCTTGTGTTTACTTATGATACCTCCTAAACCGGAAACAATTACTCCCAAATACAGGTGAAATAAAAATCTTAAAAATGAAGAGCCGGGTTGACTTGATTCAACGATCACAAACTTTCCGCCGGGTTTTAAAATCCGATAGATCTCAGCAAGGAACCTGTCCCTGTCGCGATTCCTGAATGTGAGGTTCCTGAATGCAAAGGCAATCCCTATAGAATCAATAGAATCATCATCGAATGGCATGTCAGCCGCATCTCCGGGGATAAACCTAATGGAGGAGATATCTTTTTTCCTGGCTTTAAGTCTGGCAATTTCAAGCATCGGATCACTGTAATCGAGCCCATAGATCTCCATTGTTCCATTCAAAAATCCCGCAAGGTGCAAAGCCAGATCACCGGTACCTGTGCATAGATCCAGCACCTTCTCAGGATCATCTGAAATACATTCCCAGGCAGCTATTTTTCTCCATCTTTCATCCATCCTCCAGGTCAGGATCCTGTTCATCCGATCATATTTCCCTGGAACTTCCATGAACATTTTTTGCAAAGGACGGTAGCCGGATTCTATCATATGTCATCATTTTAAGATTCCTAAAGTAGAAAAATAATTGATCTGTTTAATAACATCGAATACCTTACACAAATGCTTGTTTATTATCTTTGTTTTATATCTTTAGACTAAACCTATGTCGCAAACAGCTATCTGTGGCCATTTTGGCGATGAAATCCGCTCTGACTGCCAGGTGAAATTAGCCATTACAACCTCCGGAGGAATAAACCTGACAATCAATTCCAGGGTGGAAAGGATCTATGGTGACCAGATCCGGTCGCTGATTATGAAGATAGCGGATCATTTTGGTATTCAGAACGCGCACATTCAGCTGGAAGATTCAGGTGCCCTGGAGTTTGTTATTGCAGCAAGAATGGAGGCAGCTATCCGGATGTTGATGGAAACTGAAAGGGAATATCTCCTGCCTGCCGTTCCGGATAGCCTCAAACCTGCCGTACGTGACAAATGCAGGTTTACCAGGCTCTATTTGCCGGGGAATACCCCCAAATTAATGTTGAATGCTGCAGTGCATCAGCCCGACGGAATTATTTTTGACCTTGAAGATTCTGTAGCTCCACAGAGGAAGCATGAAGCCAGGATTCTGGTCCGCAATGCACTCAGGCAGTTCGATTTTATGGGATGCGAAAGGATGGTGAGGATAAATCAGCTTCCTGCTGGGCTGGAAGACCTGAAATACATCATTCCACATAACATCCATGTGGTATTGGTCCCGAAAACGGAGGAAGCCAACCAGATTATCGAAGTGGAAAAGGTTATCTCTGAAAT
>CAYZEZ010000228.1:0-7799 GCA_964477295.1 uncultured Bacteroides sp. | reverse complement strand
GTAATGGTGATGGAGTGGTGCCATTTTAAAAACCCTCCTGCCCTCACCAAATTTTTTACTGGTATACCTGAACAAGCCAACCTGTAACATCACTGAAAGACTATCAACCAGGAATATTCCGCAAATGATTGGTATTAAAAGCTCCTTGCGGATGATAATGGCAAATACTGCTATGATCCCCCCCAGTGACAAGCTGCCGGTATCGCCCATAAAAACCTGTGCCGGATAAGAGTTATACCACAGGAACCCTATGGTAGCCCCTATGAAGGCACTCATAAAGATCACGAGCTCCCCGGTGTAAGGTATGTACATGATATTCAAATAGTCGGAGTAGATAATGTTACCCGATACGTACGCCAGGATTCCAAGGGTAGTACCTATTATGGCGGAAGTACCGGTAGCCAGCCCGTCCAGGCCATCGGTCATATTAGCTCCATTGGAGACAGCGGTGATAATTATTATGACAGCGATGATCAAAACGATCCACGCCCATCTGCCCGCTCTCTCTCCAAGAAACCAGATCAACCAGGCATAATTAAATTCATTGTTTTTGAAAAACGGGATGGTAGTGGTGGTCGACTTTACATCACGGGTAATGAGGGCCTCAACGGATTCAGATTGTTCGGGTGACTGCACAATTTCTACCCGGGCTTCTCCATTGTCCAGCATCACCTTTTCACGTACAACAATATCCGGGTGGAGGAAAAGGATTAATCCGACCGCTACGCCCAGGATCACTTGTCCCAGGATCTTAAACCTACTTGTTAATCCCTTCTTATTGTTCTTGAAGACCTTTATATAATCATCAACAAAACCTATCAATCCGAGCCATATCGTTGTGATTAACATAAGAATCACATATATGTTTTCAAGGTCGGCAAACAGCAGGGTAGGTATCAGAATGCTTCCCAGGATAATAATACCCCCCATGGTGGGTGTACCCTGCTTTTGCATCTGTCCGTCGAGACCCAGGTCACGGATCGATTCGCCGATCTGTTTCTTTCTCAGGAACCGGATGATCCCTTTACCAAAAAGCAGGGATATGATCAGCGAGGTGATAATGGCGCTGGCTGAACGGAAGGAAATGTATTGAAAAATCCCCGCTCCCGGAAAGTTAATTTCTTGCAGATATTTAAAAAAATAGATTAACATACTGCTTTCGGATTCATTATTTGTTTAATAATTTCAAGGTCGTCGAAGTGAACTTTCTTCCCGGCAATATCCTGGTACGTTTCGTGTCCTTTCCCGGCGACCAGTACAATGTCTCCTTTGTTCGCCAGCATGATCGCCGTCTTAATGGCTTCATACCGGTCGACAATAGCTATAACCTTTTTCATGCCGGCTTCGGAGATCCCGCTCTTTATCTCATCGATGATTGCCTCCGGTGATTCGTTCCGGGGATTATCAGAAGTCAGTATCACCCTGTCGCTTCCTGTTGCAGCAATATTCCCCATGAGCGGGCGCTTTGCCCGGTCCCTGTTTCCTCCCGCACCCACAACGGTAATCAGTTTTTGTCCTTTGGGCCTTATCTGATCCACCGACTGGATAATATTTTTTAAGGCATCCGGGGTATGGGCATAGTCGACGATAGCGACGACACCCGACTCTCCTCTGACCACCTCTGCCCGTCCACGAACCGGGTGGAGATCACTCAGGCCGGTGAGCACACTTTCTTTTTCGATGGAAAGTAACTCACAACAGGCATAGACAGCCAGTGTATTATAGGCATTAAATTCGCCCATCAGGGATATCCAGACATCCCTTTCATTGATTTTCAGCTGCATCCCTTCAAAATGATTTTCCATGATCTTTCCCTTGTAATCCGAAAACGACTTAAGGGAATAGGTCTTTGTTTTGGCCTTGCAATTCTGTACCATCACTTTACCGTTGCGGTCATCCAGGTTGATAAGGGCAAATGCATCATCGGGCAGGTGATTAAAAAAGGCCTTTTTCGAATTCAGGTAATGCCTGAAATCTTTATGATAATCCAGGTGTTCATGGGTGAGGTTAGTAAATATGCCGCCGGCAAATTGGAGCCCTGCAATACGTTGCTGATCAATTGAATGCGAGCTAACCTCCATAAAACAATAGCTGCAGTCCTGGTTCACCATGTCAGCCAGTAACCGGTTTATCTGCAAAGCATCAGGAGTAGTATGTGTAGCTTCCTGTGCCCGGTCATTGATCAGTACCTCTATGGTGGAGATGAGTCCTGCCCGGTAACCCAGCTTTGTAATGAGGCGGTAGAGCAGTGTGGCAATGGTTGTTTTACCATTGGTACCGGTAATGCCTATTAATTTTATTTTACCTGAAGGCTGGCCGAAATAATTGGAGCAAATTATTCCAAGGGCAAATCCGGCATTTTTAACCTGGATATAACATATATCAGGAACCGTTTTTTCGGGAAGTGTTTCACAAACAATGGCAGTGCACCCCTTGCTGATGGCATCCCGGATAAAGTCATGACCATCGGCCCGGGTTCCCTTTACCGCAATAAATACATTGCCGGCATCAGCTTTCCTGGAATCAAAACATACACCAGTGATCTCCCGGTCTGTGGGACCAGTTGACCTGTAATCCTGTATTCCTGTTAGTATGTCATTAATCTGTTTCAATTCTATCAAATAAAACTCATTGTTAATATGATCTGGTTACCCTGTTGAACGATTGATCCAGGCTGGATGGACTGATCCACCACCTTACCCCGGCCCTTTACTCTTACCACCATGCCTTCTTTCTCCAGCAGATAAACTGCATCCATCAACCCCATCTCTTTAACATTCGGCACGATTCCTTCTTTCACATTCAGTTTATCAATTTCTATATGGTCCTCCATTTTCCTTGTCAGTACCCAATCCATGTCGGATGATTCCGTTTCATATTTAATATCCAGGTAATCAAGCACCATTTTCAGGTAATCGAGGGAGCCGTGCTTTGAGAAGGGAACATCTGCGATAGCCGAAGATTCAGTAAGGTGAACAGGGTGATTCATGTCGAGGCTTGTCGCGTAAACCTTATTGGCTATTTCTTTAAAAACCGGACCAGCAACAAGATTGCCATAATACACATCGCTTGTAGGTGAATTTATCACAACGATACACGAGTATTTTGGATTGTCGGCAGGGAAATAACCGACAAAGGATGCCTGGTAGCTTACTTTTGAGTCAATCTTATATCCATATTTTTCATTGGCGATCTGCGCGGTTCCTGTCTTGCCTGCAATTGAAAAATGTTCGTTAAGCAGGTTCCCTGCCGTACCGTTAAGAACTACTCCTTCGAGCATGAGCCTGGCATCACGTACTGTCTCTCTCGAACATATGGATGGATCAATGATTTCGGTATTGATCTTCTTGATTACCTGGCCATAATGAGTAACACGGTCGATAAACCTTGGCTTAACCATAGACCCGTTATTGGCTATGGCATTATAAAATGTCAGTATTTGCAGGGGTGTCATTCTCACCTCGTAACCGTGTGACATCATAGGCAGGGATATTCCCGACCAATATTCATCTCCAGGGTACTGGATGAATGGTTCCCCTTCTCCTTTTATCTCAATTCCGAGTTTTTCATTCAGGTGCATCCGATAGAGCCGTTCAACGAAGTCCTCCTCTCTGCCTTTATAGTTGTTGTAAATGATTTTCGAGAAAGCTACATTGGAGGAATGTTCAAAGGCTTCCTTAACAGTTATCTTCCCATAACCACCTTTTCGTGTGTCCCTGATGACTTTATCATAGAATCGGACACTGCCATTACCCGCATCAATGGTATCTCCCGGCCTGACAAATCCATCTTCCATAGCTACAATGAGGGAGGCAAGTTTAAATGTTGATCCCGGTTCAGTGCTTTCGGCGATGGCATAGTTGTATATCTCCTTATAGCGTCCATCATCATCCAGCTGAAGATTGGCAATTGCCTTGATAACTCCTGTCTTCACCTCCATCAACACCACACAACCATGGTGTGCATTGTGTCGTTCGAGCTGATCCAGGAGGGCATTTTCTGCCACATCCTGGATATCGATATCTATTGTTGTCACCACATCATAACCATTCTCCGGCTCCACTTCATTGGCATCACTTACCGGGATCCATATATTGCCTGCAGTCTTCTGCATCAGCCGGATGCCGGTAACCCCTTTCAACATGTAATCATAAGCTCCTTCTATCCCGACCACGGTACCTGCCTCAGCATTGCCAACGTAGCCTATCGTTCTGGCAGCCAAAAGATTATGGGGCCTTATCCTCCTGTTTTTCTGTATAACGATGAAACCCCCTTTATACCTTCCCAGCCTGAAAATTGGAAACTTCTTCATCTCCTGGAGTTGCGGATAGTTTATTCTTCTTTTTATCAGGTAATATCTTTTATTTAATCTCCGGGCGGCAGTAAGCTCCTTTTTGTATTCGGATTTTGATTTATCCCTGAACATATTGGACAGGCACAACGACAAAGAATCAATATCACGATTAAATACATCCGCATCGAGTGCCGTACTGTTCAGGTCCATCCGGATCTCATAGAACGGCACCGAAGTAGCCAGGAGCCTTTTTCCATCGGCTGCATAAATATCACCACGGTAAGGTTCAATCGATTCATACTTCATGGTCAGATCGGCGGCCATTTGTTTTAACTCCTCTCCCTGGATCAGTTGCAGCTGAAGGATCCTGAGTATGATTAAAACCCCTGAGGCAAAAACCAGCAGATAGATACCAATTAACCTGTAGACTATGGTCTTTTTAATCGACATTTTATCGTCTTCTCTTTTTCTCATCCACTATTTGATAGGGAGGCTTCTCCGATTGCTTCAAATCCATGTTTCTCTCTTCGATCAACCTGGCAACCTGTGACTGGCGGCTTATGTATTCAAGCTCGGAGGCTGTTGAAATCGATTCAGCCCTCAGCTCCTTCAATTCTGTTTGCATTTCCAGGGTTTTGCGAACAAGCTTTTCTGCATGGTACCTGTTGGCTATGTAAAGAATGATAGTCAGGGTAATGAACAGAACAAAGGGCAACTGTTTTACCACCCTGTCCCTGGTCAGAAGGCTTCCATCCATAATATCCCGGAACCGCGACCGGCGATATTCCTTCTTCTCCTCTTTCTGGTCGATAAATTCAGTCCTGCTGTTTGGTTCGTATGCCATTGCTCAGGTATTTCCTTCTTTTCTCAATTTCACCTGCCATCATGCGGGTTCCTTTAATATCACTTGCTTTCGTGTGCTTCAATTCAGATTTTTTCTCCAACCCTGAGCTTTGCGCTTCTGGCCCTTGGATTTTGTCTCAGCTCTTCATCACCCGGCCTGATCACAGTTTTGTTAACCTGCAGATATAAAAGTTCCTTATTCCCGAAAAAATCCTGCCTGATCTCTCCTTCAAGGTTCCCGTTTTTAAAAAGGTTTTTCACCAGCCTGTCTTCGAGTGAGTGATAGGTAATTACTGCAAACCGGGCACCTGATTTAAGCAGCCCGGTTACCTGCATCAGCATTTCTGCCAGTGCATTCATTTCATCGTTGACTTCAATGCGCAAGGCCTGAAAGACTTTAGCCAGGTACTTGTTTTGGTTTTGTTTTGGCAGGCAATGTTCGAGGGTTGTCAACAGATCATCAACTGATTCCAGAGGGGATTTTTCCCGTGCCATTACTATGGCCCTGCTCACCTTCTCAGCATTTGTCAACTCTCCATATGTCCGTAGAATCCGTCGCAAATCTCCTTCCTTGTACTCATTCAATATATTTTTGGCTGTTAATGAAGCTTCACGGTTCATGCGCATATCAAGCTGGTTGTTGTGCATGAATGAAAATCCCCTTCCGGCTTCATCAAAATGGTGGGAAGACACTCCCAGGTCGGCTATCGCTCCATCTACCTCAACAACATCCTCAAATCGAAGAAAGTTCTTGACGTACCTGAAATTTCCCCTGATGAAAAAGAACCTTTTGTCCTTCACCGCATTTGTCCCGGCATCACTGTCCTGATCAAACGCTATCAGCCTTCCTTTTTTAAGCCTTTTTAATATCTCGGCAGAGTGCCCTCCGCCACCAAATGTCAGATCGATATAGGTGCCATCAGGCCGGACCATCAAATGATCGACGGTCTCCGTTAATAATACCGGCTGATGATAACTCATGCTTCATCTATATCATGGATGTCCTGACCCAATATTTTTTCGGCCATCTCTGCAAAGTCGTCGTCAATCCTGCTTACTTCACCATATTTCTCGATGGCCCATAATTCAATTTTTCCAGGCTGGCCTGCCAGAATGATCTCCTTTCCTATTTCAGCATATTCTGACAATCTTTTCGGGATCAGTATCCTGTTGCTTGAATCCAGCATTATTTCAGCCGTACCCTGGAAGAATTTTCTCAGGAAGCTGGCATGCTCCCGGTTGTATTGATTGGTCTTGCTGCGAATGATCCGCACCTGCATCTCCCACTCTTCCAGCGGGTACAAAACCAAGCACTTAGTAAACACATCCCGCTTCAGTACAAACCGTTCCTGGGCTCCTGCCGGGAGTTGTCTTTTGAATGCTGCAGGAAATATGATCCTGCCTTTCGCATCCACCTTGCCACTATATTCTCCTATAAACGTTACCATATAAGGCTTTCAGCACATTTTCGTAAAAATAAATAAAATATTACCACTTTCCTCCACTTTTTCCCATTTTTTGACACTATTGTTGATAACTTTTATCCAACATGTCAAATAATTGGAAATCAGCATTGTCAGCGAAAATGTCAATAAGGTTGGAAAGAATTCAAATAAATTTTTGAATTTTGGTAATTTTACCCAGGGAAATATATTCCATAACAAATCAGGATGGAAGACAATAATCAGCCTTCAAACGAATTAAAAATTGAGATAAGGAAGGTATTCAAGGAAAAGAATCCGACGATGGGCAGGATGGTCCCGGGATTTATTTATCGCTATATCGAACGCATTGTACACCAGGACTTTGTAAATAATCTCCTGGAGCGGCACGGACATAAGAAGGGAGTGGAATTTATCCATGCCATGATCGCGGAATTCAACGTAACGCTCAATATCTCTGGTTTTGATAATATTCCCGAATCCGGCAGGTTCATTTTTGCTTCCAACCATCCACTGGGAGGTTTTGATGGCATCATCCTGATTGAATTGGTGAGCCGGAAGTTTGATCAAATTAAGTTCCTGGTCAATGACATCTTAATGGCTATGGGGCCCCTGGCCGATCATTTTGTGGCTATTAACAAACATGGCGGACAGTCGAGGGAGGTTATTAAGGAACTGAATAAAATATATCAGTCTGACACACAAGTTCTTACATTCCCATCGGGATTTGTAAGCCGAAAAATAAAAGGAGTGATCCAGGATCTGACCTGGCAAAAGAATTTCATACAGAAAGCAATCCAGTATCACCGGGATATAATTCCGGTGCATTTCAGCGGCAGAAATTCCAACTTTTTCTACAACCTGGCTAATTTCCGCAGGTTTTTTCGCATTAAATGGAACCTCGAAATGTTTTATCTTGTGGATGAATCCTATAAACACAGGAATAAAACCATAAACGTTACATTTGGAAAACCAATTCCTTACAGCACTCTTGACAAGAGTAAAACAAACATCCAGTGGGCGGATGAAATCAGGTCGATAGTATATGCCCTTCCTGCCGGAAATGGATCTCCACCGGATTAAAGATTATAAAAATAATTGCTACTTTTGATTAGTTAGACCTGACCTGATATATGGAACCAATTATTCGCGCTGTACAAAAGGATAAACTTGAGAAGGAACTAACTGAAGATAAGTTCATCCGGATAACCAATAAGGCA
>CAYZEZ010000227.1:0-7831 GCA_964477295.1 uncultured Bacteroides sp. | reverse complement strand
CCTGCATCCAAATTTTCGACAATATGGTTTCTCGTGTTTGCGGGCCAGCTATAACTGGTTTCGTTCTCACAGTTGAAACAGTCAAACTGGGATTATCATAAACCAATGTTTTATTATTATTGAGTACATTGACTTGGATCAGGATGGTGATCCTGATGTTCTCCGGTCTTCTACCTATAATAATATACCTGTCCAGTGGATCGATGATGATGATGATATGCAGGAAGGTGACCTGGAGGGTGATATGGACAGTGACTGCCTGATGATCGACAGGAATCTTGATGGAGAATATGGCAGTGGCCATGACCTGATCATCGACTGGAACGATGAAGACGGTGATGGGAAGCCCGATATGCAGGTAGTAGCAGATAATTCAGGCCTGGATGACAGGGGAAGGTTCAAAGCACACTATATCTGGATCATTGACTCGGACCACGATCAGATCTTCAATTATATTGACTGGAACACCTTTAAACTTGAGGGGTGGGAACATTCCGGCAGATGCAATTTTTTCGAGGATTATATCGGACAGGGCATCATGCTAAAATCACATACTTCAACATTTAATATCAAAGATCCTGGATACAGCTGGGAAAATCCTTTTCTGTTTTATGACCAGGATGAAGATGGCTTGACTGAGATGGCAATTCGGTTAACAGATACACCTGAAATCACTAACCGCGCCGAACCATTGTCAGCGAGAGGCCCTGTAGCAGAGGACATGCGAAGTTTTTATTTCGATGGTATGATTAATGGTGCTTATTTGACCTTTGACCTGGATAACGATAATGGTCCTTCGAATGAATTTGATTACGATCTCAGTCTAAGGTTTATCGGTAAGGGATTTGATTATAATGATCAGGTGCATATCTACAATAGTATGATGGGCCTTCCGGGCAGCGAAAAATATTTTTTTGATTCACGCTGGAGGAACATTACAGAGCTCATCTATGCCGGTCACGATGTTGCCTATGACCTGGTATTTGAAAAAGGCCAGTGGGAGAATTGCTGGCTGACCTACGATGAAGACGATGATTGCCAGAGATGGGAAAGAGTGGAATTCTACAGCCCGCTTGATCCCTTCAAGTCAGGTACTAATAATGGTGGTTTGGACAATAATGCACAGGCGGATGTGTCGGGTGACAGGGGTGAGTGGGACCAGGATTTTTCTGGTGGGGGACAACTATACATAGGCCCCTTTGATGGCAGGATCCATCTGTACGGTGCCGAATGGGGTTGCTGGCGGATAGACCAGAATGCCACCTTCTTCCAGGGATGGCAAGGATGGAGAGGTCCGAATATCCAGCCCGAAGATCATGTGACGATCGAACCTGATATTTTTCCTTCCATAAAATATACTGACGAAAATAATAATGGATTCATCGATCATATTCATTATGATCTTGACGGGGATGCCAATTTTGAACGCATTGTATCCCTTGAAAAAACAGGCGTGCCAGATGTCACCGCTTTAATTAATACGGCTGATATGGATTATCAGGATTTCCGGGAACTGTATGAAGATATGGCTGACAACCTATGGGAAAATGCCCAAATGGCAGTTAAGGTGGCCGGGAACTACGGTCTTAATACCGGGTGGTATACAAACCTGATGCATCCCAGGTGCAGCCGTGATAAATACCACTTTGGATACTGGCTTAATTTTTATATCTATTCTGACCTGAGGCACCTGGGTGAAATGAGATATGATAAATTATTTATAAACAAGCTTGATAAGGCTTACTATGGAAGAAATTGGGAATTAGTACTCTAAATTAGAATCATGAAAAAACTGTTTTTAAAATATAAGCAAATCATTTATTCCGGGGTATTATTAATATCGTTAATGAACGGGAAACTTTATTCCCAGCCCAACCTCGATTCACTGATGGATGCTGCCGTTGATTTTGCCCGGATCCAGCTGGAAAAAACGATTGCTGAGATTGCAAGCGATTCCACTGTTTTTCCATCAGAAACACTAGATCCTACTCACAAATGGTTAGCTGAAGATTTCAAGTCGTGGAACAGTTGGTGGACCTCCGGCTATTTCCCCGCATGTTACTGGTATATGTACCAATTGACGCAGGAAGAGAAATGGAAGGATTATGCTGAAAAATGGACTGCTGAACTTGAGCCGATGAAGAGTGTTGAAGATTTCTCCAACATTGCGGATATTATCTATTATAGTTTTGGCAATGGTTATAAAAACATTAATGATGCGCATTATGCATCCGTTATAGACCAGGCAGCAACAACCTTTATTAAACTTTATGATCCGGATGTGGAAGCAATCAAGTGTTGGGGAGGTACCTGGAGTAAAACCCGTTTTGCAGTGGTAACCGATGTGATGATTGACAATGAATTCCTGCTTATGTCGTACCAGTTAACAGGGAATAAGGACTATTATGATGTAGTTAATGACCACGTCAATAAAACCATTGATTATAATATCCGTGAAGACGGAAGTGTCTGGCAGTTTGTTGATTTCGATGTATTCGGAGATCCGATAGGGTATAACAATACCCAGGCATACCAGGGAGCACCTACCGGTACACGCTGGACCCGGGCACATGCCTGGGCGATCAACGGGCTTACCCAGGCCTACCGTTATACAAGGCGACAAAAATATCTTGATGCTGCCAAAAAAATTGCAGATTATTATATAGAGCATCTTCCTGAAGATTTTGTACCTCCCAGTGATTTCGACCTTCCCCTGGATGCAGAAAATGGCAGGGACGCGGCAGCAGCTGCGATCTCTTGCAGCGGACTTTATGAATTGTCCCAATATGCCGGGGATGAAAAATACAGGCATTTTGCCGACAGTATTATGGTTTCACTCTGCAGTCCCGGTTACCTGGCTAAGGGAAGTGATTTTTCATCCATCCTGAAACGCGGGCAGGTGAGATATACAGAACCGGAAAAAGGACTGATCTATGCGGATGCATTTTTCCTGGAAGCCATACTGAAATATAAAGGAATGTATAAATATTTTCTGGAGGGTGAAGGTCCGATTAACTTCGGCCCGGTTGCGAAAGCCGGAAAAGATCAAACGATAACGGATACTGATCAGGATGGAGTGGAAATCGTTACTCTTGACGGATCTGCTTCAATTGATCCGGATGATTCAATAGCCCTATATGAATGGATGATAGATAACGTGCTGATTGGTGCAGGAGAGACATTAAGTGATACGCTCCCGGTTGGTATCCATCAGATTACACTTATAGTAACCGATAAATATGGCAAATCGGGAACAGATACTTTAATGGTTACTATCCTTGCCGATCATACGGGTGAAAACCTGCCTGATATTCAATACGGATATGTTGAGATTGCTCCAAATCCTGTAAGTCATGGATTATTGACCCTGACATTCCATGGTTTCGATCCAGGTGAAAGGTTCTCCATTGAACTTTATGATTTATCAGGTAAACCAATATATCAATCATACTTTGTAGCTCAACAGGAAGAATCTTACATGATTGAATTTAATAAGCAGGTACCAGGTATTTACATATTGAAAGTTACCGGCCATGACCAGGTAATTAACAGGAAGGTAATTTTCAGATAATCACTTGTGCAGATCCGGTTATGGCTAAAATGGTAAATTGCAGGGATCTGTTCCAAAGAAGTCAGATTGATATGTAACCCATCGTGAAAAGGTAACTGTTGAATGACCTGCTGAATGGATGATATGTCATACCTGAAGATAAGAAGAGTTAAACGGGATCCGGACAAAAAGAAAACAGTTGAGCTATAAAACAGGTCTTTATTTGTCAACAGTTCAAAAAAATTGAGTATTTTTTGGAGTTGTGAAGACAAAACCGACCAGATATATAATAAAAATCTCCTTCCTTTCCATCATTTCAATAGGGTGGATGAATTTTGCAAAGGGTCAATATAATGACCTGCGATTTCAGCGATATTCTGTTGTTGATGGTATCTCACAGGGATATATTAATACTATCGTTCAGGACGATAAAGGATTTATCTGGTTCGGCACCCATAAGGGCATAAATCGTTTTGATGGCTACAATTTTTCTATCTATTTATCCAGATCGGATGATCCTGCCTCCAGAGAATCACACATGATTACAAAAATTTTTGTTGACAGTAAAAATAGATTATGGGCAACCAGCGGTTCGGGAGAAGGGGGATTGTTTCTTTACAACCGTGACCAGGATAAATTCATAAAAATAATTCCTCATTCTGATCTTATCATTCATCCGAAGGATAACCGGATATTCGATGTGGTTGAAGACATGTCAGGTAATCTACTCCTGTCTACGCACTTCGGCATCAGGGTGTTTAATCCTGAAATCAAAGACCAGAAAATATTGCCTAATGCGATAAATGTGGCAGATACCTCAAGCTGGATTTCACTGCCAATCGGTAAAATTTTTATTGATTCTAAGAACTGGTTATGGATAGGGACGTCTTCAGGACTCCATTTGTCTGACGCTGCCGATGACTGTTTAATTGATTTCAAGTATGATAAAGAAAATCCATTTTCAATTGGGAATAATCAGATTACCGATATCATAGAAGATCCTTTTGGAACAATCTGGGTAGGTACCAGGGAGGGTGGTTTGAATAAAGTAGTGATTAGAAAGGAGGGAGTGCCTTCGAATGATAATGTATTGTTTATTAGATATCTGAATGAGCCCTCAGATCCGGGCAGTATCCCTAACAACATTATCAATGCATTTAATTGTGATGCTTCAGGAAATCTTTGGATTGGAACAGACGACGGGATTTGCAAGCTGAACAGATCGGCTTTATTGAAATCAAGTAATGAACTTCAGTCCAGCTTGGAGTTTCAATGTTACGAGACTAATCCACTCGACAATGAAAGCCTGAATTACAATTTTGTACAGTCTGTTTTTAATGACCGGTCCGGAACTTTATGGGTGGGTACCAGTACCGGTTTGAATAAACAAAAGAAATACAAGTTTCAGGTGTATAAGCAGGACATTACAGAAGAGAGCCTGGCCAGTAATAAGGTACAGACCATTTTTGAAGACAGGAAAGGAAAAATTTGGATTGGTTCATCAAAGGGATTGAATCAATTCAATATGCAGGATAATAACTTTTTATTGATCCTGCGCGGTGCCATTTTAGGAATTTGCGAAGACATGGAAGGTTATCTCTGGATCGCACAATGGCACAAAGGATTAATGCAATTTGATCCGGTAACGGGCGAAAAAGTTTCATATATTACCGATGTCAATGACCCAGGCAGTGTGGGCGCCAATCACATATTCACGGTCTTAACCGATAGAAAAAACAATGTTTGGATAGGCACCTGGGGGGGGGGATTGAATCTTTTCAACCGGAAAGACCGTAATTTCACCCGGTTTATCAACAGTCCTGATGATAATAGCAGTTTAAGTGATGATTACATATACTCCATTTTTGAAGACAGTGAGGGAGTGTTGTGGGTGGGGACCCTAAATGGATTAAACCAAATGACATCCAGGGAAACCGGAACGTTTATTTCTTATCGCCATGATGCGAATGATCCCCTGTCGATCAGCAATAATGCCATTAATTGTATCTATGAATCTGAAAACGGAACCATGTGGATTGGAACACAGGAGGGATTGAACAGATTCAGCAGGTCAGAGCAAACATTTACTTCCTATACAAGAGCTGATGGCCTGACAGACGATGCTATCATGGGCATTTTGGAAGACGAACATGGGGATCTCTGGACCAGTACAAGCAAGGGTTTATCAAAAATTAAAATAAGTCAGGTTGAAGAACCGGATATGGAAGAATATGATAATACCGGATATACATTAATTCAATCTTCTGTACCAAACGACCCGGTAATATTATTTGTCAAAAATTTCGATGTCGATGATGGTTTGCAGAGCAGGGAATTTCTTGCCCGTTCCTGCCTGAAAACCCGATCTGGTGAAATGCTGTTTGGTGGGATCAATGGATTTAATATGTTTCATCCTGATAGTGTCAAGGATAATATGTATCAACCTGAAGTTATATTTACCAGTTTACAATTATTCAATAAAGATATCTCAATTGGTCAGGTGGTAAATGGTGATACGATCCTCAGGAAATCCATCACCGAAGCCAGCGAAATAAAACTGTCTCACAGGAATAATGTATTTTCAATTGAATTTGCAGCTATGGATTTTGTTGCACCCGAACAGAATCAATTTGCCTATAAACTGGAAGGTTTCGAACAACAATGGAATTTCAGCTACGAACGAAAAGCGTCCTATACCAATTTAAATCCCGGCGAATATTTTTTTTCTGTTAAAGCATCTAACAATGATGGAATATGGTCGGAAAAAGTATCTGTTTTAAAAATCATCATTGCACCTCCGTTCTGGAAGACATGGTGGTTCAAAACATTATTTATTGCGATGGTAATTGCATTCACACTAATGGCGATCGAGGTTAGACTCTATGCTGTTAAGAAACAAAAAAAGATACTGGAAGAAAAAGTAATTGAAAGAACTGCACAGATAGTAATTCAGAAGGATCAGATTGAAAAGCAAGCCGACAAGATAAAACAGATGAACGAAGTGCTGGAAAAGCATAATATCGAATTGGAGGATAACCTGCAGTATCTTTCAGAAGCCCGGGTTATGCAAAAACTGATAGGGTTTGATGAGTTTCGCAATATCTATCCCGATGAGAGCTCTTGTTGCCTGTTTCTTGAAGAAATGAAGTGGAAGGATGGTTATACCTGTAAAAAATGTGGCAATCACGATTACGGTAAGGATGATGTGACATTGATGAGAAGGTGTAAAAAATGTAATTACAAAGAATCGGTAACCTGCGGTACCATTTTTCACCGGTTGCGTTTTCCCATCGACAAAGCTTTTTATATCCTTATCCTTACCAGTACAGGCAGGGAGATCAATATATCCCAACTTTCTCAAACCATCGATCTGAGAATGAAAACCTGCTGGGAGTTTCATAACAAGGTTAAAAAAATTATGCAAACCAGAAGCCGGTTTAAAAATCCTAAAGAAGGCTGGAAAGAACTCATTCTCCTGGCTAAAAAGAAGTCTAAAATTACATGAGAAAACTGATCTTTTCCCTCCTCTCCCACCTTTCGCGATTTATTTCAATGCTCTGAAAATAAATTTTAATTAAAAGTTACTTTTATTTATCCGCCAAAAAAATAACAGCCTACAATCTATTTTTAATTAAGAGCCCGTTAAATGGGGCATTCTTCATTTATTCATTTTTATTTAACCGCCAAATAATAATCGTAACTTACTACTACACAGTACTTTACACTTGACTTTGTGGATTTTTTATTCTACTTTGCATCAAAATTGAATCCATATTAAATTTCATCTATTATTAACCTATTTAAATTCTTAACTATGAAAAACTCTACTCTGTTTAAACTTATTCTCAACTTTGGTTTATCCATCATTCTGATGGTTATTACCATGTCATCTGCTTGTTACGGACAGGTTAAGGAAGTCCTCTATTATTGTCAAGATGATATTACAATCGGAAGCGGTGATAACTTTAAGGACGTGGTTATGGGTGGACAATTACAGATGTGTAATTTCGACGATAATGAAACGTTAATGAGTTATTTTGAAACCTGGATCAAATTCAATTTCACTGATATTGCTGATTCAATTCCTGACGGACAGGCTGTACTGTATGCCTTTATAAGATTCAGGGTTTCAGCAAACGCAGGGCCGCAGGGTGCCAGGTTCTACCACCTGTATGATATTGATGACTGGTCACAGGATGCGTTGACCTGGACTGATGCCCAGTCTTTGAACTATGAAGAAGAGGGTGCGTACGACCAGTTTGCTGTACTTCTGCCTGAAGA
>CAYZEZ010000226.1:0-7837 GCA_964477295.1 uncultured Bacteroides sp. | reverse complement strand
AGTAATTAAATTCGTATAATTTACTAATTCGTATATGACTGTTATTCAGACACCTGGTAACTAGTAACTCCTAACTAGCAACTTAAATTAATTACCTGATGGCGTCAATATATTACATTTTCTGTTCTGCAATTACCTAAAAATTAGTTGTTTTTCAAAATCTATTACAGGGTAATATGATAGTTATCATACACTATTAGGCGATAAACATTGAAAAATTTATGCTGAAATGAATGATGGTGAAACACAAGGAACACTAAAAACCGGGAGTCATTGTGTACTTATATTTAATCCTGGCCTCCAATTCCCGTCTATCGTAGCTCCTGGTATTTAAAAAACCATAGACCGTCAGGATATACTCCTCGGCCTCCAGGTAATCTTTCATATCACCTTCAATTAAATCAAGCTCAATTTTCTTAACGTCAGCAGGTATTTTGAGGTTTTCTGCGATGGTTCCTTCTCCGAGTTCAGGAGTATAAATAGTGATCTTAACCATATCAAGGTAATTGAGTGACATGGTATCGCTGGGACCAGTAATTTCAAGGATGGCAGTTACCAGTGTAATAGATTTTAACTGGTCAGCAGAATAATTGTTTGCCTCAAACAAGCTGTCGAGATCAGGTCGTACAGTCTGTTCCTTAAAGAGATGATAGCCCGGGATATCAACTGGTTCAATACTAAAATCCACTAACAGATCTTTACTTTCAAATGATAATACTTTGTCCTGGATATTAAAGTTATCACAACTAGCTGAAAATAAAGATATTAATACTGTCCCCCCATAAATAATTAGCATTCTTTTCATACTCATTTGAAAAATATTCCTTTCCGGTGGAGATGGCATAAAAATATAAATTGAGAATTAATCAAAGAGCTTCCGGATGTTGTTTTTTGACTAAATAACTAAATCCTGTTACTAATGGAGAGATAGTAAAATTTCAAGTCCGGCCGGGTTATGCTTTTTTAATTTTTCCGGTATATTATATTACCCCTGGACCACTCAGGCAGGTCCCGGAATAAATCGCTTCATCAGGATGAAGCGGGCTAAGAGTATTTGTATTATCAGGGTGCCAGGATAGTTGATAATTTTTCAGAATCGTAATATTTTACGATCTTTAGTTGAAGTTTCTCGCCACAAGCGGCGAGAAACTTCAATCCTGTATTATTATTTTTTTGTACTTGCTTTCCCCGCAGCAAACTACGGGGAAACGAGCTCCCGAGTTCGGCGTAGCCAAATGGCGAAGCCAAATGGCGAAGCCAAATGGCGAAGCCAAACGGTAAAGCCAAACGGCGTAGCCAAATGGCGAAGCCAAACGGTAAAGCCAAACGGCGAAGCCAAACGGCGTAGCCAAACGGTAAAGCCAAACGGTAAAGCCAAATGGTAAAGCCAAACGGCGAAGCCAATGCGCTCGCAGGATTCAATTTCGGACTGATGGACAAAACAAAACCTCAATGGTTAAATGCTTTGTTGCTTTCTGAAACCAGGATTCGGATCATCTGGCTTGTCCTGGCTTATTTTCTCCTCATTTTTATTGGTGAAATTGGGATCGTGGACCCGGCAGGATGGCTCCTTGAACAGCTCGGTTTGAGTACGCATATCGCAGGAGATTTCCCAGTGGGCTGGAATTCAGCGGCAGGAGCCGGGATAAAACGAATATTGCGGATCCTTGTGATTATAGTATCAACCATTCTGGTTCTGAAAGGATTAAATAAAAACAAACTCAGCCAGTTTGGTTTTGGGCCGGGGCGTTCATCATCACTCTTGCTCCTTTCAGGCATTTTGCTGGGATTCCTTATCGAGATAGTGTCGATAGGATTGATGGGGATTTTTGGATATTATGAAATAACTGGCCTTTCATGGAAATATACCGGTTGGAGCATGCTGGGCGCTGCTCTGCTGTATTCAATTATCTACTCTCTGGAAACCGGTATCATTGAAGAGGTCATATTCAGGGGATTTCTGATTTCACTCATTTCCGAGCGATTTTCAGTCCGGCTGGGTGTGATAACCTCATCGCTTCTTTTTGGAATCCTGCACTTTACAGGATTTGAAAACGAATTTCCATGGTGGGCATCCATCCTCACAGCAGGGATTGCCGGTTTAATCTTTGCCCAGGCCTACCTGCTCTTTAACAACGTATGGCTGCCGGCAGGTATTCATATGGCCATACACCTGGCATCCCGGTTACTTGGGACTGTCGGGCTTGCTGAAAACAACGCACTTTTATTGATCACACATATAGATGGTCCTGTTCTTCTGGTCCCCACCAGGTCAGGTGGCGCCAGCCTGTTCGA
The DNA here is from genome assembly GCA_964477295.1 of uncultured Bacteroides sp. Taxonomy (GTDB): domain Bacteria; phylum Bacteroidota; class Bacteroidia; order Bacteroidales; family SM23-62; genus CAYZEZ01. The sequence goes on along the minus strand of CAYZEZ010000226.1, from coordinate 5,542 downwards.
ACTCATCGGATTCGGTGTGGTATCTCTTATACTATTATACCTGAGAAAGCGAAAGGGATGAACCTTTAATTTCATAGCATATACACACCCCCCTACACGACACGCTATTCACGATTACGTCTTCTTCTCTTCATTTTAGATCCTCTGCCACCCCCACCAAAAATGATGGTAGCACCAATAGCAAATCCTGCATCATACCATCCACCGTTATTGTGGACCTCATACATGGAAATACCATCAATAAATAATGAGACAAAAAAGGAAAAGGGAGCAATGATGCCGTGCCATAAGCCACGCCAGAAGCCAGCTACCAGGGTATTTTCAGGTGATGGTATATCCTGCGCAGTATTCGGACCGGCAAGACAACCGGTGATTAGAAGGAGAATAACAAAACCTGTAATAATAATGGGTAGGTGTTTTTTCATGACTAAAAATTTATCTGTTAAAAACGATAGGGTAAATTATTTAATAAATGCCTGGGTTCATAATTTTAATTTTTTGCCAGGTATTATCGAAAAGTAAACAAAATTAATAACTATAAACGATAAAGAGTTATTATACTTTACGATATTCGCTAATAATTCATTGCATGAAGCATACTGTGAAGAAAGCATATTTCGGATTTGAGTTTGTGTTGTTATTCATAGGAATACCACTCCTGTTATACCTTGATACCAGGATCATACATCCAAGCATTGTTCTCGTACCCCTCCTGGTTTTTGTCATTATTGTATTAAAATTATCCGGTGGATTCAGGATAAGGGAACTTATTACATTAAAAGTCAGCAGGCAAGGATGGATCAGAACAGGTATTGCGGTGATTGCAGGTGCAATTATTCTGGTAACAGGTGTGCTGATCTTTGACCGGGAAAATCTATTCAACCTGCCCCGTAATAATCCGCTGATCTGGTTATTACTCTGCATATTCTACCCGGTTTTTTCAGCCTATACCCAGGAGGTAATATTCCGGACTTTCCTTTTTCACCGGTATAAATTGCTTTTTAATAATCAGTGGTCATTTGTTTTCGCCAGTGGAATTACTTTCGGATTTGCCCACATTTTATATTATAGTCCGGTCTCAATGATACTGAGCTTACTTGCAGGACTGTTCCTTTCCTTTGTTTATTATAAAACCAGGAGTGTTTTGTTCACCGCCATTTTGCATGGCTTTCTGGGAATTATGGTCTTCACAATTGGTCTGGGGCAGTATTTCTGGCTGGATATGCTTGAGTATTTTCGATGATCGGTGTGGTGAAAAGTGAGTAGTGAGAGGTGAATGCTTCGCAATTCACGACTCACTACTTACTGAGTTACTTGTCAAACTTGAAAGAAACTTTCACCTTGGCACGATAATTCTCAACCCTGCCATCTTTGATTTGTACATCCAGGTCACTCACCTGGGCAATGCGCAAATCACGCAAAGTTTTTGAAGCCTTTTCAATTGCATTGGATACAGCTTTCTCCCATGATTCGCTGCTGGTTCCTACCAATTCGATGATTTTGTAAACACTTTCTGCCATAATATATAGAATTTAAAGTTTCCTATAAATTACGGAATTAAATCACTCGAGTCAAGGATTAATGAAAATTTGAAATAGTATAAATAAATATTATCTTTTAACTGAATTTTATCCAGTCAATAAATGAATAAAATCGGCTTCTTCCTCAGAAAATTATACAAAGATGCATTGTTCTCTGTAATTACCATCGGAGGATTCAGCATCAGCCTGACTGTTGTTCTTATTCTCCTTGCATTCATCATTTCGGAAAAGGGTTATGATAAGGACTATCCGGGAGTGGAGAACATTTACAGGATGGCTACAAGTACTAATGGTGCGCGTGTACCTGCAAAGGCCAGAGCCTTGCTCGAAGACAGCTATCCGGAAATAGAGGCGGCAACAAATTACCATATTTCAAATGATGAACTGGTTTACGATAATAAAAACTACAGGGTTGACATTGTCAGTACGGATGAGAGCTTTTTCAGGGTATTCTCAATTGATTTCATTAAAGGGAGCGCGGAAGGGATTTTTGATGACACACACCATGCGGTAATCACTGAAAGATGTGCCAGGCGCATTTTTGGGGATGAGGATCCTGTCGGGAAAATAGTAAATGTTTCTCACAGGGAGGATTTGATAATTGTAGCTATTGTTAAGGATTTTCCTGATAAAACCTGCCTGCACGGAGCGTTGTTTTGTAGCAGTGAACTGAAAATAAGGTATTCCAGAAGTGGTCACAACGGGGTATATGTTTATTTGTATAAAATGTTTGTCAGGCTGGTACCCGGTACGGATCCGTCCAGTCTTTCAGAAAGAGTATCCCCGGAGATCCAGAAGTTCATGGACTGGATCGAAATCGATTATTACCTCGAAAAGTTTACAGATGTTTATTTTAATCCGGATGTGGTCTATGACGATTTGAATCATGCTAACCTTAAGTTGATCAAACTATTAACAGCCCTTTCGCTGGTAATATTGTTATTGTCGGTTTTCAATTATGTCAACCTGTCGATTGCCGAGAGCATGAAACGGTTACATGAGTATGGGGTAAGACAGGTATTCGGGGCAAATCGCTTACAGCTCGTCTGGCAATTCTTCATCGAAGCGTTTCTGAAAATCTTCCTCTCCCTTGTCGTGGCATTTTTCCTGGCGATTCCGGTGAAAAGGCTGCTCATAGAAATACTTGGAAAAGAAATAGATATGAGCGCTATCTTCGGCTCTTTCCCGGCAATTGTATTGATGTTAATTTCTTTATTTATACTATCTTCATTTTCTGCTGTTTACATAAGTTTTATTATACTAAAAGTTCAACCCAGGCTATTGCTGATTAAACAAACTTCACAACTGAGGGATTCATTTTTCACCAGGCAGGTAATGATTGTTCTCCAATTTGTCGCAACCATCTTATTGATAATCAGTTTGATCACCATCAGGAAACAGGTAAATTATGTCAGGAACAAAGACTTAGGTTACAATACCGAACTGCTTGTCAGGATACCTGTTCATTTTAAATTGAAAAGTAAGCTTCAGGTGATCCTGGATGAGATCAGGCAGGTATCCCAGGTGAAATCTGCCTGTTTTTCCCATGGAACGCCAGGTGCAATCTACTCATATTCAAACACGGACGAATTAGAGGATGTTTCCCAGATCGCCAGCGATTATGCATTTGTTCCGACTTTCGGGCTGGAAATAGTATATGGAAGGAACTTTTTCCCCAAGGAGAAGGATTCGGTTTGCCTGATCAATGAAATGTTGCTGGCTAACCTGGGTGGATGGGATTCTGCAGAAAACAGGATCATTTTCGGCAATAGAATAGTGGGTGTGGTCAGTGATTTTAATCACAAAGACCTTTATCAACCGATCAATAACCTTATGATAGAAAATATCCCGGATTTATCCCATATAAACATCCGGTTTAATCCATGTGACCTGTCGGAAGCCATGGAAGCCATCCGGAAGGTATTTGAAAGAACCGCAGGGGGATTTTCCTTTGATTACCAGTTTTATGATGACTGGCTGGACAGCCTTTACAGGCAGGAGGAGAAAAGGGCAGAGGCCATACGTTTTCTGTCCCTGCTGGCCATCATTTTGTCGTGTCTTGGCTTGTTCGGACTTGCCGAGTACAGTACCAAGCGGCGCACACGGGAGATAGGAATCAGGAAAGTGAATGGTGCCAGGTCTCTGAGGATCATGTCACGATTGAATTTCGATTTTCTCAAATGGCTGATTGTTGCGGCCATAATTGCTTGTCCTGTTGCCTGGTATATCATGAACAGGTGGTTGGACAATTTTGCCTACAGGACACGGCTTTCCTGGTGGATTTTTGTTCTGGCCGGGTTGGTCACTTTGATGGTGGGGTTGCTTACCATCAGTGTACTGACATGGAGGGCAGCTAACCGGAATCCGGCGGAGGTGTTGCGGTATGAGTAATTAGCCTGCGAGTAATAATAACCTTTTTTATCTAGCCTGTGAAAATAAATTGGAATACCTGGTTATTTCCATTATTGATTCCTGTAGTATTACTGCATGGTTGCAACAGGCAAGGAAATAAGTCTCAATTGATTAATGATTCTCCCGGTGAAGATGGCTGGGAATCCCTTTACAATGGGGGAAACCTGGAAGGATGGCATGTTGAATCCAGACCGGAAGACAGGAACAGAAACTACTGGCAGGATAAGGGTGAATACGTAGAATGTAATTCTCTCGGGCAACCCGGCCACGGTTATGTCTGGTTGATCAGTGATAATGAATATAACGATTTCCATCTCAGACTGGAATTCCAGATTTTTAAGACGACTGAGGGCAACAGTGGATTGCAGTTCCGCAGCCGGTACGATACATCTGATATGGAATCAGGTAGCGGCTGGCTGAATGGCCCCCAGGTAGATATCCATCCACCTTCGCCATTGCGTACAGGACTGATTTATGATGAAACAAGAGGCGTTCAGCGATGGATATACCCATCCCTCCCTGATTGGGAAATGGTTCATGATTCAGCTCCGCGCACTGCCCACCAGACCATTCTGCGCTATGCAGATGACGATCCGGAAGCCTGGAATAGCCTCGAACTTATATGCACTGGTATGGAAATTCTGACTCTCATTAACGGTCATCTTGTTACAAGTATGAATGCTGCAGGGATACTCGATGATCAAAACCATCAGAAATACCGTGTAGGAACTGAAGGTCATTTTGCCCTGCAACTACATACCGGTGATGAAATATTAATCAGGTTCAGGAATATTTACATACGGAAAATAAGTGAACAGTGAAATGGTTAAGAAATATATGAAAACTGAAAATACACCCTCCTTATCCTGCCGTTACCTGATGTTTATGTTTTTATTGTTTGTCGTACCTTCCTGCTACAGGGGAGTAGCTCCCCCGGAAGCAGTGGGTCCGGTTCCTTCAACCCGCCAGTTGGAATGTCATCGCTGGAGATGAATGCATTTATTCACTTTACTACCAATACCTTCACGGACAAGGAATGGGGGTATGGAGACGAATCTCCATCAGTGTTTAATCCGTCCGGCCTTGATGCGAAGCAGTGGATTTCTGCACTGAAGGAGGCTGGATTTAAAGGCGTAATACTCACCTGCAAGCATCATGATGGTTTTTGCCTGTGGCCGAATGAATTCACGGATCACTCTGTTAAAAACAGTCCATGGAAAGATGGAAAGGGCGATGTGGACCGGGAAGTATCTAATGCCTGCCATGGTGAAGGAATTAAATTCGGGATCTATCTGTCGCCCTGGGATCGTAACAGGGCAGATTACGGCATGCCCGGTAATATCCAATATTGAGGTTTACTGATTTTTATTTATTGTTTATCAGGATTTATTGGGTAGTATTTGCAAATCTCGTTTTATTTGATTAGATTTTTATAGTTTTTAATGATTAATTTTTAATCAAAACCAGTAATCATGGGAAAATATGACAATTTTTGCCAGAGCTGTGGCATGCCAATGGATATGGATCCCGGCAAGGGCGGTACCAACCAGGATGGTACAAAAAATGAAAAGTATTGCAGCTACTGCTAT
>CAYZEZ010000225.1:0-7982 GCA_964477295.1 uncultured Bacteroides sp. | reverse complement strand
TTGATCCTGAAATAAAAGAAGGGGATTATGTATTTTTAAAAGGTCAGGATCTGCCTGGAGAGGTACTGGCCAGGAAGGGCAACCTGGTTACGGTCAGGTTTGGACAGATGAACACCAGGGTAGATGTAAAGAAACTGGAGAAAACATCGGTGGAGGTTTATGAGGATTTGAACCGTTTCCAGGCCAGCGGGGATTACCAGGATTGGGACGTGTCGGAGCGAAAGTTGCATTTCAGGCCGGAAATTGATCTCAGGGGGAAACGTGTGGATGAGGCCCTGAAAGAGGTCACGGAATGGATCGATGAAGCCATCATGGTAGATGCCCGGGAGATAAGGATATTGCATGGCAAGGGAGATGGTATCCTCAGGCAGGCCATCCGTGAATATCTCGGATCGGTCGACCTGGTAGATTCATTTAAAGATGAGCATGTGCAGCTTGGAGGCTCCGGGATTACGGTTGTAGCACTGGGAGGATAGGACTTAATTGCCGTCCGTTTTAGCCGGTGGAATATAGATCCGGACAATATATTCGGGGCTTAGCCCCTTGAATATTTAGCCAAATAGAACGGCAGTTCAACAAAAAACGAAAAACCAGGAACTATGTTACTGATATATTCTGAAAAAATCACTTCCCGCCTGCAGTATGTAACAAGGTTTATCTTTGAGGATTTTATTAAGATCCCTTTTACGCTGACAACCGACCTGGTTGCGTTTCAATCCGCCACCGGTCCTGTGATAAGCTATACAAACCAACGTATTGCCGAGGAGTTTCATATTCATGCCGGCAGCCTGTTATTTGAATTCGATATATCAGAGCAAAAAATTGAATACCAGGAAGTTGATGGACTTCCGGTCTTTTTCCCGACAGACCAGGATTCAGACATGCCTTTTGATATTTTCTCTGCAGTCTTTTATATGCTTTCAAGGTATGAAGAATATCTTCCCTTTGCCCCGGATATATATGGCAGATATGATGCAGAAAACAGTATCTGCTTTAAATATAACCTGCTTGAAAAGGCGGTCGTCGACAGGTGGATCATATTCCTGAGTGAGAAACTCAGGCAGAAGTACAGCAAGTTACCGGTATTAAATCGAAAATACAGGTTTTTGCCTACAGTTGATGTTGATAATGCTTATGCCGTTAAGTACAAAGGTATTTTCCGGACAATAGGCGGATTAATAAAAAGCTTGACCGGATCTTCAGAAATTGGGTTTTCGATGAGAACGAAAATATTGATGGGAAAGGAGAAGGATCCGTTTGATACTTATGAAAAGATCGATATTATTCATGACGGCATCCCGAAGAAAGTAATAACTTTTGTCCTTGCAGCTGAATTGAGCAAGAATGACCGGGGAATAAATCCCGCACGGGAACCTTTTAAAAAACTCATTGAAACGATTAGTGAATACAGCCATGTTGGTTTGCACCCATCGTGGAAATCAAATTCCAGCTCAAACGGTTTTATCCCGGAAAAAGAACTGTTGGAATCAATTTATAACTTAAAAATCAAAATAAGCAGGCAACATTTCCTGATGATTAAAATGCCCGACACCTATATCAGGCTTGAAAAATCAGGAATAATTGAAGATTATAGCATGGGCTATCCTTCTCACGTGGGATTTCGAGCTGGCACCTGTACTCCCTTTCGGTTTTATAATCTGCCCGATGAGCGTGAAACAGAGGTACAGATTATGCCATTCCAGGTAATGGACCGCACCCTCAAGGATTATATGAAATTAAATCCCGGGGAGGCCATCGACAAAATCAATGAGATACTGAGTGAAGTCAGGGCCGTAAGCGGGAAATTTGTTACAATCTGGCACAATGAAGCATTTTCGGACTTTGGTGAGTGGAAGGGATGGACAGATGTGTACGATGAAATGTTTAACCTCATTGACAATTATGCCTGAGTACATTCAGAACAGGTATATCGACAGGACCAAGTGGGACGAATGCATTGCCCACTCCTGTTTTGAGACAATCTATCCCTATTCATGGTACCTTGATCTGACAGCCAGTAACTGGGATGGAATCATTGATGGTGACTACCAGGCAGTTTTTCCTGTCACCTGGAACCTGAAATTTGGCATTCATTATGTTTTTCAACCCTTTCTTACGCAGCAACTAGGATTATTCACAGCGGATGAGCCTGGCGTTCAGCAATTAAGTGAGTTTTTAAATGCTATCCCGGAAAGGTTCAAACATGTTGATATTAATCTGAATGCGTCGAATACCTTTTCAGCCCGCGGATTCAAATCAATGTATCGAATAAACTATGAGCTGAACCTTTCTGCACCTTATACAGTTATAAAGGATGGCTATTCAACTAATACGAAGAGGAACATACATAAATCTGAAGATCACTCATTGCAGCTGAAAAGAATTGATACGGATGCATTTATGGCATTTAAGAGAAAGTGTAATGAGAATCTGAAGGATAAGGATTATGAGGCCAGGTTAATTAATATTTTCTCTTTTCTGGCTGATAATCAGAATGGAGAGATATGGGGGGCCTTTAGTGGCAGCCAGCTTTGTGCAGCAGTGGTCTGGGCATTTTCAAAAACCAGGAGGATCTACCTTAATTCGGTTTCCGATGACGCGGGAAAAGAACTCAGGGCAATGTTCAGCCTGGTGGATGACTTTATAAAAAATAATTCAGAAGTCCCGTTAGTCCTTGATTTTGAAGGATCAATGATTCCCGGGGTAGCCCGTTTCTTTGAAGGCTTTGGCGCTACAAGGAACGATTATACCCGGATAAGAAAGTCTGCTTTCCCGCTGAATATTGTTCTTAAATGAGGATGGATGAGGATAACATTTAAAAATATACTGGGTATAACCGGAAGCTGGATCCCCTTAAAGCTTATCCGCAGCATTACCGGCTTCAGAGATATATTCCCTTTTTATCATGCCGTAAGCGATGAGGACCTCCCGCACCTCAAGCACCTGTATGCCGTAAAAACAAAAAAGAGGTTCATAAAGGACCTGGAATATTTTCTTTCTAAATACGAGCCTGTTAGCATGTCAGATTGGTATGAATCATCGCTCGGTAGAAGAAAGCTTAATAAACCTGCCATTGTGCTTTCCTTTGATGATGGTCTTCGTGAAGTGAACGATGTAATTGTACCGATACTAATCAGCAAGGGAGTGCCTGCCACATTTTTTATCAATCCTTCATTTATCGACAATAAAAAGCTGTTTTACAAATACAAGGCCAGCATGATCATTGACCGGCTGGAGAAACATGGTTACCCTGTGAGTTTGCTTGAGTTAATCAGTTCGCGTCTTGATGCTTCCTATGATAACAAGGACTCGCTCAGGAAAGCAGTGCTGACTGTCAGTCATAAGGACAAGGCTTTTATAAAGACCCTGGCCGAAATAGTGGAGGTTGATTTTGATACCTTTTTAAATATCAAAAAGCCCTATTTGTCGACGAAACAATTAATAAGAATAAAAGATCATGGATTCGAGATCGGATCGCACAGCATGAGTCATCCGTTATTTGCAACTTTGAGCCAGGAAGAACAGGTACAGGAGTTGAAGGATAGTGTACAATGGATAAAAAAGAAACTGAAACTGGAATACAAATATTTTGCATTTCCATTTACAGATGTGGGAGTGGATAGCTCTTTCTTTGACAGGATCTTCAGTTTGAAAAAACCCATGGTGGACATGAGCTTCGGCACAGCCGGAATGAAGCGCGACCTTTACCCGTTTCATTTTCAGCGGATCCCAATGGACATGACAAAAACCGGTGCGAGGATTTTCCTGAAGGGTGAGTATATTTACTACCTGCTCAAGGCAATGATAGGCAGGAATATTATTCGAAGATAAAGTTAACTATGGATTTCCCGCTCCTCGATACCATTTATACCAATTTAGAACGATTTTCAGATAAAAACGCGTTTTATATTCGTGGAGAGTATTTCACGTATGGATATCTTTTCGAAAGGGTAAATGCAATTGCCTCCCGGATCCTGGCAGATCCTTCCCTGTACCAAAGGACCATTGGAGTGGTCACTGATGATCACCTTGACACCTATGCTTCCATCCTCGCTATCTGGTTTACAGGAAATATTTTTGTGCCGGTAAATCCCAAGAATCCACCCGACAGGATAAGGCAAATATCCGATCAGGCCGGCCTGGAAATAGCATTTGTCAGTGATAAAGGTAGTTTTTTGCCGGCGACCGGATTAAACATGGAAATTATTCCCACACAGGCACTTCCGCCAGTGTCAGGGAAATTGGAATTGCATGAATTCCCTGCAGAGAACATAGTATACCTTCTTTTTACAAGTGGCAGTACCGGCATACCTAAAGGTGTGCCTATCAGCATTAAAAACCTGGGATCGTTTGTACATGATTTTATTTCATATGGATATTCCTTTGAGCCTGATGACCGTTTTCTTCAGATTTATGATCTGTCCTTCGATGCATCTGTCCATTGTTATACCGTTCCCCTTTCAGTTGGCGGTTGTGTATATACAGTGCCACCGGATGAAATTAAGTACCTGTATGCGCTAAAGCTAATGCAGGAGAAGGAATTGTCTTTCGTCAAGATGCCTCCTTCGACCATAGCCTACCTGAGGCCATTTTTTGAAAAGATCCGGCTTGAGAAATTAAGGTTTTGCCTGCTGGGTGGCGAGGCATTAAATGATGACCTGGTATCGAAATGGTCGGCATGTGTTCCCAATGCAGGGATCCAGAATGTATACGGACCTACTGAAGCCACTATAAATTGCCTGATATATGACTGGAAAAGGGAGGTGGACAATAAAGTGTTTAATGGAATTGTATCTATTGGTAAACCATTGGGGAGCACAGGTGTGCTTGTGGTAGATAATTATTTAAAAGAGGTAGGCACCGGGGTGCAGGGGGAGCTGTGCGTGTCAGGTGATCAGATCACTCCGGGCTACTGGAAGGATCCTGAAAAGGATGGACTTGTTTTCTTTATCCATGAGGAGGGGGGACAAAAAAGACGTTTCTACAGGACAGGCGACATGGTTATAAAGGATGCAGACGGGGACTACCTTTTTGCCGGGCGACTTGATGAACAGGTTCAGATTGATGGATTCCGCGTGGAATTAGGGGAAATTGAGAAACATGCAAGGGATTTCACTCAATTGAACAACATTGCTGCCATCAGTATTTTAAATGAACAAAATACCAGCCAGATACACCTGTTTGTAGAAGGGAAAGCAGAGATCAGGGCAGGATTAATGGCGTACCTTGAATCAAAGCTGCCTTATTATATGGTCCCTTCCACCATCCAATTCCTGGAGGAAATGCCTAAGTCGGCCGGTGGAAAAATACTTAAGTCCGGGCTTAAAGAGCTCTTGCCATAATTGTTGATAGTTTATTATGGATAATAACCAGAAAATTGAGGGTAATTTATACGGTTTTTATAACACTGTTGCAAGGGCAGCGGGTATTGAATATATACAGGAAGAATATTATTCCTGGGTCAGGAATCCAAATGGTTTATGGCCCAATTATGTTTTTAATATTGACCTGGATGTGCTCACCAGAAAGGAATATATTAACAAGCTGGCCAACAGGATGATACGAAAGGAGATACCCTCAATAATTGTAAACCGGTTGCCTGAAAATGCTGAATCCTGGTATGATGTGGCCGGCCGGAACGGATTAAGAGAGATATACGGCTGGACAGGTATGGCACTGGATAGAACAGGTATTAACTTCCGGTCAGGCCAGGATACGGATCTTAGCATAAATAATCCTTTCGATTCTGATCAGCTCACTCACTGGATGGAAATAGTTAATTCCTCATTGTTTAACAGTAAGAGTCTGTCACTGGAAATGATAACGGTAATGAGCGGAATAAGTGGAATGAAAATGTATACCGGATCTGTATCGGATGTGCCGGTTTGCACTGCTTTATCCTTTCTTCAGGATGAGGTAGCCGGTTTGTATATGATCTCAACCCTGCCGGAACACCGTGGAAAAGGATATGGTACCCGGGTCACAGTATCTGCCATTGAAAATTGTTTTGACTCAGGGGCCAGAACCATCATTCTGCATGCATCAGGCATGGGAGAAAACATTTACCGGAGACTGGGATTTAAGGAATATTGTAAATTTGGGATTTTGTGGATGGTGGGGAAGGAATTTACCTGAGCAATTCATAAGTTGCAGGTTGCAGGTTACAGGTTGCAGGTTGCAGGTTGCAGGTTGCAGGTTGCAAGTTACAAGTTGCAGGTTGCAGGTTGCAGGTTGCACGTTGCAGGTTGCAGGTTGCAGGTTGCAGGTTAATTGCCGTTAGCTATAGAGGCTGTGTATAAATAGCAATATTTTCAGATAATAGTCATCCTGTCCCGAGTACTCGGGATCAGGATCTCATTATCAATTAGTTATAGATTCTGAAACAAGTTCAGAATGACTAAAAACCTAGTTTTTACACAGACTCTTTAGCCAACGGTTTACCAGAGTTTTTTTATTATGAATTACACAGAAGTAAAGAAGGAGGTACAGGAGATTTTCCGGAAAGTCTTCGATAATGCAGAACTGGAAATAGATGACCAGACCTCTGCTAAAGATATATCTAAATGGGATTCGTTGAACCATGTTATTTTGATATCTGAGGTTGAAAAAAAATACAGTATCAGATTCGATCTAAAGGATTTGTTAAATACACGCACAGTTTCGGATATCTGCCATGCCGTGATCAGGTTGTCAAACTAAAAATGAGATTCAGGGAAATCACTATAAATCAGCTTGTCTCATTCGTCCGGTCTGAGGAATTCCGGACCGGTAAGGTGATTCCCATAACTCCCCAGAGGGCCAGGTCCCAGTCGGTTAATCCAGCAGCCGGACCAAGTGATATTGTACTGACCATTGCTTATGATGACCAGGATCAAATCGTTGGCTATATCGGGGCACTTCCTGACAAGCCCATTGCTGAAAATATTGAGCGGATGGCATGGAACAGCTGCTGGTGGGCCGATCCTGAGAAGGGCAGTGAAGCATCCATGCAACTTTTCCTGAGATTCCTCGGGCACTGGGAGAATAATGTATTGTTTTCTGAAATGACCCCTCACACCTATCAGATACTGAGCCGGATGCAATTTTTCCAAACAAGAATACAGCTGGGTTTCAGGGGTTATGTTCGACTTGCACTGGCCGAATTCCTGCCGTTAAGGTATAATTTTTTAAGCAGGATGAGATGGTTGTTGAAGGGTACGGATGGATTGTTTAACCTTTTCTGGAATATCAGGTTAAGGGTTTGGATCGGATTACACAAGGACAAGGGTGGTATGTCGTGGGAGTTTATTGATCAAATCGACGACCGGGCGAGTTCGGTTATTCAGAATAATCGTGGTAAATACCTGGCTGCCAGGGGACCTGAAGAATTGAACTGGATAATAAATAATCCATGGGTACTGGAAGGACGGGACGATAATATCACATCCAGGTATTATTTCACTTCCCATGCAAAGAAATTTAAGCAGCAATTGGTGCTAATCAGTGCAGCGGATCATCCGGTTGCTTTTCTGGTGCTTAATAACCGGAACGGCCATTTAAAGATCCCATACCTGTATATCGATAATAAGTACCTGGATGCCATTGAAGAATTTTTAGTTCCATACATGATCCGTGAAAGGATAAAATATGTAACCACTTTCAATAATGTCCTGGCCGGACATCTTTTCAAATCAAGGATACCTGTCCTTTTCAAAAAGTCTGTTCCCAGGTTCACCGGAATTTCAAACCAATTGCTGGAAAATGCCGGAGAAGATTTCAATTTTCAGGATGGTGATGGTGATGGTGTATTTACTTGAAGCTTAAATAGAATTCAGTCCCCCGGATAAGGGTGTTTTCAGGTTATAGAAATCAGGTTTGAATCCTGCGAGCGCATTGGCTTCGCCATCTGACTTTGCCATCTGGCTTTGCCGTCTGGCTTCGCCATCTGGCTTTGCCGTCTGGCTTCGCCATCTGGCTTTGCCATCTGGCTTTGCCATCTGGCT
>CAYZEZ010000224.1:0-8038 GCA_964477295.1 uncultured Bacteroides sp. | reverse complement strand
GTCCATATTGCCTCCATTGCCGGCCTGAACCATATCCGAACAGGGGCTATTTACGGATCTGCCAAAGCCGCTATCATTCAGCTAACGAAAAATCTTGCAGTGGAATGGGCAGAACATAACATCCGAGTAAATGCAATAGCACCAGGCTTTATCGCGACTCCACTCGCCAATCAATTACTCCAGAACGAAGAATACTTCGCTGGTGTTGTAGCCAGAACACCTTTAAAACGTGTTGGTACAGCCGAAGAAATCTCCGGTGTAGCTGCATTCCTGTGCATGCCAGCGGCAAGTTATATTACCGGACAATGTATAACACCGGATGGTGGTGTGACGGTGAACCAGTTCTGATATTCGCGCCTTAACTTTGAATGATCCTGCACAATAGTGTTTCAGATTATTTTTTACTAAATTGCTTTAACTGAAATATATAAACCCGATTTCAGATCATTCCTGCACTTCCTGCTAAATGGAAGAAAGATGCACCTAATTAACTGTTAACCTATGAAACTTCGAATAATCTTCAATCATCTGGCCGTCATCCTTGCATTTGGAATAACGATTGTCAGTATCTCCTGTCAGCCAGGATCAGATCGTTCCAAAAAAACGGGTAAGGAAATAAATCATAAAGACGCGAAAAGGTTTTTCTCTGACTCCAGTTTTTGGAATCAACCCATACCAGCTGATCCAGAGATTGATCCCCGGAGTGAATATTGGATCGGATTATTAAAGACCGAACCATCGGGAAATAATTTTGGGATCAATGCTACAAAATGGACCGTGCCGGTTTATGACGCGGATGGTAGAACACCCAGGTATGATATTGGAAAATATTATCTTTCTGACGAGGAAAAAGATCATTGGATGACTGACCATGAGCATTTTGGTCATGGCCCTGATTTTGGTAAAAAAGTCCCGATACCTTTTAACGCTACCCCCGATCCGGAGGAGGATGCACATTTTGCGGTTGTGGATTGGGATAACAGGATAGCCTGGGATATGTGGGGACTTGAGAAACTTCCCGGTGGTGAGTGGATTACAAAAACCGGAATGAAATATTCTCTTGACGGAGACGGTACTTTCAGTCACATTGATTTTGATATTGTAAATGGTGAAAGTATTCATTTTCACGGTCCCAGCCGTGCTGCCGGAGTACCTGCAATAGCCGGATTGATTATGTACGATGAAGTAACAGCCGGGGAGATAAGGCATAAGCTGAGTTGTGCAACCCGTTTTAATGCAAAGCAGGAATTTGTTTACCCGGCCATCTGGACAGACGGATTCATCACAAATGGAATACCTGAAGGTGCTGTTATTCAGTTGGATCCGGATCTCGACCTGGGTCAATTCAACCTGCTTCCAGGAGAAATCGCCGTGGCTGAAGCACTTCAGAAATACGGAATGGTGATAGTAGATTGTGCCGGTGGAAGTCCCATATATGCTGAGGGATTATGGGGCAACCCTGAAAAGAGCTGGGACGGTATCCTCAGAGAATGGGAGGGAGGTATAAACAGTATACCACTGGACAACTATCGAATAGTTAAGGTGGGAGAAACAATAAAGAAAGGAGACGCAAGATGGAGAAATGAAGATCCCGGCCAGGTAAAATAATTTTTTACCTGGATTCACCCAGGATTGGAGGGAGGTATAAAGGAAATAATGCATGCAGGAACCTTCACCTGCTGCGATCCTGAAAGGATATTCAAAGATTCTTTCTTAAAATTCATTTAGTGAAAAGTATTCAATAAATAGCAATATGAGAACTTTATTTATTCTGCTTATTCTTTTAATCTCATGCGCTGGTCCAAATCCTGAAAAGAGTTTTAAATTACCCTCACCGGATGAATTATATGAGCTTTCCGTTCATGAATCCCTGATCCCGATAAATACAGGTACACCTGGCGTCACTCCTTTCTGGAATATTTATGCAACCAGGTTTATTTATGCTCCGGCTTTTGATTTTCCTGAGGTTCCAGGGGCCAAAAAATATCTGTTCACACTCAAATCTGATTCGACAGGAGAAGAATATTCTTTTATGGCGGATCATCCATGGAGTGATTTGTCTCCGGTCTGGGACCAGGTTCCCACCGGGATGGCAAACGTGAAGGTCAAAGGGATGCTCCCTGGTGGATCTGATAGTTTATCAGGAGCCCGGGAATTCTATAAGGCAGCCGTTTACCAGGGACCTTATCACCATAGAAACCTAGATTATTCAGCGAGCTCTGAAAAAGCGCTGAGGTACCTGTTTAATGCCCCGTACATGAAATACTGGCTGTCACATGGCGAGCCTGATCCCGGGTATGGATTGTATTGTTACCCATCCAAAATGATGTCGGCTGTCATAAACGGAATGCTTTTATTCTCGGAGTTAACCGAAGATACTGCAGAACAGGCAGAAGCCTTAAAAATTGCACAGATCGCGGCTGATTACCTTATCAACCTGTCAGAGCCTGAAGGGACTCCGCTTGAGTTTTTCCCGCCTACATATTCAGGCCCGATCTATGCGGATATGGTTGACGAATGGAGAGGCAAATCCCTGTCTGACCGAATGATGCTGATCTATCCGGCAACAGCAGGCCAGGCATGCCTGGCACTTTACAATAAAACGAACAACGAAAAATATTTTGGAGCTGCTTTGAAAATTGCCGGTACCTATAAAAAATTGCAACTTGAGAGCGGGACATGGAATTTGCTGGTTTTTCTGGAAGACGGCCTGCCCGTTTCCGGAAATTTTGTTGTACCTGTCGGTGTTTATTCTTTTTTAAACAGGCTGGACAAGGAATACGGAAGAACAGAATACCGGGAATCAGCCAGGAGAGCCATCAGATGGATAGAAGAAAACCTGGTTAAAGATTTCAACTGGGAAGGGCAATTTGAAGACCAGAAACCCAGCGACAGGTATAAGAACCTGTCCAAGGGACAAGCTTGCGGTTATGCCCTTTATTTGCTGAATTCAGATAAGCCGGAAGATTCGGTCATAGCACAGGCAGAAGAAATCATCAGGTTTGCTGAAGACCAGTTTGTAATCTGGGAGGATCCAATAGCAGGCGACTACTGGGGAATAAAAAGTGATGCGTGGATCACACCCTGCGTTTTGGAACAATATAATTTTTACACCCCGGTAAATGCAAGCTCCTCTGATATGATCGAAGTCTACATCACGGCGCACAGGCATACAGGTAACATACTTTACCTGGCCAAGGCCATGGATCTTGCGAATACCATTGTTGCCACCCAGGATGTGGTAACCGGACATTATCCGACTTACCTGGTGTCGAATCTGCTTGACCAGGAAGGATGGATAAATTGCATGACATATACTGCTGCAACCATCAGAAAATTAGATGATTATCTAAAGAAACTCTCTCCTGATAAAGATATTAAACTGACTCAATCCCCTTTATAATTATGAAGACTACAAAAATTGCAACGGTACAATTTGAACATAAAAGTGGTGATAAGAATTATAACCTTAAGAAAATTGAAAAACTCACCACAGAGGCTTCTGGCCTTGGCGCTGAAATTGTATGCTTCCATGAGACCAGCATAACAGGTTACGCTTTTCTGCGTAACCTGTCAAAAAATCATTTTGAAGAACTGGCAGAATCAGTCCCTGGCGGACCCAGTGTAAAAAGACTGGTAGAAATTGCCGGTAACAGTGGTGTTGCTGTTTTGTCCGGATTAATTGAGCGGGATGATAATGCGTATTACAATACTTACGTATGCGTCACAGGTGATGGCCTGGTTGCCAGGTTCAGAAAATTACATCCCTTTATAAACAGGTATTTGTCGGCAGGCAATGAGTATGTTGTATTTGATCTCTACGGAACTAAATGTGGTATCCTGATTTGTTATGATAACAATGTAATTGAGAATGTCAGGGCGACTACCTTACTTGGCGCTGAAATAATTTTTATGCCGCACGTAACCGGTTGTACCCCATCTGCAATGCCCGGAAGAGATTATGTAGATCCAAAACTATGGACCAACAGGGACAAGGATCCGGAAGCACTGCGCGCAGAGTTTGACAGTATGAAAAACAGGGTGTGGTTATTGAGATGGCTTCCCGCCAGGGCATATGATAATGGCGTTTATGTTGTCTTTGCTAACCCTGTCGGGATGGATGATGACCAGTTGAAGGGTGGTGGATCTATGATACTTGATCCATGGGGCAATATTCTTGCAGAGTGTCGCAGCCTTGAAGATGAGGTGGTTATGGCAGAGTGCACAGCGGAGAATATTGAGAAAGCAAGTGCAGCCCGGTACAGGCAGGCCCGAAGACCGGAATTATATAAAGATATTATCGGGAAGGAACATACATCAGTTACCCGTGTGGAATGGATGGAAGACCGGATTTCCAATGTCCGGTAGAAATGATATATTTATAAAATTATTTCAATACAGGATGCAAGTCATACACAATGGCAGGGAATAGCAATTGGAGGAAATTTCTGAATAAGTTTCATATTTACGGCGGACTACTTATTACCGGATTTTTAATCACCTTCGGTTTCAGTGCAATACAGCACCAACATCATTTTAAATTGCCTCAACCCAAACGTGTAAAACATTGGGAAAAAGAATTTAAAGTACCAAATGTGGAGGACCATCTAGAATTCAAACTGGCTGTAAGGGATTCACTCGGTCTGTATGGCTATGCCCCATGGTGGGAGGATTATACAGACAGCCTCGGAGTAAACCATTTCATGATCACAAGACCTGGAAAACGATACTGGGTGACCGAACCCGGTGATAATAACATCTGGGAAGTGGCTGAATCCAGGGCCGGAATCCTCGATGTCCTGAATAGCTTGCATCCACTTGCGTCAGGGATGCCTTTTTATAAAGGGGAAAAGCCATTTTATCATGTAATTTGGAGGATCATCGCAGAATGTTTAGCCCTGGTCCTGCTGTCAGTAATAATTATCTCAATTCATTTCTGGCTTTCAAGATCCCTGAAAGGTTACCGGAGCTGGATTATTGTCGGCCTTTTTGCTTCATTTGCACTGATTTTAATTATTTCCATATGTCTAGTCGGATAACTTTTCATAAGGTGATCAGGAAAATACACCTGGTGACCAGTATGATTTTACTGGCCTTCCTGTTTTTCTATGCCATAACAGGTTTAATCATCAGTAATGCGAGTTTTTTTCAAATTCCTGAAGTTGTTGTTACCAATACCGATATACCGGCAGGTATAACTTTCGATGAGAATGATCCGGGTGCGTATTCCAGCTACCTCGAAGAATTACTGGATGTCCGTGGAAGAACCGGATACAATAAAAACCAGCAGGGGAACTGGATATTTCATTTCAATTTCCCGGGTGAAGATTACCAGGTTACTTTTTCTCCTGACCGCGATACTCTGCATGTCCGTCAGTCACTTCAGAAAAGAACAATATTCACTGTCGTGCGAAGGATACATGGCATGAGGGGATTTAAAGGTGGATGGCAATATACGGCATGGGCCATTTTCTATGATGTGACCGCCTCGGCCATGGTCTTGTTTGCGATCACGGGCATGATCATCTGGTACAGGATCAGGAAAAAATACCGATACGGCTGGTGGTTTTTATCCGCTGGTATTTTAATTCCATTAATTACTGTCTGTACTTTCTATCTATGGAAGTGATTTTTTTAGCAATTTTAACTTAATATTCATTTAAATACCCTTCGAATGATCCGGAAAGCAATCATTTCATTTGGTTTTTTTCTGCTCATATTTTCAAACGGCCACTCCCAGGATAAAAATTTTGTATTTATAGATTTAACAGGTGCTGCTAACCGGGGATTTTACGACGAGATAGCCGGTGATTCAGCGGGTGGCTGGACGGACTTCGGGCCCACGGCCTGTTTTAATGATCTCAAATATGGAATAACAACTTTCCAGGATGGGATCATTCCATTTAAGTTGATTGACCCGAATCAGAACAAAGGGAAATCAGCGATCGTTCTCAACGGTCCTCACCGTGAAAATATTTTTCCGGCCTATTCCCCAAAAATAATGGTCAACGAGAAACTTACTGAATTGTACTTCCTGCATACCTGTTGCTATGTTGACAGATCCGGAAAGATCAGGCCTTTGATAAGATACAGGATACACTATACTGACGGTACTGAGAATGTGTTCACATGCTACCGGGCGATGGAGGTGGATGATTGGTGGGATCCCTCACCAACTATGCCTCGTGGTATCAGAACATATAATGAAGGTAACCTGTGGCTGATCAATACGCCCTGGTTAAATCCCTTTCCTGATAAAATAATCAGCTGGATCAGGATGGAATCAACAGGTTATGGGATTCCGATCCTGGTTGCTCTCACAGGATCCACAATGAATGGACCTTATGCCGGTATGATGGATATGATCAATCAAAGAATTGAAAAGGAGGATGTGGGAGTATTAAAAATTGCCCTGGTTCAGCCCTATTCTGTAAAAGATCCGCAGCAAAACATGGATAAAGGAATGGAATATTGCAAAAAAGCAAAGGAAAGAGGTGCCGATATTGTATTATTTCCCGAATTGTATAATATTGGTTATCAGTCGATTGATTTTAGCTCTGAGGGTGCATTGGATGAATGGAAGGAGATGGCTATACCTGTTGATGGTGCCTTTGTAAATAGCTTCCGGAAACTGGCCAAAGAACTGGATATGGCCATCATGATCACCTTTCTGGAAGAGTCGGATGGATTACCAAAAAATTCTGCTGCCCTTGTCGACCGGCACGGTGAGATTGTTTTTATATATTCAAAAGTGCATACCTGCGATTTTACAGAAATTGAGGTGCATACCACACCGGGGAATGGATTTAAGGTGGGCGAACTCGACACAAAATATGGTCCTGTAACCGCTGGAGCGATGATATGCTTTGACAGGGAAAGTCCTGAAAGTGCCAGGGTTCTTATGCTGAAAGGAGCAGAAATAATCCTGACTCCAAATGCCTGCAACCTGCACCCCATGCTCCTTGATCAATTTAAGGTAAGGGCATTTGAAAACGCGCTGGTAGTAGCCATGGCAAATTATTCCCGTGACCAATCTTCAGAAAACTATAACGGCAGCTCATGTGTTTATAATGCCAGAGGAGAAGAATTATTAATGGCAGGTCAGTGGGAAGGATTATATTTTGCCGATATCGATCTTGGAGAATTGAGAAATTACAGGAAAAAAACTATTTATGGTAACGCTTTCCGCAGGCCGCACAAATATGAATTATTAGATTCTCCTGAAGTTGATGAGATTTTTAAACGAAATAATGTCCTGGGAAAACCTTTTAACAGGATGGAAAGGTAATAACCAGGAGACAGATGAGCGTATTTTTTAAACATGATATTATTCCGGACTGGAAGGGACTGGTTGACTGCATCATGAGAAGGGGGACCCCGGCCAGGGTGCATTATATTGAGTTATTCATCGATGGCGAGGTCAAAGATGCAGTTTGTGGGCGTTTCAACCTGCTGGAAAACCTGAAAGGATCAGATCCTCACTATAACTATAATAAAGAAATAATCATTCAGCGTTTCCTGGGATATGATTATGTAAGGTGTAGCCTGGATGATTTTGATATGCCACTGGAAAAACTTGTAGTCGAAGACACAGCTGGAATCAGAAGGGAGGAAGGGAGGTCGTACATCAACGAAAAGATTGGTCCTGTTACCACATGGGAGGAATTCGAGAAATATCCGTGGCCGGATCCTGATAAATGTCCCACTGATTCCCTGGAGTGGTACGAGAAATACCTGCCGGAGGATATGTGTATTATCGGAAGCGGTGGATTCGCCCATTTTGCTGAGTACCTGAGCTGGCTTATGGGCTATGAAACCCTTTGTTATGCCCTGTTTGAAAATCGTGAACTGGTTAAGGCTATCAGTAAGCGCCTGATTGAGATCTTTGAGAAAAGCTTGAGGATCATGCTTGGTTTTGACCGGGTAAAACTTGTATGGGGATCAGATGATATGGGATTTCGGGGAGGACCTTTGATCAGCCCGGATGACCTGCGTGAGTTTGTTCTGCCGGGACATAAATTAATGGCTGAGATGTCGC
>CAYZEZ010000223.1:0-8049 GCA_964477295.1 uncultured Bacteroides sp. | reverse complement strand
TTGTTTCAAGTTCTGATATCTGGTTCAGGTTTTCTTCACGGATACTGGAATCTTTTAGCACATTGAACAATTCATAATTTTCCAGTGCGAGACGATAATTTCCCAGGGCAGCGTAGGATTGGGATATGGACTTATAGGTATCATATACTTCTTTCTTAAGGTTCAATTCTTTATCCAGCTCAAGACTCTGGTTATAATAATTCAACGCATCCTGGTAGCGTCCCCATTCGTAATATATCTTGCCTAAATGTCCCAGTGCTTCAGCTGTTTCTTTTCTCCGACCAATTTCCCGGTTTAACTGAAGAGCATTCATAGTGGCATCCAGTGCTTCCTGGTATGAACCCCCTTCCATGAAAACAAGACCAATCTGGCTGTTTGCATTGGCAATTCCTACTTTATTATCCAGTTCAGTGTAGATTTTAAGTGCTCTCCTGAAATTATCATTTGCTAAACCCAGGTCTTCCTTTTCTTTATAAACCATCCCAATGTTAAGGTAAATATTAGCCATTCCGGATCTGCCTTCAGCATATTCTTCATCATTATAACCTTTAAAGTCTTCACTGTGTTGTTTGAATAATTCCAGGGCTGTATTATAGTATTCCAGGGCCTTGTCATAATCAAGTCCAAAAAAGAAATACACATTACCAATGTTGGCACGGCTGTTTGCGATTTGAATGGTATACCCCAGCTGTTCCTGTATAAGAAGGTTTTGCTGGTAATATTCTATGGCTTTGTCATATTCACCAGCGTTTTTGTAAACAACCCCTACATTATTTAAGAACATAGCACGGTTATTCCTGTAGCCGACCACCCTCAATGAGTCTTCTGCGTATTGTTCTTCCAGATGTTCCAGGACATCAATGCCCTGCAGCCACGCTATTTTCGCACTATCATAATTCCCTTCATAAAAATAGGCAGCACCGAGGATCGTCAGAACCATTCTCTGAAGTTCAAGATTATTCAGATTAACAGCAAGTTCAAGTGCATGTGTGCTGAATTTTATACTCTGTTGAAGATTTATTGAGATATATGTACGGGCCAGGTCGAGCAGTATCTGGACTTTGGTAGAATCGTCCTCAGTCTCCAGCCGATTCATTATGCTGTCAGGTATCTCCTGAGCTCGGATATTTGAAATTCCAATGAAAAGAAACAATATAATAAAAGCCTTCCGCATCCTGAAACCGAGTATTGAGTATAATGTTATTTAACCTATAAATGTAATTTTTTCTGATGAGATAGGCAATAGCCTTTATTGGTGAACAGTGATCGGTGATCGGTGATCGGTGTGATGTTGTGAGCGGAGGACTAAGGATCAGGAGTGGAAAACTGGATTTTTATGCATAAAATCACCTTCAGTTGGCTCAATCAAAGGAAAATGAATTGTTCACCGGACCCTATACTTAGCTGGCTCGAAGATTTGAAGATCTACAGATTCACAGACTCGAAGCGATTTACCTCGCTTCTTCTCTTACAATAGGGAAATCGTGCCCGATTGAAAAAGTATACGGCCATTGGGTGCTGCCTTTGTATTTTTTTGATAACTCGGGGACCTGGTCGTTGATGTAGGCCTTTAGTTCGTAAATGGTCACATTGCCATCTTTCGGGGTGCCATCGGCTTTACCGGCGAATGCTTCCAGGATGGCATAGGTGAACAGGCCGTGACCAAGGCTGCCCACTTCGGTGGCAAATTGCTCACTGCCGGCAGCAGCCATGACGTGTACGCCTGAACCGCGACTGAGTTGTGCCAGGGCCTTTTCTTTTGATGCACCGCGCTGTGCCAGTAACTCTGCAGAGCCTCCCGACTGGCATGCATCCAGGACAACAATCTGTTTCAAAGCAGGTATGTTTTTAAGTTTCTCCTGGATCAATCCGGCGTAAATCGATTCTTCTGTGAGCTTGTCCAACTGGTATAATGTCACACTCTCAGTAGGGATAAAGAAGAACTTATTCTCCACCATGCTGCCATGACCGGCATAATAGAACACAAGCACATCCTGAGGTTCAGCGATCCCGGCCAGTTCATCGAGCATGTTCAGGATATTTGCCCGGGTAGCCTCTTGGTCATACAACTCATATAACTCAATTTTTTTGAAAAGATCTTTTGCCAGAACTGATACGGTTTTACTGAATGCCTTGGCATCTGCTTTTGCATAATTCAGATTTAGCGCCGGATTTTTATACTCGTTTATCCCGATGGCAATAATGTAGCAATTAATAACCTTTTCTAACCCTTTATAGAAGATAGTGACAGTATCTGGCTGAGATTCGATATTTCCATAACTTAAAGCAGAAACCAATAATTCGTTTGTCCCTGTAACCAGTTCTATATCAATATTTTTGATCATAAACTTGCCTTCCCGGCTGGTTCTTTGCAATTCCGTATTATCGAACGGGAGCCGCTTCCCATTATTTAAAACCCTGATCTCGTGGATCCCGCCGCCATTGTTGGTTAGGCTCACCCGTAAATTGGTTATGCTGCTTCCGGCCGTGTCACCCTCGGCAGGGGATAAGATCCTGACGGTGGGAGGAGGGGATTCTTTAAGCCGCTCCATAATGTTTGCATCCGACTGAACCTGCCCCCGGGTGCGATAGGTCTCCTGCAGCAATCCCGGTTTATAAAATTCCTCAAAGAACTGGTCAATGTTATATATTTGAGTGCCCTTTACGAAAAAAATAGATTTTTTTGCCCCTTCAGATGCATCAAAATAGCCATCCTTATTCTTTACCAGCCAGTCGTTTTCTCCAAGGAATATATGGGTAAGCAATTCATTGCCGGTTTTAATGTCCCAGCTTTTTATAGTGCCATCATGGCTGCCGGTGATCAGGAATTCTCCATCAGGGCTAATATTCACTGAACTGACCGTTCCCTTATGCCCTTCAAATTTTCTTACCACTTTACCTGTCTCAACATCCCAGAGTATGGCTGTATTGTCGTCACTACCTGTAACCATCAGCTTCCCTGATGCATCAAAATCCACTGCCTGGACCCTGGAGGTATGGCCAATGAACTTTTTTACCTGCAAACCGGTGGCCATGTCCCACATCTTTACTTTACCATCCCAGCTGGCAGAGACAATGTGTTTGCCATCAGGATGCCTACGGACCGAAGCAACCACATCAGTATGTCCAATAAACTCTCTGATTTCCAGTCCGGTGTCAATCTCAAACAGTTTTAATTTCCGATCCAGCCCCCCGGAGATCACGTATAATCCGCTCTGACTGAACTGCACTGTATAGGGTGACATATCATCATGAGCGCGGATGGATTGAAGCAGGTCGCCTGTGTTGAGATCCCATATCCTCACCCTGCCATCCCAGCTGCCTGTTGCCAGAAGGTTCCCGTCCGGACTGAAATCAACAGAAAAATAGGGGATATTTGAGTTCCTATCCGGAAGCTGCCTGATTAAATCACCGGTTTCAACATCCCATATCCTGACTGTTCCATCCACGCTTCCCGTAGCAAGGCGCTTTCCATCGCTACTAAAATCGAGGCTGATCACAATTCCTTTATGTCCCCTGAAAGTGCGGACCAGCTTGCCGGTTTTAAAATCCATCAGGCGGGCATTGTTCCCTGTTTTGCCGATGGCAATATATTTGCCATCGGGACTAAGCCTGATCTCATTGATAAATGCCACCCAGTACATATAGGAATCCCCGAGGATCTGCTCGCCGAAATCATTCAAATATCCTTTAAGTGTAAGTACTTTTTTCCCGGATGGGATTTTCCACATATTTGCCACCCTGTTTTCGTTTCCGGCAAGCAGATCATTTGTAATCGGATTGAAATGGAGATCGCGATAATTTTTTTCTTCTTCGCCCAAAGTAAGGACCCGTTTTCCCGTTTGTGCATTCCATACCTGAATGACCCCGTACAAAATGGATGCAATGTATTTTCCATCGTTGCTGTACCTGGCGGCCTCATAGCTGCCACGCCGTCCTTCCATGGTTCGGACCACTCTTTCTGATTCAATATCCCAGATAAATACAGAATCCATATTCCCTATGGCAACTTCCTTTCCATCGGGGCTAAAACTGGCGGATATATTGCAGGAGGTACAGCTTCCCATGTCCCCTTTAATTTTTTTTGCCTGGCGACCTGTTTTGAAATCAAATATAAAGGCTGTCCTGTCGCTGCTTCCCGTGAGCAACCATTTACTATCCGGACTGATCTCCACACTCCTGGCAGCAGGATAACCAAAATTTTTCTGCATAACGATATCGGCCGTATCGGGTTTGAATCTTCGGATCTCATTACCTGAGCTGATATCCCAGAGGATGGCATGGTTTTTCCCTGTGCCGGTAACCAGTGATTCTCCGTCGGGAGTAAATGCGATGGAAAGGAAATCATCATCGGGCAGATCAATTAAGCGAAGCATTTTGCTGGTTTCTGTCTCCCAGATCCTGATTTTATTATCGGCATCGATGGAAGCAAGCATACTGTTGTCGCTGCTGAATGCCAGTTTCCAGACAGTCCCGTTGCTTCCCACGTATGAGCGGATCTCCCTGCCGGTAGATACCTCCCATAGTTTTATTGTTTTGTCTGCGCTGCCGGTTGCTGCAAACCGGCCATCAGGACTGAAAGCAACTGCCCTGACAGTTGCATAGTGCCCCGTCTGGATGACTGTTTCGATGTTTTGTTCCTGGGCAATCGCAGGGAGCCAGGTGGGAAAAGCTGCAGCTATAATAAGCTGGATCTTTGAATATTTCATCAACTGTTGGATATAGGTTTTAATACCCACATAAGTTACGAAAAAAGTTGGGGATAAGCTGTCATTCCGGACCTGGTCCGGAATCTTCTTAAAATTTGATAAGATTCTGAACCCCCGAGTTCTCGGGGCGCGGCGAGTTCAGAATGACCTTAATAAAAAACCGTCCCAAATAAATGAGACGGTTTTAAATTTTGACTTATAATTCCATTTATGTGTCGCTGGTGGCACGCTCTAATCTTCTCAGGATTGAAAAAATGAAGGCAGCTGACAGCAGGCATGTTATCACGAAGATCGACCAGAGTTGCCATAAGGCTATTTTTTCCCAAAAGAAACTTCCAATGAAAAGCAGTTTGTTCCCAACAGCAGTAGCCAGTAGCCATCCTCCCTGCATTACACCCTGGAACCGTACCGGGGCCACTTTTGACACGAAGGAAAGACCCATCGGACTGAGGAACAATTCTGCAAATGTCAGGATCAGGTAGGATGACATTAACCAGTATGGCATTACCCTGGACGAGTCGGGTACCGGATTGTATTTAATTACTCCGGCTGCATCGATTACCTGCAGTTCGTGGGGTGAAATAAGTTTAATTGACCCGATAACCATGACTAAAAATCCAAAGGATGCTATTACCATTCCAATCCCAATCTTTTTCGGTGTGGAGGGTTCTTTCCCCCTTTTGTTAAGCCATGCAAAGACCGCTATAACAGCGAAAGTCAGGGTTACAATAAACAGAGGGTTAAATGATTGGAATACTTCGGGTGCAATTGGATTTTTAGCTTCACCACGGCTAAATAAATAGACTGCTGCAGCTCCTCCCAGAAGGGTAAGAATAAGGCCACCGATCCTGGTATTCTTAGAAGAATTTCTCCCGATGAGCAAAACAATACCGAAGATGAAGGCAATTACTGATAGTATGTTTTCCAATGTAAAAAACATAAAGGTGAACGAATCAACAGTTTTTACTGTATAATCTCGTGCAAAAAAGGTATAGGTGAGGCCGTTCTGGTGGAATCCCATCCAGAAAAAGATCACAACAAAGAAGACAAGCAATAGGGAAATGACACGTTTTTTCTCTTCTTTGGATGAGATCATTACGATCCAGGTAACGAAACTGATAAAAAGGCCAATCGCACTTCCGGTGAAAATGTCCTTTACAAAGCTTATCAGTACAGCTGTTACGGCACCGGTAGCAAGTGCAACAGGAATTGCAAGGGGTTTTTCTGTTATCGAAATGGTACTTTCTCCGGCTACCCTGGCCCGTTTGGGTAAGTGCTTGTGGAAAATCAGATAGGCCAGCAAAGATACTATCATAGCTGCTGCAGCTACACCGAATGCAAAATTATATCCCCTCGAAAAAACCTCGATGTAAGAGTCAGCAAATGCAGTAAGATCAGTTACAGGGCCACTCAAATTTACAGCATCGGCTAATTTCTGCAACACACCGACATCCTGCAGGGTGCCATCTTTGAATTGATGGCACATGGCGGGCAGGCTGCCATCGTGGAGGAATCCGTTTGCTTTTAGCCACCAGTTCCTGATTCCCATAGCGGCGAAAGGAGCAAAAAAGGCACCCACATTGATACCCATGTAGAATATCAGAAAAGCGTTGTCCCTTACCTTATCGTATTTTGGGTCGTCATAAAGCTGACCCACAACAGCCTGGAGGTTCCCTTTAAACATTCCATTCCCGATGGCAATCGTAAATAACAGGACCACTGTAACTGGAAGTGTAAGTCCTGGAATTGCCATTCCAATATAGCCAATGAACATTACAACCTGGCCCATTGCGATCACTGTTGTATATTTCCGGGTAGCATCAGCTACTATCCCACCAACCAGAGAAAGTCCATATATAGCAAAATAAAACCAGCTGTAAATGTCACCTGCTTTCTCTGCAGCCAGCCCGAATTTGGCCTGAAGAAACAGCACCAGGATGGCCATCATGGTGTAGAACCCGAACCGCTCTCCCATATTTGCAAAAAAGGCAACGTACAATCCTTTTGGATGTCCTTTTAACATATTAATGGATTTAGTTTGACACTCAGTAAAAGAATTCGTAAATATAAAAATCTTTTTGTATCGAGGCTATGACTGAAGAATGTTTTAAAATATTGAAAATTATTTCAATAACTTTGTGCAAGAAAGCAAAGAGCATAGAGCGAAGAGCATAGAGCGAAGAGCGAAGAGCAAAGAGCATTTAGCAAAGAGCATAGAGCAAAGAGCGAAGAGCAGGGGAGTGGAGAGGATTATAATGGTTAGTCATGAAACTATTCACGTCAGAACAGGTCAGGGGGATTGATAGATATACTATCGAGCATGAGCCTGTTGCTTCTGTCGATTTAATGGAGCGGGCGGCCAGGCAGATTACAGTTTGGCTGACCGGACAATACGGACCGGAGCATCCTTTTATTGTTTTTGCCGGTCCGGGGAATAATGGTGGAGACGGACTTGCGGTAGCCAGGTTGCTGGCCGGACTGAAATACAGGGTAAGGGTGTTGATGGTGAAGATTTCTGACAAGTTATCACCGGATGCACAGATCAATCTCGACCGGCTTAAAGCCTTCTCACAGGTTAATGTGCTGGAAATTAACCATGAGAATGACCTTCCTGGATTGCAACAGAAGGAGATTATTCTTGATGCCATTTTCGGTTCAGGACTGACTCGTCCCGCAAAAGGATTGGCAGCAAAAGCCATTCAATATGTCAATGCACAACCTAACCGGACAATCGCCATTGATATTCCATCCGGTTTATTCGGGGAGGAAAATCCAAACTCATCTGATCAATATATCATCCGGGCCGACAAAACTGTATCGCTACAGTTTCCTTCTATCTCGTTTTTATTTTCTGAGAATGAGCAGTATACCGGGAAGTGGTCTGTCATTCCCATCGGACTGCATCCCGAAGCCATTAAAAAATTAAAAACTCCCTTTCAACTGGTCGAACCAGGACAGGTTAGAAGAATACTCAGGAGCAGGAACCAATTTGCCCATAAAGGCAGCTTTGGCAATGCCTTGCTGATTTCGGGTTGCTACGGGATGATGGGGGCTGCCGTTCTGGCCGGGAAAGCCGCTCTGCGAACAGGTTCCGGCCTGGTTACATTGCACATCCCGCGATTAGGTTACCAGATTGTTCAAACCGCTTTACCGGAAGCGTTAATAAACATTGATGATTCGGATATTATTTTTTCCGGGATCGCTGACCTGAAACCTTTTCAGTCAATTGGTGTCGGACCCGGCCTTGGTTGTAAATCAAACACCCGTCAGGCACTGTATGAATTAATTAAAAGTGCCAGGGTGCCCATGGTCATTGATGCCGATGCGTTGAATATTATTT
>CAYZEZ010000222.1:0-8094 GCA_964477295.1 uncultured Bacteroides sp. | reverse complement strand
GCCTGTCCTTCCTCTTGCTGCATGACATGCCAGGTCTTCCTCACCACGATATGCCTCCACCTCGGTTATTCTGCTGCGGAATTGTGTGCCGTCAGGGAAAGACCTGACAAGCACCTTTCCAATCAGGCCGGGGCAAACCTCCAGCACATCACGACGATAGAAATCATAATCAAGCCGTGGAATAGTCATGAGATAATATTATTTAAGTTTATTATCCTCCATCAATGAACGGGTGGCATCCTGTTGCCCTTTCCCCAGAGCACCAAGAAGAAACAATGCATAAAAGAAAGCAAAATAGGAATTCCCAGTGTGGGTTTCCAGTGTATCTTCATTCATCATCGACATCAGTCCAATGATAAAAAATATAACAAACAGGTAATCCTTCCATTTTTTCTCCAGGACAACCGGCCAGAACAGGGCAACCAGAAACCAGCAAAATCCAATACATCCAAAAGTGACAAAATAGGTAAGGTACTGGTTATGTGCCCTGAGCCGGTATTTTTCCAGGAGCTGGCTATCCGATTCCTCATAATACTTTTTAAATGCCCGGGCAACATCCCCGGTGCCAACACCCATCCAGAAGTTCTCCCTGGCAATCTGTATACCCGCATGCAGAAAAGATAACCGCTGGGTAACAGAATGGCCCGAAGGATTACCTCCCTGCCTGAACACATCTATCTGCCAGATTACTTCATACACTTTCGGATACAATGAAATTCTTCTTCCGTAAATATAATTTGCCTTCCCGCTTTCAATCATCTCTTTGTCACGGCCGGTCAATAGCGATAATCCGGCAGAATCTTTTCGATAACCCAGGGACGTCATGTAACGTATGAGAGTATATTTAATCCGCTGTCCCACCTCATCCCTTCCATCATAATCAAGATCACTTACTGCATTCCAGCCAGGTCTCAGCTCCTCCTCGCACACATAAAGCCAGACATAATTGCCATTTTCGATCTGTTTGCTTTCAAGGTCGTGTACATAAGGATTGCCATTCATTGTTTTTTCAGGAAGGGCCGAAAAATCAACATCTTCAACTCCATAAAACCGGGCCACCGATCCGGTCAGGAAAGAAAACACGAGGAATGTCGCTGTGATCATCATTACTACAAGGAACCACCTTAAAACCAGGTGCCTGACCTTCCAGATAAATATCCAGAAAAGAATGAATCCGGTGACCATCAGTACCACAATACCTGTTATGGCCTGCAGGAGAAACAGGAATACAGTCAGCCAGAGCAGAACAATGAAAAAAACAATTTTTATTTTTCGGGAAAAAGAAAAGTCCGTGCCAAAAACTAAATACAACAGGATAAAAATGGCCATATTGATCAGCAGCGATAACCTTATGTGGCTCACAAATAATGAAATCTCCCTCACATCATGATACGCATAGGGCACAATGCCGAAAAGTATTGAAGCACTGGTAAATGTACTCGCTGTCACACCCGCAATAAGGCTTAACAGGACCCACTTTAACTCTGAATTATCCAAACCACGAGAGGTTCCTATCACCAAAGGCAAAACCAGCAAGGGTAAATTTATCCTCAGATCATGATAACCATACGAAAGATCCTGCGAATAAAATAAACCAATGATATGAAGCAAATAGATTGATCCGATAAGCCACAGGCTCTTTCTTTCGCGGAACATCTGCCACTTATCCCTGAAATTCCCTTCCAGTATCCAATTTACGATTATAATGATCTCAGCAACACTAGTTGTAAAAATGGAGAGTGGCAAACTGATCGCCAGGAGGCTCAGCCCGATCAGATATATGGTTCTGTTTGGTATGATTTTAATCACTTTAAGCAGGCATAAAATAATTCACTTATATAATTATTGTATTAATAAAAATAATTGTATTTTTGCGAACCACAAATTCAGGGTTTGCTTATTAGTAACGGATTTAAAAAGAAAAAAGTGGATTCACTTAGTTATAAAACAATTTCAGCCAATGTTGCCACCGTTAAAAAAGAATGGGTGGTGGTTGATGCCACCGACCAGGTGCTTGGTAGATTGGCATCAAAAGTGGCTAAAATGCTGCGTGGTAAACATAAAACAAATTTCACGCCTCATGTTGATTGTGGCGATAATGTTATCGTTGTCAATGCTGAAAAGGTAAAAATGACCGGTAAAAAAATAACCGACAGGCAATATTTTCGCCATACTGGTTATCCCGGTGGACAGCGTATTGAATCTCCTGAAGCCATGCTTCAGAAAAGGCCTGAGTCATTGATCGAGCATGCTGTGAAAGGAATGTTACCAAAAAACAGGCTTGGAAGGGACCTTTTCAGGAATCTTTACGTGTATACCGGTGATGGTCACCCTCATGAAGCACAGCAGCCAAAAGAAATAAATCTAAATACAATCAGATAACATATGGAAGTAGTTAACACTACAGGAAGAAGAAAATCTGCCATTGCCAGGATCTATGTAAATGAAGGCAAAGGCCAGATCACGGTTAATAAAAAAGACTACAAAGAATATTTTACTACCGAAAGCCTTCAGTATATCGTGGAACAACCACTTGTGACCATTGAAGCTACCGGTAAATATGATATTAACGTGAACCTTACCGGCGGTGGAATATCAGGACAGGCAGAAGCCCTTCGTCTTGCCATCACTCGTGCCCTGGTTCAAATCGATCCTGAGAGAAAGCCATTATTGAAATCAAAAGGACTGCTTACCCGTGATCCACGTGAAGTGGAACGGAAAAAGCCCGGCCAGCCAAAGGCCCGAAAGAGATTCCAGTTCAGTAAGCGCTAGTATTCAAGATTGTTTAGT
Source organism: uncultured Bacteroides sp. (assembly GCA_964477295.1). GTDB lineage: Bacteria > Bacteroidota > Bacteroidia > Bacteroidales > SM23-62 > CAYZEZ01. Next base: position 5,304 of record CAYZEZ010000222.1, on the reverse strand, counting down.
ATCTAAATCGAAGAGACTTCCCGACGGAACTACTTTTCGATTGATAAAACAGAATGTAAACATACTAATAAGTTAAAAATGCCCAGAACAAATTTTGATCAATTACTTGATGCAGGTGTTCATTTTGGCCACCTGAAAAGGAAGTGGAATCCAAGCATGGCTCCATATATTTTTATGGAAAAAAACGGGATCCATATCATCGATTTACAGAAAACAATTGTTAAGCTGGAAGAAGCAGCCAATGCACTTAAGCAAATTGCCAAATCGGGAAGGAAAGTTCTATTTGTCGCTACGAAAAAACAGGCCAAGGATATTGTTTCCAGTCGCGTGAATCAAATCAACATGCCCTATGTAACCGAACGTTGGCCAGGTGGTATGTTAACCAACTTCCCCACCATCCGCAAAGCAGTTAAAAAGATGTCGTCCATTGATAAGATGGGAACAGATGGCACCTTCGACACCCTGTCAAAAAGGGAACGCCTTCAGATTACTCGTCAGCGTGCCAAACTGGAAAAAAACCTGGGTAGCATCGTCGATCTGACCCGCCTGCCAGCCGCACTTTTTATAGTGGATGTTGCCAAGGAATATATAGCTGTCAGGGAAGCCAACCGGTTGAACATCACTGTATTCGGGATGGTTGACACCAACTCTGATCCCAATTCAGTCGATTTCCCTATCCCTTCAAATGATGATGCCTCAAAATCCATTGCACTGATCATTGATGTGGTTTGCCAGGCTATTGAAGAAGGTATCCAGGAAAGAAAAATGGAAAGAGAAAAAGAAGCGATTGCAAAAGATAAAAAGGCAGAGAAAAAGGCACAGGAAGAGAAAGCCCTGGCAGAAGACGATGATGAAGCAGAAGATGAACTGGAGGAAGGAGACGAAGTGGATGCTTCGAAAAAAAAATTAGCTAAAATTGAAGACGAAGACTTCGAAGATACTGCTGAAAAAATGGCTGATGAGGTCATCGAATTGAAAAAAACTACAGCCCGTAAATCTCCAGTTAAGAAGTCAAACAACTAGTAACCAATTATATATACCCAAAAGAATTTAAAAATGGTGAATTTCACAACCGCCGATGTTGTAAAACTCAGAAAAACTACCGGTGCCGGTATGATGGATTGTAAAAATGCCCTGAATGAAGCAGGTGGAGATTTCAACAAGGCACTGGACATAATCCGTAAGAAAGGACAACTGGTTGCCAATAAACGGGCCGACCGAGAGGCCACCGAAGGAGTAGTCCTGGCCAAAACCACAGCAGATGGTTCAAAGGGCGTTATGATCGTTCTTAACTGTGAGACAGACTTTGTAGCGAAAAATGAAAATTTCATCCAGTTTGCAGAGTCATTGTTGAATGTAGCTGTTGAAAAGCTTCCAGCCAATCTTGAAGAGCTGAAAAAGCTTGACCTCGATGGAAAATCAATTGAAGATTCCGTTGTAGAACAAGTGGGTATTATCGGTGAAAAGCTTGATCTGTCATTCTATTCTAAAATAGAAGCCGATACAGTGGTTCCGTACATGCATCCCGGGAATAACCTTGCAAGCATGGTAGGATTTAATAAAAAGCCTGAAACCCAGGTGGGCAAAGACATTGCGATGCAGGTAGCTGCCATGAATCCTGTAGCCGTCGATAAAGACCAGATCCCCCGGGAAATTATTGATAAGGAAATCGAGATCGGAAGAGACCAGGCCAAACAGGAAGGAAAACCAGAACAGCTCCTGGAAAAGATTGCCATGGGTAAACTGAATAAATTCTTTAAAGAAAGAACCCTGCTGAACCAGGAATTCATTAAAGATAACAAACAAACAATCAAACAATACCTGGAAGGAGTTGATAAGGAGTTAGCTGTTACCGGTATAGAAAGATATAACCTGAAAGACTAACTGTAGGAGTCGCGAGTCTGCATGCCAGCAAGTCCGGAATAAAAAAAACATCTTTACATTTAATTGGTGATTCAAATGGCAATCATTAGAGCAAAAATCACTTTGAACCACTTTAAAAATCCAGGCAAAGATTTTGCATTTATCACCGGACTGCTAATTATAATAATTCCTTACTTAATATGGTTCATATTAGGTGAGCATTCCTACGTTCTGATACATGACAACCTGGATGCCTGTTTTGTCGAGATAACTAAAATGCTGAAAGAAAAGGCAGTCTTCACATTTGACCTGAAGCAAGAAGTGCCGGGGATAATGAATGGTCTTCCCAGATATGTATTTCGAAGCGGTCTTTATTTTACCTTTCTTATTTTTTCCCTCCTCCCAGCTATATATGCCTACATAACAAATCATTTAATAGTCCATATTGTCGGCTATATCGGGATGTTTCTATTACTGAAAAGATATTTTATCAAAAACAACCATTGGCTAAACGTAGCGATTTCTCTATGTTTTGGATGTCTCTCTTACTATCATCTTTTATTTGGAATTTCAGTATCCGGGCAACCATTGCTGCTTTTCACATTTCTAAACTTATTAAATAACAGGCAAAAATGGTTCGACTGGCTCATCATTTGTTTATTCCCATTTTACTCATTCCTGTTATTTACATTGCCATTTTTTATTCCTTTTCTGTTGGCTCTTGGATTTGGCTACTATTATATTTCAAAAAAGATATCAATAAATTATATCATAGGAATATTTCTGATTTGTATAATTAACCTATTAATTGAGTATCCTCTTATTTACTCTAACTTATTTGCCAATGAATATATTTCTCATAGAGCAGAATATAATCTCTTTGAATTAACAGGCTATCCCTCATTCAAACAATTTTTATCGAGTGTGTTTATATCCCTTATACACACACAGGACCATGCAGGAAGATTATATCCCTTTCCTGTTGCCATTGCCTTTATTGCAGGATTATTTTTTCATAAATTCAGATTTACCAAAACGCTCAATTTTGTAATTGGCAGTATAGGATTCATCATTATTTGGGTGGCATTGAATAAAACCCTTGTATATCATTTATCTGATAAATTCTCTTTAATCAAGACGATAAACCACGAAAGGTTTTATCTTTTACTTCCTTTCCTATGGTTGTTGCTTCTGGCTATTCTGGTGAATGAATACAATTTAAAAAAAAGGATTCAGAGATATGTGGCTGTATTTGTGCTTTTATTAATGGCAACAGGAATTTTGAAGAATAATGATGAACTGATCAAAAATTTCCAGTTATTGACATCCCAATCTGTCGAAGAGCCTACATTTCGGCAGTTTTATGATAAAAAACTATTTACAGAGATTAAAGATTATATTGGAACCGATAAAGTAAAAACATATAACGTATTAAGCATAGGATTATATCCCAATATAGCTCTATATAATGGATTTAATACGCTTGACAGTTATCAATCTAATTATAAGCTTACTTATAAACATCAGTTCAGGAAAATTATAAGTAAGGAATTGGCAAAAGATAAAAACATTCAAGCGTATTTTGATTATTGGGGAAGTCGTTGCTACACTTTTTCCTCAGAACTGGGAAAAAACTATATGATAAAAAAAGATTCGGCTATAGAAATCAATAATCTCGAATTGGATACCAACCAGATTAGGTCAATGAATGGAAAGTATATCATTTCAGCTGTCCCGATATTAAACTATAAGAAAATAGGACTTAAATTCTTAAGGTCCTTTAGTAATCCTGACTCTTATTGGGAGCTCTATCTATATGAAATATAACTGTAATCATTTAAAAACAATACACTGAACGGCAAGGCTTAAAAGGCAATAATTAATCATCCTCTTTTTTCAACCAAAACACATTACCACTGGTATTTATGAATTAATTACTAATTTGAGGACTTATTTCAAATACCATGATCCAATACAAACGCATACTTCTCAAACTGAGTGGTGAAGCCCTTATGGGTGAGCAGGGACATGGAATCGACCCGGACCTGCTGGACCTCTATGCCACTCAAATCAAGGAAATTAATCAACTGGGTGTTCAAACAGGAATTGTAATCGGCGGAGGCAATATTTTTCGGGGATTATCCGGTGAAAAATCCGGGATCAACAGGATTAAAGGGGATTATATGGGTATGCTGGCAACCGTGATTAACGGGCTGGCTATTGAGTCCTCCCTGAACAACATCGGGGTTAAAGCCAGGGTATTTACAGCAATCCCAATGGAGCCGGTTGGTGCCCGTTTTACTGAAGATGAAGTGAACCAGGCCCTCAATGATCATGTGGTTGCTATTTTTACTTTTGGAACAGGAAATCCTTATTTTACTACTGACACCGCTGCTGCCCTGAGAGCTGTTCAGATAAAGGCTGACATCCTCCTTAAAGGCACCCGGGTGGATGGCGTATACAGTGCTGATCCTGAGAAAGATAAAGAAGCCACAAAGTTTGACGAAATAACATTTGATGAGGTGCTGGAGAAATCATTACGGGTAATGGACCAAACAGCCTTTACCCTATGCCGGGAAAATAACATACCCATTTTGGTGTTTAACATGAACACTGGTGGAAACCTTAAAAAAGCTGTTACAGGCCTGAAAATTGGCAGTTTAGTGAAAAAATAAATATATTTACTGCTGACCAAAAACCATGTAAAATGGATGAACTAGTTGAATTATTGCTGGATGAGACCAGGGATAAAATGAATAAGTCTATTCAACACCTGGAAAATGGCCTCATCAAGATCCGGGCAGGTAAGGCGAATCCGAACATATTAAATGGCATCATGATCGATTATTATGGTGTTCAGACTCCATTGAACCAGTTATCGAATATCGGAACACCAGATGCCCGTACAATAGCCATCCAGCCATGGGAAAAACCCTTTATCAATGCCATTGAAAAGGCCATTTTGCAAGCCAACCTTGGATTGAACCCCGACAATAACGGTGAAATCATCAGGATAAATATACCACCCCTTACTGAAGAGAGGAGAATAGAGCTGGTAAAACAGGTAAAGAATGAGGGAGAAAATACAAAGGTCGGTATCCGAAATGTTCGTCGCGAATCCAACGAAGAACTTAAAAATATGAAAAAAGATGGCCTGGCCGAGGATGAAGAAAAAAGGGCTATTGATGATGTCCAGAAGATAACCGACGAATACATTGAAAAAATAGATAAGATTATCGAGGTAAAAGAAACGGATATTATGACCGTGTGAGAATTGACTATATTTACGATTGAGCTAGATTGACTAAAATGGATAAAAAATTTAGTCAATTTAGCTCAATCCTTCAGTACAATTCCGGCAAATTTCAATATCCTTCCTGCTTGTCAATACCCTCTTCCTGAAACTGTTCATCTCCTCCCCTTTCCATATTTCCATCATCC
>CAYZEZ010000221.1:0-8177 GCA_964477295.1 uncultured Bacteroides sp. | reverse complement strand
CCATGAAGCCGAGACCTCGGCTCAAATACGTGACAGGGTACTGAAGGCGCGGAAAGTCCAGGATGAAAGGTTCCGGTTTGTCAGTGGGGTTCATTGCAATGCCCAGATGACATCCAGGCTGATGAACAGGCACTGCCAGCCTGATGTGGCCGGACTGGCCATCCTGAAAAATGCGATGGAGAAGCTCGATCTGTCGGCTCGGGCGTATGATCGGATACTGAAGGTTTCGCGCACCATTGCCGATCTTGACGGGAGCGATGAGGTAAAGGCATATCATATTTCCGAGGCGGTGAATTACCGGAACCTCGATCGGGAAGGGTGGGGTGCGTGATTTAATTCGGACGAATTACCAAATTGGTAACAAAATTATTATTTTTGTAAATCCATAATTGATGAGAGTGGTTGCAAAGAAGATTTTACGGGAATTCTGGGAGAAATATACTGATTCGGAGCAGCAGTTAAGGACATGGTATAAAGAAGCTTCGAATGCGAATTGGACCTCTCCGAATGATCTTAAACGGGATTATCCAAAAGCCAGTATTGTAAAAGGGAATAGGGCAGTATTTAATATTTGTGGGAATAAGTACAGGTTGGTTGTAAAGATTAACTATTTAAGAAAGTGGGTTTTCGTAAGGTTTATCGGTAATCATAGTGAGTATGATAAAATTGATACCAAAATAATTTAATTACTATGGAATATAAGGTCATAAAAGCTGAAAAGGAATACAGGGAGGCAATTGAGAGGCTTGACATAGTCTTTGATGCCCCTCCGGATACACCAGAAGGAGATGAAGCAGAATTACTGGTATTATTAATCGAGAAATATGAAGATGAGAATTATCCCATTGAAGCTCCGGATCCAATTGAAGCAATAAAATTCAGAATGGAACAAATGAATATGAAGAAGAAAGATCTTGCAATAGCTTTGGGATATAGAAGCCGGGTCACTGAGGTATTAAAAAGAAGGAGAAAACTCACGCTTAAAATGATAAGGAACCTCCACGAAAAGCTAAATATCCCTTATGAGTCACTGATCCAGGATTATTGATCTCTTAAAGGAGAATTTATTAAAGATCATCCGGATGCTGAGCTAAAGCTGGGACGCTGGTATAAATGGATGAAAAAGGGAAAATATATTAACCTCAATGAATTAAAGAGAAAATTCTCCGGTGTTGATTATATTGGTAATGACCGCTATTTCATTGAACTTGATGTGATATCGAATCTGGTTGAAGAGTATGAAGAAAAATATTATCCAATTGAAATGCCAACTCTGGCAGAAATCATTAAGGATGAAATGGATGAAAGAGGTATAACACAAAAACAACTGGCAGAGATGTTAGGTGTAAGCCCTTCCCGGATCAGTGAATACATGACTGGCAAGGCCGAACCCACCCTGAAGGTTGCACGGCTGCTCCATAAAAAGCTCGATATTGATCCCGATTTTATTCTTGGTTAAGGGATTACCTAAACATACTGGAAATTCCGATTAAAAGTAAATCCGGTAATTAACAAAGGGAAATATGCCCATAAGAGTATATGGAATCATTTTCTGGTCTTCCAAACTGTAAAATGCCCCTCCCTGGTTTTCCCTGGCGGTCACATTTTGAATGTCTATTGCAAATTCGTGGGAGACCCTTGGATTGTTGATCCGGTATTTAACCCCTATGTCCAGTCTCAGGTAGTCTTTCAGTGTGGCTTCATTGCGGCGTTTATCATCATAAACGTCCCAAATCTCTGTGTCCACCATGTCCGGATCAACCGGAGTATACCTTCTGCCCCCACTCCAGATAAACCTTCCGTTCACACCCAGAACATTTTTTCCGCGAATAATGAATTCCTTACCTCCGAGTATATTGGTGATATACCTGTTATTATATCTGGAATTATACCAGTTTCCGTCAAGCGGCTTGTACTTGGCGCTGTACAGGGAATTGGTAAACAGGAAATAATAATTGTTAGTAAAATACTTTTCAAGGGTAAACTCAACGCCGTAGTTCCTGCCTGTACCTTCATTTACAAATTCATATCCAAAAACTTCATCGTTAATCAGGGAGAATGTTTCGGAGGAATCCGGTGAAACAGGAACATCTGAAAGGGACTGATAGTATACTTCTACCAGGAATTTAAGGTCCTTGTTGAACATTTTAGTGTAGCCAAGCACATAGTGATTGGATTTCATGAGTTTCAGGTCCTTGTTCCCGAAGACAAGATCCCCGTTTTCATCTTCGGTTTTTGTAAAATAGTGCATGAGATATTCATGTTTGCTGTGCCGGCCTATTCCTCCTGTTATTGCCTGGGAACCGGGCAGGTCCCAACGAAATCCGGCACGGGGTTCAAAGGAATATTCATTGTTCAGCCCAAAGAGCAGGTAGTGAAATCCACCGTTTACTGAAAAGCCCTGGGTGATCCGGTATTTCATCTGCAGGAATCCCTGGTAGGTTTCCGAATCTCCTTTTCCTTTGATGTCTTCCTCCCATACGGGGGGGACTTCCTCTTCCCAGTACCCTCCGGAGAGATAGTCATAATAGAGTTTGCTGAAGATCAATCCCGTGCGCAGGGACAACTTCGTATTTAACTTGCGATTGTAATAACTTGAAAATCTTACGGATGAATTGGAGAGTTTTTCATCATAGTCCGGCATTTTACTCAGGTCATAATCCAGCTTATAACCTATGTCATGGCTTGATACTCCTGAGACTGACAGGATACTTTTAAAATACGACTTATCATCCGGGAAGATTGTATGTGTTATTCCCGTAGCACCCATCTGCGTATATGTTTCGTATCCATATCTCAGGTAGCTGTTCTCTGCCCAGAGCGTAGTGTCTTCCTTTGCCTTATACTCATAGTAACTTTTTCCGCCCATTCCCCAGATGGAGAAGTTCCCCAGCTTTCCTGCGGGAAGATTGACCTTGAATGAAAGATCATGGTAGGAAGGCAAAATATCGCCGTCTATCCGTATACCCATTAGATTCGCAATGGAGAATGTAGCATACCGGAAATTAACCAGGTAGGAACCTTTGTAATTTTTGCTAAACGGTCCTTCCGTACACAGGTCCACCCCCATTGATCCGAATTCAAAAGTGCTTTCATGCTTTGCGTTGTTCCCGTTACGGAAGCTTATATCAAAAACACCCGAGGTCGTGTTGCCATACTGTGCAGGGAAGGCCCCGGTAAAAAAGTCTGACTGGCCCATCATATTGGTGTTCAGCAAACTCACATATCCTGCATCCCAGCCTTCCATATAGAAATGATTTGGTATGGGGATCTGCACTCCTTCGAGCATCCATAACATGGAACCTGGAGAATTACCACGGATCACGATCTGGTTTGAAAGATCGTCATCGGTGTTGACCCCGGCAAAAGACAGGGCCATTCTTCCGGGATCACTTAAAGACCCGGCATACCGTTCCGTTTCCTCAACCGTAAAGGAGCGGGCACTTACAGTTGACATAGTGTTCCGCGGACTTCCCTTCTGGTAGGGAAGGACAGTTACTTCATCTATCTCCCGGGTGGTTTCAAGCAGTTCCAGGGTAAGGACTACCTCCCTGGCAGATCCAACCATTATTTCCGGGATGATAACTTCCCTGTAACCAATAAAGCTCACCTGAATTGAATGTCTTCCGGCGGGTACATTATCCAGGCGGAAATTACCTTCTTCATCCGTTACTCCGCCAATAAGGGGATCGGAATCAAGCAGTACTATATTGGCGCCCGGAAGCCCAACTGTGGACTCCTGGTCTACTACCCTTCCCCGGATGGTTTGTGATTCAGCATTGCCAACCAGAAGCTGGAACAGCAGAAGCAAAATAATTTTCAGATTGAGTTTAGTAATGTTGAAATTGAAAGGAGAATGGATGGTCATAGTCATGTTTTTTCAAATAAAGACAAGGCAAAACAGCAAGGGTTGCAGGTGACGATATGTATCCCTGTCCAGGAGTAGTAAGAATATGATCGGAATCTCTACTTTTAGCATGATAGAAATAATGGGAGGGGTCAAACCAATTAATATATTACGTGTCCTTAATACATCTTACTGAACAGTCATATTCTTTCGGATGCCAGCCATCGGGGCAACAAATATTTGCGGTCGTCCGGTTATAAAGGGCCCACCAGGTGGAATAATTTTCAGTTGCTTTTGCCTCAGTAACATCGGTCCCCTCGTTTTCCGACATATAGTAGATAGCCTCATTATCAGAAATATCCGTAGATGGACCGAAGGAAGGCAAACAGGCGAGATTATCGATCATCCAATCCTGGTCACCAATCGTTAATGAAGAAAAATTGACGATTTCCAAATCACCAGCAGGCAAACCATGAAATTTGCCCGATTGATACATAATGAACCGGATACCGGTCCTGATTTTATCCTGGGATAATCAATGATTATTAATACCAGTTACTCACCAGCTCAATAAACTCATCCCGGTACCCGAAAGGATCAAATGTTGAGGCGCTTTCACCCAGGTCAAGTACCATCTGTTTCGAAACAGTTCCCTTGTATTTAGATTGTTTCATCAGCAATCCGAAGCCAGTGATGGAAGCGGCAAATTTCATATTATCAGAAGCCATATTTATATCAACCGGCGGGGATGTGATTTCATGGGTCAGCAGCCTGCTCTGGTTTTCATTTGGCTTTTTATAGCGGAAGTCAAATGTGGCATATTTATCTGTACCCGTACCCTCGGTTAAAATGACTTCATAAAGAGCCGTAATGGTCTGCGACGATCCTATCTCACCCGCATCGACTGTATCGTTCTCAAAATCTTCGTTCTCCAGGCTCCTGTTCTCATAACCTATCAACCGATAAGAATCAACCATATCTGAATTGAATGTGATCTGGATCTTGGCATCTTTAGCGACGGTGTAGAATTTTGCGATCTCATTGGTGAAGACCTTTTTAATCTGTTTGGCATTGTCGATATACTCATAATTACCATTTCCCTTGTTGGCAATTTGTTCCATCATCTGGTCGTTCAGGTTGCCACCGCCGACACCCAGAACGGTCAGATAAATTCCCGACTCCCTTTTTTCCTCGATGAGTTTCACCAGTTCATCGGTAGATGACGGGCCCACATTAAAATCGCCATCGGTTCCCAGTATCACCCTGTTGTTCCCGTCCGGAATATAATTCTCCACGGCAATATCATATGCAGTGGTGATCCCGGCTGCTCCGGCTGTAGAGCCTCCTGCACCTAACTTGTCTATGGCAGCTTTGATATCTCCTCTTTCGTCACCATAGGTTGATGGTAACAGAAGCCCGGCTTCCCCGGCATAGGTCACGATCGCTACTCTGTCCTGATCCCTCAGGTTATCGACCATTGATTTAAATCCAACTTTCAGTATACCGAGCTTAGCAGGTGAATTCATGGATCCTGAAACATCTATCAGAAATACATAGTTTGAGTATGGAAGTTCATTTTCAGGAATTGTTATACCCTTCATCCCGACTCTTATCAGGTGATGCTCTTCATTCCAGGGACAAGTAGAAACTTCGGAATTTAGAGAAACATTTTCCCCTCCGGCAGGCTCCTCATAATCGAACGTAAAATAGTTTATGTATTCCTCAACCCTGACTGATGCATCAGGGGGTGCCTGTCCCAGGCTTAAGTATCTTCTCATATTTGCATATGAACCTCCATCTGCGTCAATAGAGAAAGTAGAAACGGGTTCGTCTGCCACTTTTAAAAACGGATTTTCCCCGTAATCCTCATACTTTTCGTTATATGTATCGTTACAGGACTCAAAGGAACCCTTCATGTAGGTGCTGTCATTTGGGCTGTCATCAAGTGTAGAACAGCTGTTACCCAGTACAGCCAGTATTCCGGCAAAAAGAAAAATTATTGATTTGTTCATGATGCAAGTGTATTTTATTGAATAGATGCCTGCACGGCAGGATGGGTTGCGTTAACGGTTTTTCTAGCTGTATAAGGGATGATTTATCACCGGAGCATATTTTCGAATATTCTATGTAAGTTTGGTTCAGAGGATCAGAATAGTACAGATTCACCGGACCTGTTCCCTTCAGGTTTTGGATGATGTGCTATGCCTTTAATGTGTTCAACTATTTTAAATGACAGATCTGTTATGAAAACACAACGTCTCCTGTTATCGTTTACTTTTATCCTGTTTATAGTGGCCTTCATGGTATCCTGCACACAACAAAAAACACCTTCCGGTGTCATCTTTCCGGAAGATCATGCTGAAAAGCTTGAATGGTGGAAAGATGCCCGTTTCGGGATGTTTATCCACTGGGGGCCGGTATCGCTTAAAGGCACGGAAATTGGCTGGTCGCGTGGACGAGAGATCACGGTAGAGGAATATGATAGTTTATACACACAGTTTAACCCGGTGAATTTTAATGCCGATGAATGGGTTTCCGTGGCGAAAGAGGCCGGGATGAAATACATCGTTTTTACTTCGAAGCACCACGATGGATTTTGTAACTGGGACACAAAATACACTGATTACAATATCATGAATTCCCCTTACCGGCGTGATGTAATGGCTGAACTGGCTGCTGCCTGTAATAAACAGGGAATGGCGCTTGGATTTTACCATTCAACCTGCGACTGGCACCATCCCGATTTTCCCCTGACCAGTCCCGGGGGACGTGTGGAGCGTGAGGTGTATGACCTGGATAGTTACACCGAATATCTGAAGAATCAATCGGTTGAGATTATTGAAAAATACGGCCCGCTGCTGGTGATGTGGTACGATGTTCCCCAGCGGTTCGATTCCATCCGGGGACAGGGAGTAATTGACCATATCAGAAAAGTACAGCCGGGAATCCTGGTAAATAACCGCATCGGGGCAAAAGGCGATTTTGATACCCCGGAGCAGCGGGTGGGTGGTTTCCAGGTTACAAGGCCATGGGAAACCTGTATGACCATTGCCACCCAGTGGGCATGGAAACCGGACGACGAAGTAAAATCACTGGAACAATGCCTTAACGGATTAGTCCGTTCGGCGGGTGGCGATGGAAATTTATTGTTTAATGTGGGGCCCCGGCCTGATGGACGGATCGAGCCTTTGCAGGTGGAGCGGTTAAAAGAGATGGGAGAATGGTTGAATGAATATGGTTTTTCAATTTACGGCACGCGCGGGGGACCTTTTAAACCAACAGACTGGGGAGTGACTACCCGAAAAGGGAATAAAATCTACCTTCATCTGCTCAACTGGATGGGTGACTCAACAGATATTATTCTCCCCGATATTGGTATGGATATTACGAGTTGTGCAGTTGTTGGAGGAGCGTCACTGAATTTCAACAAAGTGAAAGATGGAACCGTTATTGAATTTGGAAATGAAACAACCGGGCCAATAAATACGATTATAGAAATTGAAGTTGCAGGCGATGCAATGGAAATTTTGCCAGTGGATGTCAAGCCCCAATCCCTTTCGTTCATGAAGGAAGCAACAGCTTCATCAAACCTGAAACCGCACTGGTCCAATCATCAATGGGTGGATATTAAATCTGTTACCAATGGCGAATGGGTTGGCGAATTCTGGCATCCTGCCAGTGAGGATGTGACTCCCTGGATTGAGATTGATCTTGGATCTGCTGAAAATGTAAAAGAAGCTGTAATATATGAAAGAGAGGAGAATATTAAAGCGTTTGAACTTCAGTATAAATCAGGTGAAGAGTGGATAGTGCTCCATAAAGGAACAACAATTGGAAACAAGTGCAGTGTTGTTTTTCCGGAAGTAAAGATGCAGTATTTCCGGCTGGTTATACTGGATTATGAAGAATTGCCGGGCATATATGAGATTATCTTTCGCTGATAACAATCACCAGGGAGAAGGTATATATTTAAAAATCCATCAGGGATTAACCATCAGAACAGGAAAATTAATATTTTATCCTGGTTTTCAATTCATTATACATTTGAATAGACCTGTCTGCCAGGACCCCGGTAGCAGATACAACAGGAACATCCACCCTTAACGGATTAAAGGCAAGGGGAATTTCGGTGCAGCCGAGGATGATTACTTCTGCACCTTTGTCTATCAGGTGCTGACCGGCTTCTGCCAGCAGATTTTCATTGGTATTTTTACCTGTACCGGCCTTAATGCCGAACACAGCTTTCATGACTTTATTGTCTTCAACATCTTTATCGGGAATGATGGCCAGGAAATCAATGATGCCATAGAAGCTGAAAATGTAGCGCCAT
>CAYZEZ010000220.1:0-8193 GCA_964477295.1 uncultured Bacteroides sp. | reverse complement strand
TTTCTCTGCGTTCTCAAAATCACCCTCAATTAAATATTGTTTTCCTAATTCGTTGTATGTGTATTGGAGTGAGTCAAGTGTATCTAATGGATGAGATAGCTCTAATGAATCGATTCCAAAATCACTATAAATAGAAATTGGATTGGAATAGGATATTGTAAATATTGAAACAATAATGATTGGATAAATAAAATATTTGGTCATATATCTAAAAACATTTTAATACTCAATAAAAGTAATAAAATCTTAATCCTGGTGTATTTATTAAGTAAATGAATAAAAGAAGTAGATTGAAAGTAGTTGAAAAACAGGTATATGTAGAAAATGTTTATTTTTTTTTTTTGTTTTCAAGGTAACGTTTCAATCAATTGTGGAATAAACAGGTGAGTTGATCCCTTAAGCGTTAGCCGAAAAGCTTTTAACAGAGTAGGCATGATCCACAAAAAATAACAAAAATGAAATCTCTAATCGCCCTGTTTTCCGCAGAAAAAGTTGATGCTTCAATCGCATCTTTAAATGCAGATCGCTTATCATCAAGTGATCTACTTCAAATTCGGGGAGGTGGAGAACCAGTTATCGTTGAACATAATATCGTGGTTCCCGACTAAAGACCTGAACGTATTGAAATTTTTTCATTGACATTTTGGATTTTAGCCAGGATGATCTGAGGATAACATCATAGGATGTTGCCTGGAAATGCCTGTGCAGGATGAAGTGAAAGCAGTAAGGACTTGACAAAGCTTAACAGCCGGGTTGCAAGTTAAACAGTATCAGACTTTAGGATTCATAAATCCTTAAAGATTGATATGAAGAGTTATCCACATGTATACTTTAGTGTAATGCACTGGTATACATCGAGATACATTATATTAAAGTTCTTTGATTTAGAAAATACATTTTGAAACTAGATATATGAAACTTTATTTTAAATCATATAATGATGGAACAGATTAGTAAGTATCAGAACTACATCCAGCCATTTCTGGATGGGGAGCTGAGCCGGGAGGAACTGGATTGGATCAACAAGGAATTGGAGAACAATGCAGTCCTGGCGGAGGACATTAAATTGTACCGGGAGGTAGACAACGCCATCAGGGATGAAGATGTGCTGGATCTTCGCGACCAGCTTAATATTATTCATAATAACCTGGGTGACGAAGTCAATAATCCTAAAAAACCTGCAAGGTACAGGAAAGTAATCTCTTATGCAGCTATCGCTTCGGTGGCTATCCTGATCTCAGTGGGCGTAATGTACAAATTGCAAACACGCAAACTGAGTAACCAGGAAATATTTGAAAAGTACTATGAACCGTATGAGGTGACCATGGTCTACCGGTCTGCAGAGTCCTCTTCCACAGCTTTGCTGCAGGAAGCTAGACAATTGTATGAGGCCGGTCTGTACAATGACGCCATTGCACTGTACGAGGAGGTACTGATGAAGGATCCGGAAGACATGGAATCCACTCTCTATTCAGGTATAAGCTACCTGGAAACAGACCAGTATGTCAAAGCCGATAAATCCTTTAATACCATTCTTGATCAAAACGATAACCTGTTTATCGAACAGGCTGAATGGTGCCTCGGTTTCTGTTACCTCATGACCAATGATATGGTCACAGCCAGGCAACACTTTGAGTCGATTGCCAATAGCAACAGCTCATATAAAAACCAGGCAGAAAAAATTGCTAAAAGATTGAAGTAAAGACAGATATCATTGAACCTCCATGCAGAACGACCTCACATATGATGAGCTTCATGATTACGCTGCAAAGCTGGAAATCAGAGTGAAAGAATTGGAGCACATGATCAGGAACAACAACGACCAGGCTGATAAACTAAAAGCCAGGTTCCTGTCAAATATCTCACATGAGATAAGGACTCCAATGAACGCCATCCTGGGATTCTCCAGCCTTCTCAATGACCACCAGTTACCTGGTAATAAGAGAGAAGAATATATGGACCTGATTAACCAGAGCAGCACAAGACTGATACAACTCGTGGAGTCAATGATCGATGTTTCCCTGCTGGAAACAGGACAACTTAAAATCAGAAACGAAGAATGTTATATTAACAAGCTCCTGACTGATATCTACCATTATTATAATATCCACAGACATAGAAGCTACAGGAACAATATAGCCCTGTTGCTTAATTTAGCGGTAAAACAGGATGATTTTAAAATATATACCGACCAATACAGACTGCACCAGGTGATCTCCAATTTATTGAATAATGCATTTAAATTCACTGAAAAAGGAATCATTGAATTCGGATATCATCTGGATGAGGAGTCTGAAGAGGTCTTGTTTTGTGTGAAAGACAGCGGAAAAGGAGGTCTTAAAGATTCAGAAAAAATCTTTCAGAGCTTTGAAAAAATTGACGAAAGCCAGCAAATAGATACTGGCATTGGATTAGGCCTGACTATTTCGAAAGGGATCATCGAATTGTTAGGCGGGAAAATATGGGTGGAAGAAAACGTGTTTCATGGATCAACTTTTAAATTCACAGTTCCCTGCAAAACTGCAAGGAATATGGAATCAACTCAACTCAATACGTTCTCTAGTAAGTTATTTATTGCCTGATATTCCCGGAAACAGGGCGAATGTATTACCAGGATCAACGGGCGAAAGATTAGAAAGGAAGATCGTCGGACTCATCAAAAGGAGGAACGTCCTCTTCTCTCAGTGGAGCTGAAGGAGGAGGAAGTTCTTCCGAGGTTCCGGCGATCTTTTCTATTTTCCATGCTTCAAGATTGGTGAAGTAAGACACCTTGTCATCCTTCACCCATCTTCTGCCTCGAACATTGAAACTTACACGGATCTCATCATTGATGCCTATTGAATCAATCAAAGCACACCGATCCTGCGTTAACTGAAATTTGATCTGATCTGTAAATTCCATTCCACCACTGGTGGTCTCAATACGCTCAATTACAAATTCACGCTTTCTAAACGTATCACTGATCTGAGTAATCTCAAATTTCTCAATTAATTTACCGGTAAGTTCAAAACTCATATTTTATTGCTGAATAGTATCTTCCTTAACAATATCAAACAACTCTACTTCGAAGATCAATAAATCATTTGGTCCGATCTTTCCACCAGGCATGGGACGAACACCATACCCAAGCTCCCCAGGTACCCAGATTGTCCATTTCGATCCCACCGGCATTAACTGTAAAGCTTCCTGCCACCCCTTGATCACTCTACCTACCTCAAAGGTCACCGGTTCATCCTCTAACGATGAATCAAAAACAGTCCCGTCAAGTAAGGTCCCGTGATAATGAACCTTCACATGATCTGAAACAATAGGCTTTGGGCCAGAGCCTTCCTTGATAATTTCATATTGAAGGCCACTGGCGGTGGTGATCACGCCATCGCGTTGTCCATTCTTATTCAGAAAATCCCTGCCTTCAATTAAATTCTTCTCAGCTACAACCAAATCAAGCTTCTGCATGTACGCAGTTATGATCTGATTGGCCTGGTAAGCATCAATCTCCGGATCTATATCCTCCATAACCTCCCTCATGCCCCGAACCATAGCATCGTAATTCATTTCTTTCATCGGACTGTTTTTAAGATTTGATCCTATGCTGATACCAATACAGTAACTGGCGGAATCAAGTTCATTCTGCAAAGCAACTTTGCCTATGTTCTGCTGACAAGAAGCAAGAATAATGGTACCAAGTAAAATACCTGCAATCAATGTTAATAATTTCATGTTCGTTTTAGTTTAATTTAAGCTGCGAAGTTACTTATTATTCCTTAATCACAAAATGGCCTGAATATCGATAATAACAATAGGTTTTTTATGCAGATTTAGCCCCGCGAAGCATTTCACGCTTACCTGGAGGGCCCGGTAATTTCTCTACCTGGAATCCACAAGACTCCATTGTCCTTCTGACTGATCCTTTAGAGGAATAGGTGGCGAGAATACCTGCCGGCCGCATCGAATCAAATAGTTTCCTGAAAATGTCCCCCGTCCAGAGATCCGGTTGCTTGTCAGGAGCAAAAGCATCAAAATATATGATGTCATATTTATCATGCATCTCATAGGAAACCAGATCAGCCTTTATCTTCCGTATTGTGAAAAATTCAGTAAGTTGATTGTCTTTTTCCCACCCGCAGGAATGAATCTGATCAAACCACTGAATTTTAGATCCGGAAAATAACTCAGCATAATTTAATTGATTAATCAATCCCTGCGATAACGGATATTTCTCAATTGCGTGATAAACCGCACTCCGCTGTTCCTCCTCTGCCCGGATCATCGTAAGAAAAGCATTTAATCCAGTTCCCAGTCCCATTTCAAATATGCTGACATCAGTGGCAGAATGAAAACTGAATGCAGAATTTAGAAATATATGAATGGATTCGTTTACTGCACCATGGATAGAATGATAGTATTCATCAAGCTCTTTAACATACAGTGTATGTGACCCATCATTCGTTTTATAAAGAAACGGTTTGTTCATTTTTCAGATCGAATATAAGAAGAAGACCAATAGGCATGAATTCCTTATTAAATAATAATGAAATATATTATAGCAAAAAAGACTAATTAATTATTTGTCAGTTTATCTATTTTTTTGTATTAATGTATAAATAATATACATTTATATCAAATTATTTATAAAATTCATATAATATTAACCAACAGATAATAAAATTATCAATAATATTGTATGGAAATTAGTATGAATTATGGCTTCACTGAATATCTATCTCGAAAAAAGGAGGGATAAAGATGGAAGGATCAGGACTGAAAATGTACCTGTACTACTTTATTTCAGCTTTGATGGCCAGCGCTTGCAACTAAATACCGGTGAAAAAGTCAATTTCGACCAGTGGGACTTTGAAAAGCAACGGGTTGGTGAATCCATCCCGGGAAGTAAACAGATAAATGCATGCCTGGAACTGCTCTCAGATGAAGTGATTCAAACCTACAGGGAAGCCAGGGCAGCCGGGATTAAACCAGGACCCGAATATTTGCGGCAGAACCTGAAAGCAAGATCGAGACGATCAGGACACCCATTTTTCGAGATACTCATGAACTTTATAAATAATAACAGCGAAAAATGGTCAATCCATACTTTCAGAAAGATTAAAACCAATTATAACCATCTTCGGGAATTTGAAACCAAGACTGGATACAGGATTGAGTTCAACAGGATTAACCAGGATTTCTATGAGAAGTATATTCAATATTTCCTTGAAAAGGGAAATTCAAACGCTACTGTTTATAAAAATTTAATGGTATTGAAATGGTTTCTGAACTGGGCAACCCGGAAAGGATACAACAAACAAACCTTTTACAGGGAATATCAATTCCCATGGGCGCATGGCTATAAGGCTGAATCCGTGGATTATTACCTGGAAAGGGATGAGATAATGAAGCTGTATCACGCCGATGTTCCTGATGAAAACTCAGATCATGCCAGAAATATATTCTGTTTTTTATGCTTCACAGGATTAAAATATTCCGACCTCCGGTCAATAACTGCAAACCTGATTACTGAAAATGGGATCAGGCTGTTGCATCGTAAGAGGGATGCATTCGTTCCCTTCAATAAGTTTTCTTCTGAAATCATTACTAAATATCAACGAGACGGTGCTGCCAATCAGATATTTCCAAATATGCATATTGTTACTTTTAACCGGTTGATTAAGCAGGTCGGGAAGAACGCAGGACTGACCGGTCCCTTTCAGCTTACATTGCAAAACGAGAATGAAAAACTGGCTAAAGAGGTGCCTAAATATCAGATCCTCTCAACCAAGGTGGCCAGAAATAGTTTTATTGTTCACGCATTGCAACTGCGGATTCCCATACAGGTTATCATGCAGATCACAGGATTAAAAACTCTCTCCGGCATTAATAAATTCTTTCTATCTACTGCCACAGACCTCGAGAATGAAATTGTGAAATTCGATGGATTAGCCTACTCAGATTAGAATATCGTCTTCATATCCCAGTTTGATGACTTCAATTTTGTTCGGATCGGCAACTCCTAATTTATGTCTCGTTTCTGCATATGCCACATGATGTGCAGGCGGATTAACAGGACTCTCCTCACCGAAGAACTCATTTCTTTTCATTTGCAGGATCCTTAAGCCTGTAGCATCACAGGCAACAGGATCAAATCCGACAATAAGCCCGTAATACTTCCAGGTATAATTAGGATTGAAATGATGGGGTCCGCTGCCATGGAAGAGTGGAGTCAGCATTACCAGTATGTTTAACCTGGTTTTTCCTTTAACAACAGGTTCCTCCCAGATCTTCGCCAGATCGGCGCAGGTGTCCCCATGCCATGCTGAAGGACTGTTTACAAACATGATGTAATTCTTAAGCAGGGTTCCAACCCCCGACCAGTAGTGGGTACGCATGGGCCGCACATTGATAAGAGCTGTTGAGCCGGTAAATATTGGATCATTTAATACCCCACGATCCTTGATCCCGATCTTGTCCCCCGCTACGCCACAATCCAATACCCGTCGCTTTAAATATTGTTCCAGCTCGGATGGAGTATGTAAATAATTCCAAACATTGGTTTTAATGCCTACCACATCCTCAGGTTTGATTATTTTCTTCCACGCATCCACTGGATCCGTTATACCTGATAAGGCAGTAAGTGCTTTATCCATCATGCTGGAGATCACATCGGGATTCACTTTATTCAGATCATCCAATACATTTTTGTCCCTTATCAAGACTACTTTTGTTTTATCAGCATTCATGGAAAGCAAACTTGCCGGTGATCCCATGTAAACCGCACCGGCAATGGCAGCCGATGTAGTACCCCTGATGAATTCCCTCCGGTTAATTGATTTCGATTTCATGGTGTATGTTTCTAAGGTTTGTTTTTAAATAACTCAATAGCAGAATTAATTAAAGCAATGATGTCTTTGTCCTGCCTTCCGTTAAATCCAACTGCAAGGAATGAATCCATTAATTTGCATCCGGTAAATGTTCCGTCTTCCAGTTTTACAATACCCGATTCACCCAGTTCGGGAATAAAATCCTTTACAAACGATTGATAACCAGCCCTGGCCACTTCAGGATCATGATATTCAATTAATAACAATACCATGCGGTTATCCTGATCCCCATAACGGGCGAGTACACAATTCGACTTCGAATCGATTAAAAAAATGTTTTCATCAGAGATGTAATAATGGGTGTTGATCCAGGCTGAATGGTGAAAATATCGTATGCTTTCTTTTACAAGTCCCTCTTCGGGCAAACAAGATAATATCCCGGGAAGCTGTCCCATGGTTCCAATATTCGATTCTATGGTATGGGCAAGTGAAATGATGGCTTCCCTCGATTCCGGCGTCTCAGGATAAGACATGATGGAAATATAATATTGGTCCTGCCAGAACAATACCACTCCCTTATCAAGGTAGGCACCCTGGCCGATATCGGCATTTGATGTCCCGCTGGAAAAGGAAAATACTCCAAATGCTTCCCGTGCACCGTTCATGGAGAACACGTCCAGGATGATCCCTGGCTGGTTTTCCGCTGTGTATACGTGACTGTAAACATTTGAAAATCCGAAGGATATATAGAGTTCGGCCCCTCCATCAATATATTCAAACAGGTTGTCCTGCGTATAGATATTCGATTCGCTGATCTTCCAGGCACCGACCTGGTCAGGAATTATTTCATCCTGTGGATCAATATGGGATTTCATTTCATTTGCATTTTGAATGAAAAGAGTAAGGAAAAATGAAATAAACCATGTTACAGGTAGCATCAATAAAATAAGGTTAATAAGCCTGTAAGATATAAAAAATCTGATCTCCCCCGGAATATAATTAACTCAAGTTGCCAGGTACTGGGTACTAGTAACTGGTAATTTTGAGCCAGTCAAAAAGATCTGGAAAAATCATTCCTCCCGGCCATGATCTGCCTTTTCAGCCCTGAACCTGGGGAGATACTCAGGATACATATTATTCATTGCCCTGAACATGTTTTTCCTCCCATCTTTATTCATCTTATCGATCGTTTTAATAAGGTCCCTGACACTTTCCCTCCGCGTAGTATCTTCGTATTTGCAATCCTTGTCCTGCTGCTGAAACGATCGCAACCGTGCGTAAACCGACAATTCCTTTTCAGGGATCATCAACAGCGGCCGGATCAGTTCAATCCGTCCTTCAAACATCGTGAGTTTCTGAGGGAGGGAACTATACGATC
>CAYZEZ010000219.1:0-8292 GCA_964477295.1 uncultured Bacteroides sp. | reverse complement strand
CCTAATAACTAGCAACTCGTAACTGGCAGCTTAGGTTAATTAATAACTTCCCCATGCCCTTAAGGCCGTTGATCAGGTAAGCTGAAATGCCGGCTCACTTCATTTGATCGATCATGGCAATTGACTTCTCAGGTGGTTCCCCGTTCTCCCTGTTATGTAACAGGAAATTACGTTGTGCCTTTATCAGCTTCTCTGTAATAAGCAGAAGATTTCTTGATTCATTAAGAAATCCCAGGTATAAAATGCTGTTTTTTGTTCCGGCTTCCTGTTTCTTAATTCTTTTTATCTGTTGAATACTGAGACTATCAATAAATCCGACAACATCATATTGCTTCTTCAATATTTTATCGATAATTTCAAAGTCGCTGTTTTTTATCAGCTTTAAAGCTGAATCAAAATAATCTGAAATCAATTCCCTGAATTGACCCAGTTCCTTCTTCTGCTCATCAATCAACGGGGGGTGATTGTTATCAATATATTCAAAAATTGGCTGGGAGCAATGTGCCAGGCAAATACCTATTTCTCTCATGTGATCAATGACCCGGATATAATAATGCCCTGTTTTGATATCATCTTCTTTCAGTTTGATAATCGTTTTATGAATATTGTTCTTCTCTTCTTTTATCTTCTTATTGATTTCAGCGATATCTTTTTGCGTTTTTTTGATTTTCCTCCTTTTTAATTCGGAATAGCCGTCAATTAAATGGTCATTAATTTTGGAAACAGAGCTTAATGTATTTATGAGTTTTTTATTGCATGATTCGAGCACACTCGCTCCTGTAAGGTCCCCTTCTGAACTATCCTGCATGGCGCTATTAATGGCAGCGTCTCTTTTCCGGTAGAGGGAAGAAGATTTAATAAAAAGCAGGATGAGAACAGGAACAATTAAAAGAACAGTGATTAATTGTCCCCAATAAATCAGAAGGGCCATGATAAAGGAAAAGGTAAAAGCACACAGCGCTGTAAAAAACCAGCCTCCTATAACGGTTACCACTCCGGACACCCTGTAAACTGCACTTTCGCGGCCCCATGCACCGTCAGCAAGAGAAGTTCCCATGGCAACCATAAAGGTAACATAGGTCGTGGATAAGGGTAGTTTTAACGAAGTGGCAAAAGAAATCAAGGCACTTGCAACGACAAGTATTACAGAAGCCCTCAAAAGGTCGAAAGAGATACCTTCTTTTTGTCGTAATTTTTTAAACGGCTTCTGATCGAACCTTTTCTTCAGAAAATTTTTAAATGAAACGGGTATGATTGTTTCAACCATTCCATTAATGCCCAATGTACCACGAACGATCGTCCTGGCAAGGAGGGAAGATTCGAAACGCTCGAAGCCTTCCTCCTGCCTGCTTAGATTTAATGTAGTTGCCGTAACCGATCGTGCTTTTTTTGAGGCCCACAGGGCATATACCATGATTAACCCTGAAATAACCAGATACAGGGTTGGCGTTTTAACCTGCCCCTGCAGTGCTGTCATAGCAAACTGTGAAGGATCAGCAAGTGAACTGGCCTGAAACAATTTGAAAGATTCCAGCCCTGCCAGCGGCACCCCTATAAAATTTACCAGGTCATTCCCTGCAAAAGCCCAGGCAAGTGCAAAGGTTCCGGCCAGCACAATGAATTTCAATATATTGAGGCGGAAGATCCAGTATATGAGTTGCAGAATGAGTGTCCATCCAATAAAACTAAGGCCAATGATCATTAAGGAATTTCCCTTTATCCATGTAACGCTTTCATCCGTAAGAAAAGACGATCCTTTGGCACCCTTGATCAGTATAAAATAGGTAATGGCCGATATCGCAATACCGCCCCAAATGGCACCGAAATACTTAAGAGATCTCTGGAAATCGAATGAAAAAATCATTCGTACTATGAATTGTATGATCAGTCCTATTATGAAAGCAATGACAACAGACAACAGAATTCCCGTAATTATCAGAAGTGCCGTGCTTGTGTTAATATATTCGCTCATCTCCGTGAAAGAGGCGCCGGTTTTAATTATTTTCATCATGGATATAGCTACGGCAGCCCCCAGGAGCCCAAAAACAATGGAAACAGTGGTTGAGGTCGGCAGGGCAAAAGTGTTGAAAAAGTCAAGCAGGAGGATATTTGTCAACATAACTGCAAGAAAAATGACCATTATTTCACTGAACCAGAACTTTTCCGGATGAAATATACCCTTCCTGGCCACTTCCATCATACCACTTGAGAAGGTAGCACCTACTATAATACCAAGGGCGGCAATGATCATTATAACTTTGAAGGGAGCAACTTTGGATCCGATGGAGGAATTGAGGAAATTTACAGCATCATTACTGACTCCTACCACCAGGACAGAAACTGCCAGAATAATTAGCAGGATGACAGCTAGCAGGAAAAAAAAATCCATCTGAAATGAGACTTATTTAATATTTAATAAAGATAAAATATATTCTAATAATTCAGAATTGAATTTCAAGTCTTTGATCCTGCGAACGCATTTCCCGTTATTTGCTTCGGGAAGAGTCAATGATCTGGTTGTTAAATTTTTTAGAAGTTTCATTTTCAGGTTTTCAGTTTACCAGGCCAGGTAAAAAACCTGTCAGTGAAAGATCAGTGTCTGATTCAGGATTACTGTTATTTAAGCTTTTCCCCTGCCGCATCATCCACCGATCGTAAATGAAGATCTCTTTGCGGGAAGGGTATCTCGATACCGGCAGCCTTGATGGCATTATTTATCAGGACAGTAATTTCACTGTTTATCCGGTACCGAAGATCTGCATCCCCCATCCAGAACAATATCTTGAAATCCAATGAGCTGTCTCCAAATCCGGTGAATAACGCCAGCGGTTCAGGTTCTTCAAGGACTTCAGGATGTGATTTAGCGGCTTCAATAAGCAATTTCAATACTTTGTCCGGATCGGTCCCGTATTTTACCCCAACCTGTACCTCACCCCTTCGCCGTTTATCCGTCAAAGTCCAGTTAATCAACTCGTTGGATATCAGGTTGCCATTTGGGACGATCACTTCTGCTCCATCAAAGGTCCTGACATTGCTGGCCCTCAACCCAATCTCCCTTACCGTCCCGAGCAAGGTCCCGATCTCTATAATATCCCCTTCCTGGATGGGCCGCTCAAAGGCCAGGATGATCCCCGAGACCAGGTTGTTGAAAATGTTCTGCAAGCCAAAACCGACACCAACACCTAGGGCACCGATCAGGATGGTAAGCTTATCCATCTCCAGGCCCGTTGCCGCAAAAGCAACCATTAAGCCAATGGTTATAATGGTAATGCGCAGCATTAATGAAATCGCCCCCGGTACACCACGCTTCATTTTAATCCTGGAGGTTACCTCTCCCTCCACAATAATCCTAACGATCCTTGAACTCCAGAATGTCAGCCAGAGAATAAAAAGGAAAACGATCAGGTCCCAGAGTGAAATATGCAACGACCCGATTCCGATCTCATACGTCAAAAATCCTCTGATCGCCTGATATATGTTCTGCCACACACTAAAAAGCTTTAATGTGAATATAAGCCAGATAATCCAGGAAGCCAGGTTAACTACCTTTACAAACCAGGAATATATGGATTCATGATACTGTTTTACCAGATTGAGTTTTTGAATATTCTTGCTGTACAGCGAAATAAGAATGATACTGTGGAGGGTCAGTGAAGCAGCGTACAGTATGAGGGCAAGGGCAGCACTCCGGATAACGGCATATGTTAAAAATTCAGCCAGCAAAGCTGCACCTATGATTATGGAAATAAATGAAACTCCCAGGAAGCCGAGGTATATAAATCCAAGTGTTCGAAGATACTTGCCCAGTTTGTCTGAGAGTGCCATATTTATAAGGGATTTCTTCCAAAGCATAAGGCCTAGTGATAGGAAAGAAAAAAGAATAATGGTCATCAAAAAGATCCTGTTCAGCATGGTTTCACTGTACCCCAGGCTGTGCAGGTTAATGAGAAATAGTGCGATGACCGGGAGAAATACATATTTTTTTGATGGTCCGGTAAATATATCGGAAAGTATAATATAAACAGGTATCAGGGTACCAATTGAGGCAACCAGCTGAATGGCATCGGGTATTGTTTCATACATCAGGTATGTTAATAGAAACACTATTAACAACGAAGCTGAAACCGATCTGTTCAGTATCTTTTTAATGGATGACAATTGCTGAATATCTTTTTCCGGGATAAGATGCTTTAACCGCCTGAAGGAAAAAATTACAAACAGGATGATGGCACAGGAAAGAATAAAATGGAGCCACATCCTTGAGGCATAGTTCACCATAAAATCATGTAAGCTGGATTTGGTATCATCCACAAGCGACCGTTCGTGTGAAATGACGATGACGTCCTTCTTACTTATCGCACTCCACATGGGTGGCTGGTTCAGTGTTAATAATTGCCTGTTGACTACCTCTTTGGCGGTTTTTATCTTATCCAGTATCTCATTAGAGAAGATCAATCCATCGGATATCTTAACCAGTAATTTCTGTAAAAATTCAGAATCGTCCTGCATGCTGGATTCCATATCCCGGAGACTGGAAATGGTTGAATTAACTTGTTCAAATACCGGTTCAGGAGCATCCGTTTCATTGAGCGATGAAAGTGTGAGCTCCCAAAGTGCCTTGGTATCCGCCAACCACTGTTTCTCATCCTCATATCCCTGTAGCTGATGGATAAGGTTGTTCTGCTCATTTTCATAACGGGAGTTTAGGATGGCCCATTCATTTTCGAGGTTATTCAGACTCCGCATTCCAAGGTTTTCAATGACATGCACCCTAGAATCTTCCCTGAGCAGGCTTAACCTGAATATCAGGGTGTCGAGCCGCGATTGTATGCGTTTTTTTTGTTCATCGGGTAATAATATTTCCTGTTTAGCCAGTAACATGATATTTACTGTAGTTGCTTTTAAAGTAATCTCAGGAACAGGAATGGGTTGGTTAACCCTGGCTACATCCGTGGTTGCTGCCTCTTGTCCTGAGGCATAAGCTGGAAGTAACAGAAGAAGGAGATATATTATTTTTTTCATAAATGAGTTGTTACGATATTTAGAATAAAATTACGAAAAGAATGCATACAGGTGCTGGTTGCCAGGCACTAGTTGCCGGTTGGTATAGATTGGGGAGTCGGGTGTGTTTAATTAAAGCTATAATTATGAATGATTTAATAAGATTTTTACTGGCCGGCTTATTGGTTGCCGGATGTTCTGAAACTGATAATGAAAAGCCTCGGATTGTAATACCCCTGGAAACAGGGTGGGAATTTTTTAATGGTGAAGTGGATGGGGGTGAGGATCCCGGGGTCAGTACAGCCTCGTGGGAAAAAGTAACGGTGCCGCACGACTGGGCTATATCAGGAGATTTTGATAAATCTATTGATGCCTCGGAAGAATGGGTCCCGAAGTTTATTAAACGGGAGCCAGGGATGACCTCCGGTGAAACAGGAGGGCTGCCACACATTGGAGTCGGCTGGTATCATAAAGAGCTTGATATTCCATCCAATTATATTGGCAAACAGATCCATATTGAATTCGACGGTGCGATGAGCCATGCAAAGGTATACCTGAACGGGGAATTTGTGGGTGAATGGCCTTATGGCTATGCTTCCTTTGGATTTGACCTGACCCCTTATATAAACTTTGAAGGGAAAAATATTCTGGCTGTAAGGTTAGAAAATAAAAAGTACTCATCCCGCTGGTATCCCGGAGCCGGGATCTACAGGAATGTCCGGCTGGTGATCACCAACCCGGTGTTTGTAAAGCAGTGGGGAACCTGTCTGACAACACCGGGGATCCATGATGGATCTGGCTCCGTGCATTTGAAAACGGATATCATTAACAAATCAGGCCAGGCAAAAGAGGTCACTATCGAAACAAAAATCGTGTCTCCGGAAGGAAAGACCGTAGCGTTTGTTTCTTCTGAAATTGGAATAAACAAAGAGAAAGAAAGTGAACAGATCCTTGAAGTTGAAGATCCGGAACTATGGTCGGTTGAAACTCCGGTAATATATACTGCGGTTACATCTATCCTGGAAAACAACAAAAAACTGGATGTCTATGAAACTCCTTTCGGATTCAGGTACTTTGAATTCACCAGCAATGAAGGTTTCTTTTTAAATGGTAAACATGTCCCGCTCAACGGGGTCTGCATTCACCACGACCTGGGTCCGCTTGGAGCGGCTGTAAATGTAGCTGCATTGCGCTTCAGAATGAACCTGTTGAAGAAGATGGGCTGTAATTCCATCCGTACCAGCCACAATCCCCCGGCTCCTGAATTGGTCAGCCTGGCCGACGAAATGGGATTCATGGTCATGGACGAAGCCTTTGATGAATGGAAACATCCTAAGAAAGTGAACGGTTACAATACTTTATGGGACGAGTGGGCTGAAAAAGATATGGCAGCTCTTGTTCACCGTGACAGGAACCACCCTTCAGTGATCATGTGGAGTATCGGGAACGAAATCCTGGAACAAGGGATACGGGATGGCGCTGAATATGCCCGGTTCCTGGTTGATATCTGCCATCGTGAAGATCCGACCCGCCCCACCACGGCCGGATTTGACCAGTGGGACCAAGCCATCGATAACGGATTGGCAGAAGCAGTGGATGTCCAGGGATGGAATTATAAGCCTCAATATTATGAATATATCCATGAGAGGTACCCTGACTGGAAAATGTATGCCAGTGAAACTGCTTCCACTGTCAGCTCCAGGGGGGAATATTTTTTCCCGGCTGAAGAGAAGGTGCATTTTACCCGTGAACCATTTCATTCAAGTTCCTTTGATAATGAATTCCCCTATTGGGCCACTTCCCCCGACCGGGAATGGGTAGCCCAGGATTCCTTTAAGTTTATGGCAGGAGAATATGTATGGACCGGATTCGATTACCTGGGCGAACCAACACCGTATAATGTGGAGTGGCCATCCCGAAGTTCCTATTTCGGTATAATCGATTTGTGTGGAATACCTAAGGACCGGTTTTATTTGTACCAGAGCAGGTGGACCGATAAGGAAGTATTGCACCTGTTGCCACACTGGAACTGGGAAGAGGGCCAGGTGGTTTCAGTTCAATGCTATACCAGTTACGATAAGGGGGAATTATTCCTGAATGGCAAAAGCCTGGGAGTAAAGGAAAAAGATCCTTCAAAATTATATACTACCTACCGGCTGGTTTGGGATAACATCAGGTATGAGCCGGGCGAATTAAAGGTTGTGGCCCTGGATAAAAACAATAATCCGCTGAAGGAGGCAGTAATGAAGACAGCAGGAGAGCCAGCGAAAATTATCCTTGAGGCCGATCGTACTGAAATTGCAGCCGATGGGAAGGACCTTGCTTTTGTAACGGTAACGATTGTTGATGAAGAGGGTGTGGTTTGCCCCCGGGCCGATAACCTTGTTGATTTCAGGGTTGAAGGAGAGGGATCGTTAAGGGCTGTTGGCAATGGGGACCCAACAAGCCTTGAGTCATTTGTAAAACCTCACCGCAAAGTCTTTAACGGGAGATGCATGGCCATAATACAGTCAGGCAAATCGGCAGGGAACATTACCCTGACTGCTGAAAGCGATGGATTGGAGTCCGGCCAGGTAGCCATTAAGACAAAAGCCCCCTGACGGCTTTCTTCAGGATTTGGCAAACGGCAATTTTATAATCACTGTTGTACCTTTCGCTTCATCACTGGTGAGGTTTATCGAGGGCCCCGGATTTACTTATGACCGGTTTAGAAGTGATGAAGCCGGGAGGGAAGTAATACTGAACAAAGCAGCTGTTCAGCGAATAGGATATGATGAACCTGTAGGGAAGCAAATATTGTATGGTGGCGATTACAAAATGGGTTTGGAGGAAGGAACTAAAATCGTTGGTGTTGTGGATGATTTTCATTTTCGGTCGGTCCATACATTGTAGCCCTGCTGCTTACAGTAGTATTTACCCTTATCAGTATGATGTATCACATCTGCAAGGATGCCCCCCAGGCTGTGTCCGGCTAAGGATTGATCCTCACAGCCATGGTAATGTTCGGCTTTCGGATCCAGGCCGGCTTCCATCCTGAATTTTGCGAGAAAACGGTTTGGTTCATAATTCAACAGCGACTGGATGTTCAGTTCGGTTGCATGCCGGAAAGGGACTTCAAGCAGTTTGATGTTTTCAAGATCAAAAGGCAGGCATTTGAATTCAATACTGCCAGTATCAGGGTCAATGATCCTGCCTGAATGTGCGGGAGTACATGTCAAACAGGTAATTGTTAAAATAACAAGTTCACATTTTAATTCGGTTTATTCCGATTCAGGAACAAATGGCCATCCC
>CAYZEZ010000218.1:0-8348 GCA_964477295.1 uncultured Bacteroides sp. | reverse complement strand
CTGATATTGTTTTCCTGGATATAATACAACCCATTGATGCAAAGTGTATTTGTTGCAAATAATACAGCCTCTACTTTTTTATCTCCCTGTGTCATTTCCTTCATGGCATTATTTATTTCCGCTTTAATTTTTAAATACCTGACTTCCTTGACTAACATATTATCCTTCAGGCCGTTGGCCTCCATTGCCTTCATATAGCCCAATTTCCTGTCCTTCATGTGGAGGAGTGAAGATTTATAAATGATCAGGCCAATTTTTCTATATCCTTTTTTAATGAAACAACTAATCGCTTTATAACTGGCATTAAAGTTATCCAGCATAACATAATTGGTATCAATTGCAGAAACATTACGGTCAAGCAGTACAACAGGGATCTCATTTATTACCAGATCTTTGATGTAATCAGCAGGCCCGTCAGCCGGTACAATGATAAATCCATCAACCTGATGCTTCCCTAAAGTATCAACTAAAATGGCAGATTTTTGATAATCTTCATCAGAACTGCAAATAATAACGACATACCCGTTATTATTGGCTTCGTCCTCAATAATTCTTGCCATGTCTCCGAAAAATGGATTGGCAATATCAGCAACAACCAGTCCGATCGTTTTGGTTGAGCCTTCCCTTAAGCTACGAGCAATCTGGTTGGGAGAATATTTTAATTCTTTTGCCACTTCGCGGATTCGCTGTGCAATTGCTTCCCCAACCCGTTTCTCTTTTTCCTTTCCGCTCAGCACATACGATACAAGGGCTGTAGACACACCGACTATGTCGGCAATATCTTTAAGTGACGTCCTTTTAAGTTTGTTACTCATCTTTGATGATTAACAACCTGAAACTATCCTGTAAACAATCCAACTCTTATTGTCAACCTCATATTATTATTAAATGACATGAAGATGGCATAAAATCAAGTCTTCCTCAACTAACCCGGATTAAACAGTTGAAGCTTTATTGTCTTGTTTAAGTAAAATACGTTTAAAACAGGTAATATTTAAGTTAGAATAAAAATATGTTTAAACGTTTAACAAGACAATCCATAATATATGTTATGTAACATGTGAATAAGAATACCAGGGACTTTAGTATGCAGGGATCAGGATTTTATTTCTTGTTGTAAACCCAGGTCTCTGCTGAGTCACCATATTGTCCTCCCCTGGATTGAAATTCTATTTTGAGGCGGCCATCCTGCATTCCATAAGTTGAAGAAAGGGATAAGGTCCCGCCATCCTCCATTTCCAGGTCTGTTACTATGGTCATAGTTTTTCCTTTATCCCCCCAGCTCGCCATTGAAATAATATCCTCTCCCTGGAATCCTTCATTTACGCTTTCCTGCCCATCAAGGAGATATGTACTTGTTTGCCTGTACTCTTCTCCCTGCCAGTTAGAAACTCTTTCAATCGCTATCGACTTCTTTTCCTGGGTAATGTTAAGCTGTAACGGAGCCCATGAGAATTCAGGATGCTGTTTGCTTAGTGATTTGTCAAGGTTCCATGTTCCTGAAAAATCCACATTCTTTTGCGCTGCACCGGCTACAGAAATTGATGCCAGGATCATGATGGCCATTGCCTTTGGTAAGATAAAACCTGTTCTGAGTTTCATGGTGTGATAGATTTAATTATTATGATTGGGATTTATGCTATTATATGAGATACCAATATATTCATTTTATTTTATTTCCAGGCTGCCCGTCAGCCGGATATCTTCGGACGATGCCCCGATCATAAGCTTCACAATTCCTTTTTCCAGTACAAAAGCATCCTGGTCTACATCCCAGTACCTCAGATCATCGGCATTCAGCATGATGCTCACCTTAAGGCTTTCTCCAGCCGGAACAAACACCCTTTTAAAACCTTTTAATGCTTTCTCCGGGCGTTCCACTTCTGAATCCGGGAATCCGGCATATAGCTGCACCACTTCATCACTGTTTACCGGGCCACTGTTCTTCAGGTTGAATGAAACTGCAACACTGCCTCCATCCCCGAGTGCTGACTGGTCAAGGGTAAGGTCAGAGTATTCAAATGTAGTATAACTCAGCCCGTGCCCGAAAGCAAACAAGGGTTCGTGCCGGTCATACATGTAGGTCCTTCCGTTGCGGATATTGTAATCCAGAATAGGCGGTAACTCGTCAATAGAAGCCGACCAGGTCTGAACCAGCCTGCCTGCCGGGCTTTCTTTACCAAACAGGATATCTGCAACACCGTTCCCCAGTTCCTGGCTCGACTGGGTTACATGAAGAATGGCAGGAACGTGTTCCTTTGACCAGGGGATTGCATACGGGAAGCTGGATACAAGTATGAGCACGGTATTGGGATTTGCCGCCTTCACCAGTTTTACCAGGTCTTCCTGTTCAAGCGAAATGGCCTGCCGGTCCACATCTTCACGTCCATCGCTGGCCACATAGTTCTGGCCCCATCCAAGGCCATAACTTATTGGATGGTTCCCCACACAAACAATGGCAATATCAGCTTTACCAGCAGCTATCACCGCAGAATCGGCTTTATTGCTGGCGGCAAACAGCACTTCTGCCTTGTCACCTACTGCTTTCCTGACACCTTCCAGGATTGAAACCCTGTAGGGAGGAGTGCCGGCATACCAGTCTGAAACCACCAGGTCGGCACTCGGACCAATAACAGCAACAGAGGTCAGGTTTTCCATTTTCAGTGGCAGCAAATTTTCATTCTTCAATAATACCACAGACTCTACAGTAGCTTTTCTGGCCAGTTCCCTGGCTTCCTGCCTGGTCCAGGGCCTGGTTGTATCAGCAATACCTATCCGGGTGTAGGGATTGTCCGGGCTGTCATCCAATAACCCGAGTTTAAGCATTACCCGGAGTGTGCCCCGGACTGCCCGGTCTATCTCTGCTTCACTGGTTAAACCCCTTTCCAGCGCTTCTTTCAGTGCAGGCCTGTAACGGTCGAGGAACATATTGATCCCGGATTGAATACAGGCAGCTGCAGCTTCTGCCCTATCCTCATAATAATGATGGCTATCCAACATGCGCGAAAATCCCCCTCCATCAGTACATATAATGCCGTTTTGTCCCCATTTATTTACAGTAATTTCCCTGAGTACAGGATGTACCGTACACGGGATGCCATTGTATTTATTATATGCGGCCATGAATGCACGTGAACCGCCTTCCGTTACGCCTTTATAAAAAGCATATGCATAATACTCATGGAACAGCCGGTCATCAAAATCGGAAGAATTGATTAATCGGTTATTTTCGTTGCTGTTTGCCAGGAAGTGCTTCATCAGGGATGCCGTTTTCCAATATCGCGGATCATTGCCTTGCAGGCCTTTCACATAGGCCACCGTCATTTCCCCGGCCAGGAATGCATCTTCACCGTAGCACTCTTCGGTGCGTCCCCACCGGATATCCCTTCCCAGGTCGGCATTTGGGGCAAAAACGATTAAACCGGCTCTTCCGAAGTTTGGGTTCTGTGCCAGGTATCGCGTTTCATACCCTTCCCAGGCCGCTAATTTTTCATGCAGCTCAGGATCCCATGTCTGGGCGAGTCCGATTGCCTGGGGAAAAGTGGTTGTAGGAGCAGCACCTTCTCCCTTCACTGCCCAGTTTGCCGGGCCGCTCCAGGCCAGGCCATGGAGCCCTTCCACGGTCCGCGTGCCTTTCACCCCTAACCTGGGTATGCTACGAAGACGGGATGAAAGATGATCAATCTTCTCTTCCAGGGTCATCAATGAAATTAAATTATCCAGGCGTTCTTCATCTGGCAGGTCAGTATTCTGGAAAGGATAATCCTGTGAAGTTGCAGGATTCGATATCACAAGAGAGTAAATAAGAATCGGGACTAAGTATTTTACAGATTTTAATTTCATAATTAGCTTGTATTATTGGTGAAAGCTTAAAATATAACCTTCAGGGTCAGGAATCACAAATCCCGGGCTTTGCAGTGGTGATCTTCAGATCAGACCGTCTGCAGTATATCCCATGCAAAGGCCCGGATACCCACTTCCTCGTTTGTTTTATCCAGTTTATGGACGCTGTCCAACAGGGTTTCAACCTTCTTATCAGGGATAATAACCAGTGCGGCTGAATTCATTTCGGGCCAGGTATGTGTACCCATTCTCGGTTCACCGGTTTCGGTGCCGCGGCCCTGAACATCATTCCACCAGGTATATCCATTGATTTCGAGCTGGTCAAACATATATTCCACCCGCTCGGTCTGGGCCTGGTTAAAAACAATAAATACTGCTTTCATATCTTTGATTTATCTTTTGTATCCATAAAAATGAATCTCCTTCTTAGCTTCTGCTTTTTATCCTTTGCTGTTTTCCTGATCAAAAATCCGTAAAGCACCGGGATATAGATTAGTGTCAGGAATGTAGAGAAGATCAATCCCCCGATCACTGTGATCCCCATTGGGCTCCATATCTCCGAACCTTCCCCTGAACTGAGCGCAAGCGGCAGCATGGCCAGGATAGTGGTAAACGAAGTCATAAGAACGGGCCGCATACGCGATTTACCTGAGAGGGCAATGGCATCAGCCAATTCATATTCCCTGTCGCGCATCAGGTTTATAAAGTCTATCATAACAATCCCGTTTTTCACTACAATACCCACCAGGAGCACTGCACCCAATGCAGCTACCACACTAAGCGTGGTATTGGTTATTAACAAGGCCAGTATGACCCCCGAAAAGGCAAAGGGAATGGTAAACATTATGATCACAGGCATGACAAAGGATTCAAACTGGGAAGCCATGATCAGGTAGACAAGCAGCAAGCCTATCAGCATCAGGAGGGCCAGGTCGGCAAATGCCTCCTGCTGGTCCTCATAGGCCCCTCCCACCACTACTAATACTTCCCGGGGGATATCAATCTTTCCAATCTCAGCATTTATCCTTGTTGCGAGCTCTCCAAGTGAAATACCAACCGGTTTAACTGAAACCGTAACGAGCCTTTCTCTTCTTTTCCTTTCTATATTTGGCGGGCTCCAGTATTCCTTTACCTCTCCCAGTTCGGCTACCTTGATCCGCTTCCCCATGGGGGTCATTATGCTTATCGCCTCTATATCTGATATGGAATTCCTGTAACCCTCGTTAAACCTGACAATGATATCATACTCATCTCCCTCCTCATGAAAACGGGATGCGATCATCCCGTCAACACGGTTTCGGATATACATTGAAACAGTTGCAGTATTGAGTCCATGTTGTGATAGCTTATCCCTGTCGAGGGCTATCTGCAACTCGGGCTTTTCCTTCTCACGGCTGATCTGGATATCCTCTGCACCTTCGATCTTACTGAAGATATTCTTCATCTGTGAGGCTACCTGGCTGGTTACGTCAAAATCATAGCCATAGATCTCCACATTCACTGTATTGCCGGCTGATCCCATGAAATGTGCCTGTGTATTTATATCATAATTTATGATCTCCGGGAACAGGTCGAGCTGGTTACGAAGGTCATCAGAGATATCCCAGACTGTTCTTTCCCTCATACCCAGTGGAATCATCCTCAGTGTAAAATTGATCATGTTTGACCCGCTTTGGCTGAACATGGATATAAATCCTCCTTCATCATCGGAACCGGTGGATGATGAGATGAGTTCAACTTCAGGGTATCGCTCATGAATCAGGTTCTCTATTTTTTTCGTGGTAATTACAGTCTCCTCTACGCGGACACCCGATTGAAGCTCCACAAAAACATTTACCTGGCCTTCGTCCGACTCAGGCATGAAATCGGTATGGATAAATTTCATGAGAAATAACGAACCTATGAAAACCGCCAACCCGACAATCAAGACTAATCCCCTGTGTCTCAATGCCCAGCGAAGGTTATCTTCGTATATATTTTCGATCTTCCCGAGCCACTTACCGATGGTGGTTGAATAGCCAAACCTTGGTTTTTTCTCTTTTTTTAATTTCAGCTTCAGCAGTTTCGAAGCAAGCATGGGAGTGAGCGATATGGCAATGACCGTCGAAGTAACGATGGTTATGGACACTATCCAGCCCAGCTGGTTAAACATCACACCGGTAAGTCCCGAAACCAGCGTAAGTGGCATGAAAACAGCTAATACCACCAGGGTGGTTACAATGACCGCCAGCCATACTTCGTTGGTTGCATATATGGCGGCTTCCCTGGGGCTTGCCCCCCTGTCGATATGCTTTGAGATATTTTCCAGTACTACAATGGCATCATCAACCACCATCCCGATGGCAATAGCCAGGGATGCCAGGGATATTACGTTCAAAGAATTACCCGTAATAAAGAGGTAAATAAAAGATGTAATGAGAGAGATGGGTATTGCGAGTCCAACAATTAAAGTTGCCCTCCATCTTCCCAGGAAAACCAGCACCACCAAAACGACAAAAAACAGTGCCCATAACAATGTTTCTGACAGGTTCTTGATGGCGTCCGTTATAAAATCTGATGTATCAAAAATCGTAGTAATTTTCACATCGGATGGCAGGTTTTTTGCCAGCTCGGCAAGTTGTTTGTTCACCTGTCTTGTGATCTTAACCGTATTGGCACCGGATTGTTTCATCACAAACATACGCAGCCCCTGCCTCCCGTCGATCCTTTCTACAATAGACACGTCCTTAATGGTATCCCTTACAGTACCGATGTCTCTAAGGTAAATGGGGTTACCGCCTGCATTTCCAACCACAATGTTATCCAGCTGTGAACTCTCGGTAAACTGACCCTGGACCCTTAGCTGGTAATCTATCTGTCCCATTTTTACGTTTCCCGATGGCATATTCATATTTTCCGCACCAATAGCACCCCCAACCTGTTCAATGGTAAGGTTATAAGCATCAAGCCGTGTGGGATCAACATCCACGTATATCTTCCTGACGGGAGCCCCTATCAGGTCGATCGATCCTATCCCGTCAATCCTGTTAAGGGGATTAATGATCCTTTCATCCAATATTTTTTCCAGGCCTGAGA
This sequence comes from uncultured Bacteroides sp., assembly GCA_964477295.1. Taxonomy (GTDB): domain Bacteria; phylum Bacteroidota; class Bacteroidia; order Bacteroidales; family SM23-62; genus CAYZEZ01. The sequence goes on along the minus strand of CAYZEZ010000218.1, from coordinate 1,430 downwards.
AATTTTCCTCAGCCGTGATGGCATAAAAAAGTATGGGCATCATGCTGGTGCTAAACTTGAAGACAGAAGGCCTGTCACAATCCTCCGGGAGAATATCGTATGTTAAATCAATGGCTGACCTGAGGTCGTTAGAAGCTTCATCAAGATTTGTTCCCCATTCAAACTCGAGTAAGATTACCGAAAGATTATCATATGAAGTCGATGTAACTTCTTTCAGCCTGTCAATACTATTGAAGGCATCCTCCAGTTTCCGGGTTATATTGGTTTCAATGTCTGATGCATTGGCACCAGGGTAAGTCGTCATAACAGAAATGGCCGGGAATTCCATATCCGGATAAAGGTCCACAGGCAATTGTACCAGGGCATATAATCCAAGGACAACGATACCCGCGAAAACCATCAGTGTTGTAATGGGCTTTTTAACTGCACTTTTATAGATGCTCATGGCTTATTTTTTATCTAAAGTTTTAAACTATCCTGATTGCGAGTTGCGAGATACGGGGTGCGAGGTATTGGTTTCCAGGTATGCATTTCTTTACTTCGTAAATCATAGATCGTTAATCGATATTCTGAGATCAATCCGAGTTCACCACTTTCACCTTATCCCCGTCAATCAGTTTTGCCTGGCCTTTCATGATGATATGGCTTCCCACCTTGAGTTCATCGGATATGATCTCTATCTTATCATCAAAACGCTTCCCGATAAGAACAGCGATTCGCCTTGCTGTTCCGTTTTCTTCAAGGAACATGTACCGTTCATTCGATCCCTGCAATTTCAATACAGCCACAGATGGTACAACCAGTGCCATTTCTTCTCCCAGTTTCATCGATACCCTGCAGAACATTCCGGGTCGGAGTAATTTCAGTTCATTGCTAATTTTAATTTCTATCGTGAAAGATCTTGTAGCCTGATCAATGGTAGGATGGATACGCTCGACCTTGCCAGGAAAACTTTTCCCGGGATATATATCGCAGGCCACATCAGCATTCATCCCCTTTTTGATCAGGGGAAAATATTTTTCAGAGATGTCAACCATGACCTTCATCGGATCGATCTGGACAATTGAAACGATAGCCGACTTACCGACAGGGGTAGTGGGTACACCGGAGTAAAACTCCCCGTTTTCATAATACTTGCCTGATATCACTCCTTTAAATGGAGCCCTTAGAACAGTATTTTCCTGAAGGAATTCTACGTTGGATTTAGCTATATCATATTGAGCCTTAATCTGGTCATACTGCTGCTCTGATATGCCACCCACTTTATTAAGCGTATCAAGCCTCCTGTAATCAGTCTCGACATTCTTCAACTGGATCATGGCCTGGTGCAACTGTGTTCTGTCCATCTGAACCAGCAGGTCACCTTTTTCAACACGATCGCCGATCTCCCGAAGCTCAACGAGGTCGACCAGGAGAGATTTCAACTCGAT